>DQIG01000348.1:900-22058 GCA_003525885.1 Stenotrophomonas sp.
GCAGGCGCAGCAGCCGGTCCAGCGCGTCCAGCGCGCCGCCCTCCAGCTCGATCCACGGTGCGACACCAGCCAGGTCCGCCTCGCTGCCGGTGGCATGGCCCAGTACCAGGCGGTCCAGTGCGAACTGCCAGGTGTAGGCGTCGTCGGCCGGTGCCTGGTGCTGGTTGCGGTGCTTCGCATCCAGGCCCCATCGTGCACCGGCCTGCTGCAGCCAGCCATGCAGGCGATCGAAGTCCACCGCCTCCAGTCCGGCCGCTTCGGCCAGCGGCGCACTGGCCAGCAGGTCCAGCACTTCATTCAAGCCAAAGCGCGAGACCGGCAGGCCCAGCAGATGCACGAACACATCGGCCAGCGGCTCGCCCGCCAGCGGACTGCTGTCGGCCAGCGCATAGGGGATGTGCTCGTCCTCACCCCCACGGCCGCCGAACACCGCTTCCAGATACGGCACATAGGGATCGATGTCCGGTGCAAGCACCGCGATCTCACGCGCCTGCAGCGGCGGGTCGAAGCGCGGGTCCTGCAGCAGGCTGCGCAGCTGGTCGTGCAGTACCTGCAGCTCGCGCAGCCGGGTATGGCAGGCATGCACCTGCAGGCTGGGGTCGTCGCTGCGCAGCCCGTCGCGCAGCTCGCCCGAGGGCAACGCGCGGCGATGGAACAGATCGCGCTGCAGGCGGTGCAGCAGGCTGTCGGACAGTCCCCCTTCGGCCAGGGTCGGCCGCGTGTCGTCCTCCGGGTCGGAATAGGCCGCGATCTCGCCGGCTGGATGCACCACCTCGTAGCTGCCCAGCACCGCCATGAAATCGCGCCCCGCCGCGCCCCAGGCTTCCAGCAGCCGGTTCTCGCCCGCAGCTTCACCGAAGGGGTCCGGTGCACCGCTGCGCAGGCGCTCGGCCAGGGTCTGCAGGTCGCCCCAGTACGACTGCACGGGGGTGGGCATGTAGAAGTGCAGCTCGCCCACCCGCGCCTGGGTGGCCATCACCCGCAGCACGTCGGGCGAGATGTTGAGCGTCGCGAACGCGGAGATGCGCGGCGGCAGGCCCTGTGGCAACGGCTGGCCGGCGCCCTCGAAACGATCCAGATACGCCTGGATGCGGCGCGCGCGGTAATCGTGGCCACCGGCGATGGTGCGCCACAGGATCGCCTGCGGATCGGCCGGGTCGGCGCCGGCCTCCCAGCGCAGCAGCCAGTCGCGGCGCCAGGCCTGGTACTTCTCGAACACCGATGCCAGTTCACCGGCCAGTGCCCACGGCTTCAGCGCGTCGCCGCCGGCAAGATAGGACTGCAGCGCGCGCATCGGTGGCTGTGCCAGCAGGGCCGGGTCGCGCAGTGCCTGGTACAGCTTCCAATGCAGGCCGGCCGCGTCCAGGTCGTCGCGTTCACCCGGCACATTGGCGTTGAGCGCACGGGCAACGAACTCGCCCGGGGTCAGGAACTCAAGGTTGGCGGCCACGCCATATTCGGCAGCGAGTGTCGCTTGCAGCCAACGCCGCATCGCCACCTGCGGGATCAGCACCACTTCCGGCGCCAGCAACGGCTGGCCCGGAACCGGCGCACGCACGTTGCGCGCCAGCAGCGCGGCCAGCACGTCCAGGGAGTTGGAATGGTAGAGGCGGAAATCGCTGCCCGGGTCACTCATCATGCACAGTGTGCAGCACGGCAGGCAGTATTCAATGGTCAGCCCATCGCCGGTACGGATTGTTCCGGGCTGCCGGCCGATTGTCCCGGCCTGGCAGGGGTCTTGCCGTGCCACAATACTGCACCGTCCAGTCTGCTTATGTTCAGCCGACGGGCCCGATCCTTCGATGTCTAAAAAACGTTAATGGTGCCCATGTCGGCTTCCACCTCCAGTCTGGTGCAGTTATCCAACGTCCGCATCGACCGGAGCGGGCGCACGATCCTGCGTGACGTGTCGCTGCAGGTGCCCAAGGGCAGCATCACGGCCGTGCTGGGTCCGTCCGGCAGCGGCAAGTCGACCCTGCTGGCGGCACTGACCGGCGAACTGCGTCCGGTCGCCGGCGAGGTCACCCTGTTCGGCAAGCCGATTCCGCATGACAGCGGCGCGCTGCTGGAAATGCGCAAGAGCGTGGGTGTACTGCTGCAGGGCAACGGCCTGCTGACCGATCTGACCGTGGCCGAAAACGTCGCGCTGCCACTGCGCACGCATACCCGCCTGCCGACCGCCGTGCTGCGCCGGCTGGTGGAAATGAAGCTGCATGCGGTGGGCCTGCTGGCCGCTGCCGATGCCTGGCCGCGCGAACTGTCCGGCGGCATGGCGCGCCGCGTCGCGCTGGCCCGCGCGCTGGCGCTGGATCCGCCGCTGATGATCTACGACGAGCCGCTGACCGGGCTGGACCCGATCGCCTCGGGGGTGATCATGAGCCTGATCCAGCGCCTCAACCACAGCCTGGGCCTGACCAGCATCATCGTCAGCCACCACGTGCACGAGACCCTGCCGATCTGCGACCAGGTGATCGCCATTGCCAATGGCGGCATCGTGTTCCAGGGCACGCCCGAGGCGCTGCAGTCCAGCCAGGACCCGCTGCTGCGGCAGTTCCTGCACGGCCAGCCCGATGGCCCCATTCCGTTCGATGCCGCGCCGCGCGCGAGGGTCGCCTGATGCCGTTCGTCCAAGCCACCCGCTCGCTGGGCCGCGCTGGCCTGTTCTCGCTGACCGTGCTGCGTGGTTCGCTGCCGACCCGTGATTTCCTGGCCGAGCTGACCCGCGAGATCTACAAGATCGGCGCCCGCTCGCTGCCGATCATCGCCGTCGGTGGTGCTTTCGTCGGCCTGGTGCTGACCCTGCAGGGCTATCGCACGCTGACCACCTTCGGTGCGGCGGACGCGCTGTCGACCCTGCTCGGCCTGTCGCTGTACCGCGAGCTGGCGCCGGTACTGACCGCGCTGCTGTTCATCGGCCGCGCCGGCAGCTCGATTGCCGCCGAACTGGGGCTGATGCGCGCCACCGACCAGATCAAGGCACTGGAGCTGATGGCGATCGACCCGGTGGCCAAGGCCGTCGCGCCGCGCTTCTGGGCGGCGGTGCTGACCGTGCCGCTGCTGACCGGCATCTTCTGCTCGCTGGCGATCAGTGCCAGCTACTTCGAAGCGGTGCACGTGCTGGGCCTGGACAATGGCGTGTTCTGGTCGGCGCTGCGCAACAGCGTCGATTTCTGGGATGACTTCGGCGTGGCGATGCTGAAGTCGGCGATCTTCGGCGGCACCGCCGCGCTGGTCGCCGCCTACGTTGGTTTCCACGCCGAGCCGACCATCGAGGGCACCTCGGTGGCGACCACCCGTGCGGTGGTCAACGCCTCGCTGCTGGTGCTGATGTTCAACTTCGTGCTGTCGGCAATGTTGTTCACCTAACCCCTCCACCGGCGGTGCGCAGGCGCGCGCGGCCACTACGACTCGATCAGGTAATCCACATGGCCATCCGCGGTCCCAGACTCGAATTCTCTGTCGGCGCATTCCTGCTGCTGGCCCTGGCCTCGCTGATGGTGCTGGCCGTGGCCTCGACCAACCAGCGCTGGAGCTGGGGCAGCCAGGGCTACGAGCTGAAGGCGCGCTTCTCCCAGGTCGGCCAGCTGCGCAAGCAGGCGCCGGTGAAGATCGGCGGCGTCACCGTCGGCCAGGTCGCCTCGATCGACCTGGATCCGGTGAAGTTCGAATCCATCGTGACCCTGCGCATGGACAGCAAGGTCAAGGACCTGCCGGCGGACACCTCGGCCGGCATCTTCACCAGTGGTTTGCTCGGCGAGAGCTATATCGGTCTGCAGCCGGGCGGTGACCCGGACGTGCTGAAGGCCGGTGACGAGATCGTCTTCACCCAGCCGGCGGTTGACCTGATCCAGCTGGTCGGCAAGTACATGTTCAGTGGCGGCGCCGGTGGCGGCGCAGGCCAGAAGCCCAACGATGGCGCCCAGGCGCCTGCAACGGAACCGCAACCATGAAGATGAAACTGATCCCGGCCCTGCTCGCCTCGACGTTGCTGCTGGCCACGCCGTTCCTCGCCCAGGCCCAGGCCGCCGCCCCCGCCGCAGCCGCGACGCAGGGCCAGGCCGGCAAGGTGGTGATCGATGCCAGCACGCGCATCCTCACCACGCTGCAGCAGCGCCGGAGCGAGTTCAGCAGCAACCCGGCCAGCCTGCGCAACTAC
The DNA here is from genome assembly GCA_003525885.1 of Stenotrophomonas sp. Classification (GTDB taxonomy): domain Bacteria; phylum Pseudomonadota; class Gammaproteobacteria; order Xanthomonadales; family Xanthomonadaceae; genus Stenotrophomonas. The sequence continues at coordinate 5,057 of DQIG01000348.1, forward strand.
ATCGACAGCGAATTGAACCGCACCTTCGACCGCGACTATGCGGCACGCCTGGTACTGGGCCCGCACGCCCGCGGCGCCTCGGATGCCGACATCAAGCTGTTCGCCGATGCCATGGCCGACAGCCTGATGCAGCGCTACGGTTCGACCCTGCTCAACATCCAGGGCAAGCCGAGCTTCCGCCTGAAGGGTGAAAGCCCGCTGCCGGGCAACCGCGGCGTGCGCGTGAGCACCGAACTGGTACGCGCCGGCAGCGAACCGACGCCCGTCGAGTACTGGATGCGCAACGTGAACGGCCAGTGGAAGATCTTCGACGTCAACATCGAAGGCATCTCCTACGTGCAGACCTTCCGCAACCAGTTCGATACCCCGCTGCGCCAGAAGGGCATCAAGCAGGTGGCCAGCGAACTGCACAGCGGCAGCATGCAGGCCGGGCCCGCGGGCAATGGCAAGTAACGCACTGGCGCTGCTGGAAGGCGACACCCTGCGCCTGCGCGGGGTGCTTGACCGTGCCGCGGTGATCGCACTGTGGCCACAGCTGCAGGCCCTGCCGGCCCAGCTGGCACGGCTGGAGCTGGGCGAGGTCGAGCGCGTGGACAGCGCCGGCCTGGCCCTGCTGGCCGAACTGGCCGCCCGTGCACGCAAGGCAGGCCATGCACTGGCCATTTCCGGCGCACCGGCCGGCTACAACGAGCTGAGCGCAGCCTACCGGCTGTCGCCCGACCTGGATTTCAACGCTACTTCTGCTGCGAGCTGACATGAACGTCGTGCGCACTTTCCCCCTGATCCTCCTGGCCACCGCCCTGACCGCCTGTGCCGGCAAGCCCGCGCGCAGCGATGCACCGGTCGCCAGCACCGTGGTTGCGCCCAGCCCTGCTGCCGAAGTGCCGGCCGCAACGGCCGATACCGGTGTGGTCGACGCTGCTCCGGTCCCCCCCGTGGCCAATCCTGCGGCGCCCGCCGCTTCGTCGCCGACGGCTGCGCCGCAGGGCGCGGAGGCCGGCGTACCGAAGACCGCAGCGTCCACCGCCGCCGGCGGTGACGATGACTTCGACGCCCTGTATGGCGGCACCGGCAACACCGGCAGCGCGGCGGCCTACGATCCGTGGGAACCGTTCAACCGCAAGGTGCACAGGTTCAACAATGCGGTCGACCGCGGCGTGGCCCGCCCGCTGGCCACCGCCTACACCCATGTGGTGCCGCGCTTCGCGCGTACCGGCGTCAGCAACTTCTTCAGCAACCTGCGTGCGCCGGTCACCATCACCAACCAGCTGCTGCAGGGTCGCGGTGCCGATGCGTGGGACAGCCTCGGCCGCTTCCTGATGAACAGCACGCTGGGCATCGGTGGCCTGTTCGATCCGGCCAGCAAGGCGATGGTGCCGCGTCGCAATGAAGACTTCGGCCAGACTCTGGGTGCCTGGGGCTGGCGTCGTTCGCGCTACGTGGAACTGCCGTTCTTCGGCCCACGTACCGTGCGCGATGTGTTCGGCCTGGCCGGTGACATCCCGTTGTCGCCGATGCGCCGCATCGAGGAAGACAAGATCCGCATCGGCCTGCAGGGCCTGCAGCTGGTCGACACCCGCGCACAGCTGCTGGCGATCGACGATCTGCGCGACACCGCAGTGGACGAATATGCCCTGGTTCGCGATGCGTGGATGCAGCGCCGCAACTACCAGATCGAGAACGATCTGCGCAGCAAGCGCGACCGCGGCCACGACGATGCGAATTCGCCGATCCCGGTCGATGCGATGCCGATGCCGCAGTGGACCCACTGAGGCCGCGCATCGAAGCATGAAAAACCCCGCCTCGGCGGGGTTTTTCTTTTCCGGTAGGGGCCAACCTGGGTTGGCACGCTTTCCTCAGGCCGCCAGCGCCGTCTCGATGGCCTCGCGCAGGCGTGCGTCGTCGGCGGCCACATCCGGCGCAAAGCGTGCGACGACCTTGCCGTCGCGGCCGACCAGGAACTTCTCGAAGTTCCACAGCACCGCCGGTGCCGGATGGATCGGGATCTCCTTGCTGGCCAGGCGCTCGCGCAGCGGGCCTTCACCGATCGACTGCGGCTGCGCGGCGGTCAGCTGCTGGTACAGCGGGTGGGTGTCCTCGCCAGCCACGCTGATCTTGGAGAACATCGGGAAACTGACATCGTAGGTGAGCTGGCAGAACTGCTGGATCTCGGCCTCGCTGCCCGGCTCCTGACCCAGGAAGTTGTTGGCGGGGAAGCCCAGCACTTCCAGGCCCTGTGCATGCTTTTCTGCATACAGCGCCTGCAGGCCTTCGTACTGCGGGGTCAGGCCGCACTTGGAGGCAACGTTGACCAGCAGCAGCACCTTGCCCTGGTAGTCGGCAAGCGAGGACGGCTGGCCGTCGATGGTGGTGAGGGAAATATCCTGGATCGGGGTGCTCACGCGGGGGCTCCGGCTACGGCGGGGAATGGCCCACCAGCATAGCGCCGCGCGATGCCGGTAGTGCCGGCCGCTGGCCGGCAATCGTGCGACCGTTCCCAGGGGTTCATGCGCCTGCCGGCCAGCGGCCGGCACTACGATCAATCCACGCAGATCGTGCCCTGCGCCTTGCCGTCGTCGATACGCTGGCGGCAACCGAAGTTCTGGCGGGCATCACGCTGGCAGGTACCGGACGCCACAGCACCGGGCGCCACCTCGCCCGCAGCCAGGCACTGGCCCGTGCAGTCGCTCTTGCCGCTGCAGGCCTTGCCGGCGTCGGCATAGGGAATCACGCACTGCTCGCGCTGCAGCCGGCCGAGCCGCTGCAGGGTGCCACCAGCGGCCTGGCAGTCGACGTCACGTGCTTCGCGGTAGGCCTCGCTGGCTTCGGGTGTCGGGGCGACCGTGTCAGCGACCGGAGGCGCGCTGCTGCATGCGCCCAGCAACGCGGCCAGGACAAGAACGGCACAGGAGCGCAAGCGCATGTGGATACCCGCCACGAATACAGGGCGCCCAGCATAACCAGGCGCAGGTGCAGAGGAAGTGTCAGCCCGCATTGCCGTCCTCATCATCCTCCGATGCACCCAGCTGCTGCATCGGGTCGGGCGTCAGCTCCGGCGGCAGCGCGCGCTTGGCCTTGCTGCCCAGTTCGGCAAGCCGGCGGGCGCGGCTGATGGCCGACTGCGGCGAGTCGATCAGGCGATTGCGCGCATCGGCGTAGACCTTGGCGGCATCGTCCAGCTTGGTGCCCACGGCGTTGAAGTCCTTCAGGAACCCGGTCAATGCGTCCAGCACCAAGCCGCCGGCCTCGCTGATCTTCAGCGCCTGCTTCTGCACCTTGTCGCGCGTCCACAGGCGCTCGGCCACGCGCAGCAGCGCCATCAGGGTATTGGGTGAGGCGAACACCACGCGGTTGTCGAAGGCGAACGCCTGCAGGCTGCCGTCGGCGCCCAGTGCGGCGGACAAGGCACCCTCGATGGGAACGAAGGCAATGGTGATGTCCAGCGTCTCGCTGCCCAGTGCCTTGGGGTAGTTTTTCTCGCCCAGGTCCTTCACGTGCTGACGCAGCGCAACCGCGTGCCGGCGCAGCGCATCTTCGGACTGCTCCGGGGTGGCGGCATTCATGGCTTCCTGCCAGGCGATCAGGTTCACCTTGCTGTCGATCACCACGCTGCGTTCGTCGGGGAACTGCACCACCACGTCCGGTCGCAGGCGCGCGCCTTCGTCATCCACGGCATGCTTCTGCCGCTGGTAGTGCACGCCCTCTTCCAGGCCCGATCCGCGCAGTACGTTGTCGAGCATCAGCTCGCCCCAGTCGCCGCGGACCTTGGCATTGCCCTTCAATGCATTGGTCAGCGCCGATGCCTGCGCGGCCATGTCCTGGTTGAGCGTCTTCAGTTCGCCCACCGCGCCGAGCAGGCTGGCGCGCTGGCGCGCTTCCTCGCCATACAGGGTATCGACGCGGGTGCGGAAATCACCCAGCTTGTCAGCGAACGGCTTGAGCAGCCCCTCGATATCCGCGCGCGACTGCACCGTCGCCTGTCGCACGTTCTTCTCGAACTGCTGTCCGCGTTCGTCGAACACCTTGCCCGCCAGTTCGGCGAAGGCGCCGGACAGCTTTTCCTTGGCGGTATCGAGATAGCTGCGCAGTTCGGCACTGGCCCGTTCGGAGTGCTGCAGATTGGCTACCGCGCGGGCATGTTCACCGTGCAGCTGCTGGTAGCGCTGCTGCGCCTGCTGCAGCTCGCTGCTGGTATCGGCAACGGCAGCGCGCGCCTGCGCCAGGGCCGCTTCACGTTCGGCCAGTTGTGCTTCGCGGCTGGCCGACAGCGCTGCTTCGCGCTCCACCCGGGCGGTCAGCGTGGTGACCGCCTGTGCGTGCTGCTGGCTGCGGCCTCGTTCGTTTTCCAGTTCCGCGCCCAGCGCATCGAGGCGGCCGCGCAGCTGGCCGGCATCGACCAGGGCGAGACGATGCTGTTCGCGTTCGCTGTCCAGCTGCCGCTGCAGATCGCCGGACGCTGCGTTACCAGGGGTGCGACGCCACAGCAGCAACAGTGCGACCAGGGTCGCCAGCAGCAGTACCACCGCCAGGATCATGAGGACTTCGATATTCATGCGATCAGTTTAGCCCCGCTGCGCTAGGCTGGGTCGGCCCGCCCCGGAAGCCCCCATGCTCGCTCTGTACGGAAAGCCAAGCTCCATCAACGTGCGCAAGGCGTTGTGGCTGTGCGCCGGCCTCGACCTGCCACTTCACCACGAGCCAATGCCGCCGGCGGACCTGCTGGCCACGTTGAATCCGAACCGGCAGGTGCCGGTCCTGCGCGATGGCGACTTCGTGCTGTGGGAGTCCAACAGCATCTGCCGCTACCTGGCCGTGCGCGCTGGCCGTGACGACCTGCTGCCCGGTACGGCGCAGGGCCGCGCCCGGGTCGAGCAGTGGATGGACTGGCAGGCCAGCGACCTCAACAGCGCCTGGCGGCACGTGTTCATGGCACGCGTGCGCCAGCATCCGGACTACCCGGACGATGCCCGCGCCGAGGCCAGCCTGGCGCAGTGGAACCGCTTGATGGGGGTGCTCGACACACAGTTGGCCGGTGGCCATTCGCACGTGGCGGGCAATACTTTCACTCTGGCCGACATCGTGCTCGGGCTGTCGACCCAACGCTGGCGCAGCACGCCTGGCACCAAACCGGCGCTGCCACACCTCGCGGCGTGGTTCGAACGCCTGCGGCAGCAGCCCGGTTTCACCGAACACGTCGACAACGGCGTGGCCTGAGGCAGGGGTCAGATCCCTTTTCCTTTGGGAAAGGGATCTGACCCCAAGGGCGCGGGAACAACCGGCCTTACCAGCCTTCCAGGACGATCTTGCCCTTGGCGCGATGGCTCTCCAGCAGTGCGTGGGCGCGCCGCAGGTTGGCTGCGTCGATGCGCCCGAAGTGCTCGCCCAGCGTGGTCTGCAGCACGCCCGTGTCGATCAGCTCGGCCACACGGTTCAACAGGTCGTGCTGGCGCTGCATGTCCGCGGTCTTGTACAGCGGGCGGGTGAACATCGATTCCCAGTGCAGCGACAGCGCCTTGCGCTTGAGCGCCATCACGTCCACCTGGCCAGGATCGTCGATCAGCCCCAGCTGGCCCTGCGGTGCCAGCAGTTCCACGATCTGCGCGTAGTACTGGTCGGAGTGGGTCAGGCTGGCCACGTGCTGCACCTCGCTGATGCCAAGCCGCGCCAGTCCCTCGGCCAGCGGCAGGCTGTGGTCGATCACGTGGTGTGCGCCCATTGCGTACGCCCAGTCCTGGGTATCCGGACGCGAGGCGGTGCCGATCACCGTCAGTTTCGTCAGCTTCCGCGCCAGCTGCACCAGGATCGAACCGACACCGCCGGCAGCACCGATCACCAGCAGGTTCTGCCCTTCACCGCCGCCCTCCGGGATGCGCAGGCGGTCGAACAGCAGCTCCCACGCGGTGATCGCGGTCAGTGGCAGTGCAGCGGCGGCGGCATCGTCGAGACTGGCCGGCTTGCGGCCAACGCTGCGCTCGTCCACCAGCTGGTACTCGGCATTGCTGCCCGGGCGGTCGATCACACCGGCGTAGTAGACCGCGTCGCCGGGCTGGAACAGGGTCACCTCGCTGCCTACCGCGTCGACGATGCCGACCGCATCCCAGCCCAGCACGCGCGGGCCGTCGGTGGCCACGCCGCGCCGCACCTTGGTGTCGACCGGATTGACCGCCACCGCGCGCACCGCCACCCGCAGATCATGCGGGCCGGGCTGCGGCAGGTCCAGTTCGATGTCGATCAGGGCCTGCGCATCATCAATCGGCAGGCCGGCGTGGGTGTAGGCAATGGCTCGCATGGCAGCGGTCCAGTGGGGAAGGAGGCGACAGGTTGCGCTGCGCACGCTCCCGCAGAAAGGCGCAGAATCGGGCAGCACTTTCACTCCGGCAATGAAGATGATCCGCTTCGACGATCTGCAGCTGTTCGTCCGCACTGCCGCGCTGGGCAGCTTCTCGCAGGCCGCCCGCGAAGCCGATCTGCTGCCCGGCCAGGTTGCCGCGGCGGTGGCACGGCTGGAACGCGAGCTGGACCTGCGCCTGTTCGTGCGCACCACCCGCAGCCTGCGCCTGACCGGCGAGGGCGCGCTGTACCTGCCGTATGCGCAGGAGGTACTGGCCACCCTGCGCGAAGGCCAGGCGCGCGTGCAGGGCGAGGACACCGAGCTGCACGGCACCCTGCAGCTGTCTGCGCCGTCGGATTTCGGTCGCAACCTGCTGCTGCCCTGGCTGAGCGCGTTCCGCGCAGCCCACCCGCGGCTGCGCCTGCACCTGCGCCTGTCCGACGAGGTCGCAGACGTGTTCCGCGACCCGGTCGACGTGGCCATCCGCATCGGCCACTTCGACGATGCCAACTACGTTGCCCTGCCCCTGCTGGAAGGCAACCGGCGCGTGCTGGCGGCCTCGCCCGGCTACCTGCAGCGACGCGGTACACCCACGCGGCTGGACGAGCTGCGCGAGCATGATTGCCTGGTCTACCAGCTCAGTGGCCGCGCTTACGATCGCTGGTCGTTCGAGGTCGAGGGGCGGCGCGTGGTGATTCCGGTGCGCGGCCCGTTGGTCTGCGACGACGCCGACGTGGTGCGGCGCTGGGCCGTTGCCGGCGAAGGCATCACCTACAAGTCCTGGCTGGACCTGCGCGAGGACGTGCTGGCCGGACGCCTGCAGCTGCTGCTCGACGGTGTTGGCAGCAGCATCCCACTGCAGCTGGTGTGCCCGCATCGCAAGCAGTTCTCACCCGCGGTACGGCAACTGCATGCGCAGCTACGCCAGCACCTGCAACCGCTGCTGTCCGGGATGCCGGTTGGCCCCATCGGCCCCCTGTCGCACGCCGTGGCGCTGACCGACAATGGCGGCCCCCCGTAACAAGAGAACGCCGCCATGCCGTGGATGGGCATCCAGGACCTGTGGACGTTTCTGGTCGCCGTGCTGGTATTCCTCGCCCTGCCCGGCCCCGGCACCTTCACCCTGCTGACCGCCACGGGCCGGGGTGGCGTGCGTGGCGGCTACACCGCGTTGGCCGGCCTGCTGGTCGGTGACCAGATCCTGATGTGGCTGGCGCTGGCCGGCGTGGCCGCGCTGCTCAAGGCCAACCCGCTGGTGTTCCACGCCGTGCAGTATCTCGGTGCGGCCTACCTGGTGTGGGTCGGCATCAGCCTGCTGCGCACGCCCAAGCACGAGGGCGGCGACGCTGGCCCGATCCGCATGCAGCCGGGCCGCTACTTCCAGCAGGCGATCCTGGTCAGCCTGCTCAACCCGAAGGCGATCCTGTTCTACATGGCCTTCCTGCCGTTGTTCATCGATCCGAAGGCGCACCAGGGCATCGCCACCTTCGCAGCCCTGGCCGGCATCATCCTGGTGGTCAGCATTGCCTACTGCTCGATGCTGATCGGCGTGGGCAACCTGGCCCGTCGCCGGTTGATCCAGCACCCGCGTGTCAGCGATGCGCTGCGCCGCATGGCCGGCCTGTTCCTGGTGGGGTTCGGCATCCGGTTGGGGCTGAACGGATGAATGGGCGGCTGGCACTGCTTGGCCTGACCCTGCTGCTGTCTGGTGCCGCCACTGCCGGCACCGTGCAGGACCATCGCTGCCTGACGGGCGGTCGCAACGACGGCATCCACCTGCTGTGGCGCTGGCTGGACGATGGCAGCGCCGATGTGCAGTACGCCGGGCAGCGAGGCCGCCTGCAACTGCAACAGGTGTCGCAGGAAACGACGGTGCTTGCCGAAGATCGCCCCTACCAGTTCGACAGCGTGTGGGAAGAGCGTATCGATGGACGCCTCAACGGCCGCTACCTGCTGAGCACGCAGGGCGCGCTGGTGCTGGACCTGAGCTACGAACGCGCCCGCGACGGACGCCAGACCTCCTTCCACGATGACAGCGCGGCGTGGCAGGAGGATGGCTGCCATTGGCCGGGCGTCGAGCCGCTGACCGTCGCGTCGAGCGGGCTCGACTGAGCCGACGCGACGTCCGCCAACCAGGGTTGGCGTCTACCTGGGCTGCGAGTCATGCATTCCCGCGCGCAGGTGATCGATGAACACCCGCAGCTTGGGCGCCATCTGCTCACGCGCGGGGTAGTACAGGTGGAAGCCGGGGAACGGCGGCTGCCAGTCCTGCAGCACGCTCTGCAGTCGCCCAGCGGCGATGTCGTCGGCCATCAGCGAAGCGAAGCCCTGGGCCATGCCCAGCCCCGCCAGCACGGCGTGATGGGCGACGCCGGCATCGTTGAACACCAGCCGCCCGATCACTTCCACGTCCAGGTCGTGCCCTTCGCGGCTGAACTCCCAGGGCATCAGCCGGCCGTTGGCCAGGCGGTGCACGATGCAGGCATGGCCCTGCAGGTCATGCGGGGTCTGCGGCATGCCATGGCGTTCGAAATAGGCCGGCGTGGCCACCACCACCTGCCGCTCGGGTGGCCCGACCGGCACCGCGATCATGCCCTGTGCGAGCGATTCGCCCAGGCGGATGCCGGCGTCGAAGCCCTCGGCCACCAGATCGGTCAGCGCGGGGTCGACGTAGAGTTCCACCTGCACCTGCGGGTAACGCGCAAGGAAATCGGGTAGCCGCGGCAGCACCATGCGATCGGCGACGATGCGCGGCAAGGTCACACGCAGCCGCCCGGCAGGCACCGAGCGCGCGCTGTCCAGTTCGGCAAATGCCTGGTCGATCTGGTCCAGGCCGCCGCGCACGCGCTGCAGGAAACGCGCGCCGTGTTCGGTCAGGCTGACCCGCCGCGTGGTCCGCTGCAGCAACCGCACGCCCATCCGCGCTTCCAGCGCGCGCACGCTCTGCGACAGCGCCGAGGTCGACACGCCCAGCGCATCGGCGGCGCGGGTAAAGCTGGCATGCTCGGCCACGTGGACAAAGGCGACCACAGCGGTGAGGGGGACGGAGGCATCCATTGTGAAGCCATCCTTCAAGGCAAGTCCGGTGGCACGCAGTTTATCCACATGATGGCGTGGAGGATCCTGTGCCCCTCGCCACTGCCCATCCAGGCGTGGCGCCTTCCTCAAGGAGATCCACATGAAGACCCGTACTCTCGGCCCCGCCGGCCCCACCGTGTCCGCCCTCGGCCTGGGCTGCATGGGCATGAGCGCCTACTACGGCGGCCGCGGCAGTGACGATGACGGCATTGCCGTCATCCGGCACGCGCTGGACCGTGGCGTGACCCTGCTCGACACCGCCGATGTGTATGGCCCACACACCAACGAGGTGCTGGTCGGCCGTGCGATTGCCGGCCGGCGCAACCAGGTGTTCCTGGCCAGCAAGTTCGGTATCGGCCTGGACCCGGCTGATCCGAAGGCGCGGCAGGTCAATGGCCATCCGGACTATGTGCAGGCCGCCTGCGAGGCCAGCCTGCGCCGGCTGGGCGTGGACCACATCGACCTGTACTACCAGCACCGCGTCGACCCGACCGTGCCGATCGAGGACACCGTAGGTGCGATGGCACGCCTGGTGGATCAGGGCAAGGTGCGCTGGCTGGGCCTGTCCGAGGCCTCGGCGGCCACCCTCCGCCGCGCCCATGCGGTGCACCCGATCACTGCCGTGCAGAGCGAGTACTCGCTGTGGTCGCGCGAGCCGGAGCAGAACGGGGTGCTGGCCACCACGGCGGAACTGGGCATCGGCTTCGTGCCGTATTCGCCGCTGGGCCGTGGCTTCCTGACCGGCGCCATCCGCAGCCCGGATGACTTCGACGCCGATGATTACCGACGTACCTCGCCCCGCTTCGAAGGCGAGAACTTCCAGCGCAACCTGGCACTGGTGGACACCGTGCAGGCGCTGGCCGCCGAGCGTGGCATCGCCGCCTCACAGCTGGCGCTGGCCTGGGTGCTGTCGCGCGGCAAGCACATCGTACCGATCCCGGGCACGACGCGGCGGGCGCGGCTGGACGAGAACCTCGGTGCACTGCAGGTGGAACTGGATGCGGCCATGCTGGATGCACTGGATGCGGCCTTCCCGCTGCATGCCGCTGCCGGTGACCGCTATTCGGTCAGTGGCATGGCCAACATCGAGCCGTAGGAGCGGCCGGGACGGATGCACATGGGTGGCTGCCGCCGGATTGTGCCGATTCCGGCAGCCTGCTCGCGGTGCAGCGCGCGGCGTGGCGGGTATGACCCCCGTCAGTGGTAATGCTGCGCTGCGTTCGGTCACACTCGGGGACTTGTCGTTCTTAGTCACCCCTTCCGAGGCCTGCATGTCCCTGTTCCGGCGCAAGTCCCTAGATTCCGTCACCGTCCACGAAGCCGGCAGGCGCCTGATCCCGACGCTCAGCTGGCCGCACCTGATCGCGCTGGGTATTGGCGCCATCGTCGGTACCGGCATCTACACGCTGATCGGCGTGGGTGCCAACCTGGCCGGCCCGGCCGTGCTGATCTCCTTCGCCATCGCCGGTGCGGTCTGCGCCTGCGCGGCGCTGTCCTACGCCGAGCTGTCGACGATGATGCCGGCCGCCGGCAGTGCCTACACCTACAGCTACAGCGCGCTGGGCGAGGTGTTCGCCTGGGTGGTGGGCTGGAGCCTGATCCTGGAGTACTCGCTGGTGGTGAGTACGGTAGCGGTGGGCTGGTCCGGTTACTTCGTCGGCTTCCTCGAATGGGTCCACACCCAGTTCGGCTGGAACGTGCATCTGCCTGCCGCGCTGGCCGCCGGCCCGCACGTGGAAGGCGGCATGATCAACCTGCCCGCGATCGTCATCACCTGGCTGGTGGCCGGCATGCTGATGGCCGGCACCAAGGAAAGCGCCACCCTCAACGCCATCCTGGTGGTGTTCAAGCTGATCGCGCTGGCCATCTTCGTGGCCGTGGCCCTGCCCGCCTTCGACCCCGCCAACCTGCAGCCGTTCATGCCCTACGGTTTCGCCAAGTCGATCGGCCCTGATGGCGTCGAGCATGGCGTGATGGCGGCGGCGGCGATAATCTTCTTCGCCTTCTACGGCTTCGATGCGATCTCCACCGCTGCGGAGGAAACCAAGAACCCGGGCCGCGACCTGTCGATCGGCATCATCGGTTCGATGATCGGCTGCACGATCGTCTACGTGCTGGTGGCGCTGGCCGCGGTCGGTGCGATGAGCTACGCGGTGTTCGGCCACAGCGCCGAGCCGCTGGCCCTGATCATGCGCCAGCTGGGCCATCCGACCGCAGCGATGGTGATCGGCGTGATCGCGATCATCGCCCTGCCGACGGTGCTGCTGGCGTTCCTGTACGGCCAGAGCCGCATCTTCTTCGTGATGAGCCGCGATGGCCTGCTGCCGCGTGGCCTGTCCAAGGTCAACGCACGTACCGGCACGCCGGTGGCAACCACGTTGTTCACTGCGGTGGTGGTGTCGGCGCTGGCCGGTGTCGCCCGCCTGGACGAGATCGCGGCGCTGGCCAACGCCGGTACCCTGGCCGCGTTCACCGCGGTAGGTATCTGCCTGGTGGTGCTGCGCCTGCGCGAACCGAACCGCGAGCGCAGCTTCCGCACCCCGGCCGCCTTCGTGGTGGGCCCGCTGGCCGCGCTGGGCTGCATCTACCTGTTCCTCAGCCTGCCGCACAGCACCCAGAAGTATTTCCTGTTGTGGAACGTGGCCGGCCTGGTGCTGTACTTCCTGTACAGCCGCCGCCACGCACTGATCGCGAAATAAGCGGATCACCGGTAGTGCCGGCCGCTGGCCGGCATTGCCCGTATCAACAGGATGCGAGTTGCCGGCCAGCGGCCGGCACTACCGCAGGGCGTTCAACCGCCCTGCTTTGCCGCGTAATCCTGCGCCTGGCGCATCACCCGCAGCAGGTTGCCGCCCCAGATGCCGGCAATCTGCTGCTCGGTGTAGCCCTTGCGCAGCAGCCAAGCCGTGATCTTCGGCAGCTGGCTGACATCGGGCAGGTCACTCAGGCCACCACCACCATCCCAGTCCAGGCCGATGCCCACGTGTTCGGGGCCAACCAGCTTGAGGATGTGCTCGAAGTGGGCGAAGAAGTCGTCCAGGCTGGCGTGGCGCACCGGGTGTTCATGGTCCAGCGCCTGCTCGGCCTTCAGCAGGGCAACACCCTGCTCGATGCCCATGCCTTCCCAGCCGCCCAGCTGCTTGCTCAGCGCTTCTTCGGCCTGCTTGCGCTCGGGCGTCTTCGCCGTGTCAATCAGGTAGCCGCCATAGGCGTTCACCTGGATCACGCCGCCGGCCTTGGCCAGCTTGCGCAGGCGCGCATCGTCGAGATTGCGCGGATGGTCGTAGACCGCCTTGGCCGAGCTGTGCGACAGCACGAACGGCACCGGCATCATCGCCAGCAGGTCGTCGAACACCGCGTCCGAGGCATGTGACTGGTCGATCACGATGCCCAGTTTCACCGCCTGCCGCACCAGCTCCTTGCCGGCCGGGCTCAGGCCTTTCCATTCCGCGCCCTTGGGGTCGGTGGCCGAATCGGCGAACTCGTTGTTGGCGAAATGCACGGTGCTGAGCAGGCGCAGGCCGGCGCGGTGGTAGAACGACAGCAGGCTGGGATCGGCCACCAGCGGGCTGGCGTTTTCCATGCTGATGTAGACCACGCGCTTGCCGGCGGCCTTGATCCGCGCGGCATCATCGGCGGTCAGTGCCAGCGCGAAGCGCTCGGGATTGGCGGCCAGCATCTCGCGGATTTCCAGCAGTCGCTGCAGGCCGTGGTCACGCTCGGCCAGATGGGCGGCGGCGGTGCGGTCGCCCTGGTCGGTGTAGATCGCCCAGAAACCGCCGTCCAGCGCGCCTTCGACCATGCGCGGGTAATCGACCTGCGAAAGGGCGTTGCGGTCGTGGCGTTGCTCGATGTCGAAACCGCTGCGACCGAAGTTGGCCGGCGTATCCAGGTGGCTGTCGAGCGTGACCAGGCGTTGCTGCAGGACCTTGGCCCGCGCCAGCTCCTGCGCGCTGAACTCGATGGCGTGGGCGGTCAGTGGCGCGCACAGCGCCACGGCAAGCACGACGGACAGGTGGCGCAACGAAGGCATGGGCTCTCACCGCGAATGGGAAGAGCCCGACCATAACGCTGCGCCCGCGCATTGGGTAGCGCCGGGCCACGCCCGGCGGATCTTGAGGCTTCCACGCAGATCCGCCGGGCGTGAATCATGTTCACTGCCCGGCGGCCAGCTTCCCGCGCATTGCGATGCGTTCGCAAGAATGGCGCCCCATTGATCAGGTGGCGCGGCTCGGCTCTACAGCGTCCCGCGGTCAATCCACCACGCGGCAGAACACGGCCTTGAGGTAACGCGATTCCTGCACGTGGGCCATGAACGGATGGTCCGGACCCGCACCAGCGACCTTCAGGATCTGGATCGTACGGCCGGAGAAGTAGGCCGCGCGGCGCAGCATGTCGAGGAACTGGTCCTCGGCCACCAGGCCGGTGCACGAGAAGGTGGCGAACAGGCCGCCCGGCTTGACCACGCCCAGCGCCAGCTTGTTCATGTCCAGGTACTTCTTCAGCGCGGTGATGACCTGGTCGCGGTCGCGGGTCATCTTCGCCGGGTCCAGGATCACCACGTCGTACTGCTCACCGCGGTTGGCGGCGTCGCGCAGCCACGGGAAGATGTCGGACTGGACGAACTTCGGGCGCACGTTGTTCAGGCGCGAATTGCCCTTGGCGATCTGGATCACGTCCTCATCGATGTCGATGCCGATCACTTCCGAAGCACCACGCGCCGCCGCATACACGGCAAAACCGCCGGTGTTGCAGCACAGGTCGAGCACGCTCTTGCCTTCCACCTGCTGGCTCAGCCACTCACGGTTCTCGCGCTGGTCGGCGAAGAAACCGGTCTTGTGCGCACCGGCCGGGTCGGCGCGGAACTTGATGCCGTACTCGGTGATCACCGACGCTTCAGTGGTGGTGTTGCCGTGGAAATCGAAGCTTTCCTGCTTCTGCACGTGCTCGTCGGCGAAGCTGTGGAAGCGGCAGCCCGGGAACTGCTCGCGCAGCGCATCGTAGATCCACTCGCGGTGGCGGAACATGCCAGCGGCGAAGAATTCGACCACCACCAGGTCACCGTAGCGGTCGACCACCAGGCCGGACAGGCCATCGCCTTCGCTGTGCACCACGCGCCAGGCGTCGGAAACCGCATCAAGCTTCAGCACCTCACGACGCAGCGACACCGCCTGGGCGATCTTGCGCGAGAACCAGCCGGCATCCACCGGCACGTTCTGGTCGGTTTCAAGGATGCGCACGGCAATGCGCGAATGCCCGTTGTAGAACCCGCGGCCAATGAACTCACCATCGATGCCGACGACGTCGACGATGGAACCGGGCTTGGGCCGGACGGTCGGCTTCTCGACCAGTTTCTGGAAGATCCACGGGTGGCTGGAACGCCACGCATTCTTGAGGCGGACAATCGGAAGGGGGGTATTCATCCACCTATTGTAAACCGGGCACCGGGGTCGGATCCCCAACGGGGCTCCGACCCCACCACCACCCGGCCATTTGACGGCGGCCCGGCCAGACGGCAGAATCGGCGCCAGAAGGGGAGTAGCTCCCAGACGTTGTCGCCGTCATTTCGAGCCCGCAGGCTCCGGTGCAACGGCAGTTCCAGCCGACTGGAACTGCGAGCGAGACCTTCGCCGTACTGGCGAAGCTCTGTCCCTGGATCCCCCTCCCGATCCTCCGTTGCAGATCCTCGCCGTCCGGCCTGGCATTCATCTTTCCAACGGACATTCCCAATGCAGACGATCGGTAACGTGTGGTTGTGGGGCGGCTTCGCAGCGGTGGTGGTCATCGCCCTGCTGGTCGACCTCGTGTTGATGCGCCATGGTGGACCGCACAAGGTCACCTTCAAGGAGGCCCTGTGGTGGTCCATCGGCTGGGTCGCGCTGGCCCTGCTGTTCAACGCCGGCCTCTGGTACTACCTGAATGAGACCGCCGGCCAGGTCGTGGCCAACAAGGTCGGTCTCGAATTCCTGACCGGCTACCTGGTCGAGAAGGCGCTGGCGGTCGACAACATCTTTGTCTTCCTGATGATCATGAGCTACTTCGCGGTGCCGGAGGAGCAGCGCCAGAAGGTGCTGATCATCGGCATCCTGGGCGCGATCGTGCTGCGTACGATCATGATCTTCGCCGGTAGTGTGCTGATCAGCCAGTTCCATTGGCTGCTCTACGTGTTCGGTGCCTTCCTGCTGTTCACCGGCTGGAAGATGTGGTTCGCCGCCGGCCAGGAGCCGGACCTGGAGACCAACCCGGCCCTGCGCTGGATGCGCAAGCACCTGCGCCTGCTGCCGGACTACGCCGGCAACGCGCTGAGCGTGAAGCGCGATGGCGTGCGCTGGTTCACTCCGCTGTTCGCGGTGCTGATCCTGATCGCGGTCACCGACGTGATCTTCGCCGTGGACAGTATCCCGGCGATCTTCGCGATCACCACCGACCCGTTCATCGTGCTCACCTCCAACGTGTTCGCGGTGCTGGGCCTGCGCGCGATGTTCTTCCTGCTGGCCGGCATGGCCGACCGCTTCCACCTGCTGCCGTACGGCCTGGCACTGGTGCTGGGCTTCATCGGCATCAAGATGATGATCATCGACCTGTTCAAGATCCCGACCCCGGTCTCGCTGGGCGTGGTCGCGGTGATCATCGCCGCTACTGTGGTGCTGAGCCTGAAGTACCCGCCGAAGGAAGGCGAAGGCCAGGCCTGAGCCTGACCCGCTGAACGGCGCGGCCGGTGGGATTGTCCCGCCGGCCGCACCCCACTCTCCCGCAGCGGTGGCCTTGGTTTCGCGCCAGTCACCGCCATTGCTGAGGTATGGACAACAACGCGCCCCTGCCCGCCGGCGACGTGCCGGCACCCCGCAATGACCGCTCGCGCATCCTGCGGGCGTTCAATGTCAGCCTGGCCGCCGTGCTGGTGCTGGTGGCCGTGTTCGCCCTGCAGGGCACGTTCGACTGGCGACCGTGGGCGGTTGCGCCGCTGGAAGCCAAGGGCCTGCTCGGCCTGATCGGCGGCCCGATGCTGCATGCCTCGGTCGAACACATCGCCGCCAACAGCATCGCCATCCTGATCCTCGGCACCCTCGCCGGAAGCGTGTATCCGAGAGCTACGGTGCGGGCCCTGCCCCTGCTGTGGCTGGGTTCGGGCCTCGGTGCGTGGATGCTGGGCAATCCGGGCAGCGTGCACCTGGGTGCCAGTGGCGTGACCCATGGCCTGATGTTCCTGCTGGCCAGCCTCGGCCTGCTGCGCCGCGACCGTGCGGCGATCGCCACCGGCCTGATCGGCATGCTGTTCTACGGCGGCATGCTGATGACCGTATTGCCGCACGCCGACGGCGTGTCCTGGCAGTCGCACATGGGCGGCGCCTTCGCCGGCATCATCGCCGCGTTGCTGTTCCGCAACGCCGACCCACTGCCGCCGCGCCAGCGCTACAGCTGGGAAGACGAAGAAGACGAGATCGAACCGCTGGCCGACGACGAGCTGGAGCCGCCGTCACCGCAGCGCGTGCCGGTGCTGTGGCAGCCGCGGGAGGGCCAGGACTACGTGGTGATCCCGTTCCGCCGCCCGGACGAACCGCGCGGTTGAAACAACGGTAGTGCCGGCCGCTG
>DQIG01000092.1:0-181 GCA_003525885.1 Stenotrophomonas sp.
GCCGGTCGCCCGGCTGCAGCCGCTGTTCCTGCACCAGGCCGCGCAGCTGCGCGGCCACCTTGTCCGAAATTCGTTGCGTGCTCATGGCGCCATTGTGGCCTGAAGCGCGTGACAGAGGGTCAGACCGCACGGCATGGCTCAGGGAATCATCCAGGTCAGCCAGTAGGCCTGGGCCAGGGTG
>DQIG01000092.1:327-4781 GCA_003525885.1 Stenotrophomonas sp.
CCAGTAGGCCTGGGCCAGGGTGATCAGGCCGACCATCGTGGTGAAGATCAGGCTGTGCTTGACTGTGAAACGGAACAGGTCCGATTCCTTGCCGGCCAGGCCAACCGCCGCGCAGGCAATGGCGATCGACTGCGGCGAGATCATCTTGCCGGTGACACCACCGGTGGTATTGGCCGCCACCAGCAGCACGTCGGACACGCCGATCTGCTGGGCGGTGGTGGCCTGCAGTGCCGAGAACAGCGCATTGGACGAGGTGTCCGAACCGGTGAGGAACACGCCCAGCCAGCCCAGGAACGGCGAGAAGAACGGGAACGCGTCGCCAGTGTGCGCCAATGCCAGCGCCAGTGTCGCCGACAGGCCCGAGTAGTTGGCGATGAAGGCGAAGGCCAGCACCATGCCGATCGAGTAGATCGGCATGCGCAGCTCTCGCACGGTTTCACCAAAGGTCTGCAGCGCCGAACGGGCCGGCATGCGCAGCGCGATGATCGCGATCACCGCAGCGAGGATGATCGAGGTGCCGGTGGCCGAGAACCAGTCGAATTTGTAGATCGCCTCGTAGCTGAGCGGTGCGTCCACGATCGGCGGCATCTTCTGCACCATCTGGTCGAGGCCCGGCACCGGCAGCTTCAGCACCCAGCTTTCCAGCGGACCACCGGCTGCGAACAACGACTTGAACGGCTTGATGCTCCACAGCGTGACCATCGCGGTGAGGATCAGGAACGGCGACCACGCCTTGGCGATCTGGCCGACGCTGTAGCGCGGTGCCTCCAGTGCCTGTGCAGCCGCCTCGGCGCTGGTTTCGGTATCGAAGCGGAAGATCCGCACCGGCTTCCAGCGGCGCAGGAACAAGGTCAGGCAGACCAGCGACGCAAGCGAGGCGGTGATGTCCGGCAGCTCCGGGCCGATGAAGTTCGAGGTCAGGTACTGCGCAATGGCAAACGAGCCCCCAGCCACCAACACCGCCGGCCAGGTTTCCTTGATGCCGCGCCAGCCATCCATGATGGCCATGATCCAGAACAGCACGATCACGGTCAGGAACGGCAGCTGGCGGCCGGCCATCTGGCCGATCTCGAATGCATCCAGGCCGGTGACCTGCCCGGCCACGATGATCGGAATGCCCATCGCACCGAACGCCACTGGCGCGGTGTTGACGATCAGGCACAGGCCGGCGGCATACAGCGGCTTGAAGCCCAACCCGACCAGCAGTGCCGCGGTGATCGCCACTGGCGCGCCGAAGCCCGCCGCGCCTTCCAGGAAGGCACCGAAGGCGAAGCCGACCATCAGCATCTGCAGGCGCTGGTCTTCGGTCACCGACAGGATCGAGGCGCGGATGATGTCGAACTGCCCGGTCTTGACCGAGACCTTGTAGAGGAATACCGCGCCGATGATGATCCAGGCGATCGGCCACAGACCGTAGACGAAGCCGAAGCCGGCCGCGCCCAGCGCCTGGGTCAACGGCATGCGGTAGAACAACAGGGCCACGCCAAGCGCGATGGCCACGGTGATCGTGCCGGCCAGCCAACCCTTCATGCGCAGCACGGCCAGGGCAACGAAGAAGAACCCGATCGGCAGCAGCGCGATCAGGCTGGACAACCACAGGTTGCCGGCGGGGTCGTACAGGTGTTGCCAGGGCTGCATGAAGACTCTCGACTGGATGCGGAAGGTGCCCCACCGCAGGCGGTGGGTCGCCGTGACCGTCGAATATTGGTCGTACCAATAGTGATTTCGATCAGGCCACGTGCAGCGGATTTAACCGCCACTCCGACGAAGAGCCTATTAGACCATAGCGCTAGATGTCATATTGGTACGACCATTCGTGCCGCCCTAGTAGTGCCGGCCGCGGGCCGGCAACGCGAGATTCCCTACGAGATCCGTTTCTCCAACCGCCGCATCACCGCCAGCACCAGCACGCACAGCACGCTGACGCCGATCGCAATCACGTATTTGCCGATGCCCACGGCGATGCCAATGGCCGCCGCCATGATCAGCGAGCTTGCAGTGGTCAATCCGCTGACCTGGTCCTCGCGTGAGCCACGCAGGATGGTGCCGGCGGCCACGAAGCCGACGCAGGCCACCACCGCTTCAATCAGACGCACCGGGTCGACCTGCAGCAGGTCGCGGTAACGCTCCTGCTGGAAATGTTCCGCCACCGAGTCGCCGAGACCGACGATCAGCGCAGCGGCCCCGGCGATCAGCATGTGCGTGCGCAGGCCGGCGGCGTGCCTGCCCATTTCGCGCTCGACACCGAGCACACCGCCGAACAGCATCGCTGCGGCTACGCGCAGCAGGATCGAGACATCCTGGGTGAGTTCCACGGGAAGGCTCCGGGATTTTCCCGGAGCGTCGCGTGGTACCCGTGGCACAGAGGTGAAGGCCGCACCACGGTCCGTTCACCCGGTAGCGCCTGGCCATGCCCGGCGCAGCCGTAACGCGCGTTCAACGCATCACTGCGCGAGGTAGCCGCCATCGATGGCGTAGTAGGTGCCGGTCGCGAACGAGGCGTCGTCGCTGGCCAACCAGGCGACCAGCGCCGCCACTTCCTCAGCGGTGCCCAGGCGCTTCAGCGCGTGGCGCCCTTCCAGCGTTGCGCGCACCTTCGGGTCCATCTTTTCGAGCAGCGGCGTGCTGATGAAGCCCGGGCCGACTGCGTTGACACGGATACCGTCGCCCGCATGTTCCCACGCGGCGGTCTGGGTCAGACCGACCACGCCGTGCTTGGCCGCCACATACGCAGTGGAACCGGCATAGCCCACCTGGCCCAGGATCGACGCCATGTTGATGATGCTGCCACCCGTGCCAGCCGCTCGCATCGCCTGGATCTGCGCACGCTGGCACAGGAATACGCTGGTCAGGTTGACGTCGATCACCCGCTGCCAGCCATCGATCGGATAGTCGCCACTGCTGGCCGCAGGACCGCTGATGCCTGCGTTGTTGACGGCCACATGCAGGCCGTCGAGTTCCTTGATCGTGCGCAGCACCGCCGCCTCCACCGCCGCTTCGTCGGTGACGTCCAGCACGACGCCAATGGCCTCTGCACCGGTGCTGCGCAACTGCGCCACGGTGGCATCCACCGCATCCTGCTTGAGGTCCCAGACCGAAATACGGGCACCGGACGCGGCCAGCGTCTGCGCCACGGCCAGGCCGATGCCCGACACGCCGCCGGTCACGATCGCGGTCTTGCCGGTCAACTGGTAATCAATCATCTGCATTCTCCATCGGTGGGGGTATTGATGCGGCGCACGGCCGCCAACCAACCACGCTACACCGCCTGCTGTGACGAGCAGACCAACAGCATGTCCGCGGATGATCGTTCCAGCAATGAAACCTCAACCGAGGTTCATGTAGGGAATCAAGTACGGATATAGCGCCAAAACGCTGGCGTATGTTCGACACCCGCTTCAACTTGGCCGTAATGACCAATCGGTTTGACCGTATTCAAATCCCCTGCGGACGATTCGCAGCGACAATGGGAAACGTTTCCAGATTCTTCGACACATTCCATCCAACCTGGCGCCTCCTGGCCCTCCAGAATGCCCGCGACGCGGTTGCATAGGGGCAAATGGCCGCCAGCGCCTCCCCTACTGCACGTGCCGAGCGATGTCCCGATATTTCACCTTTGCCGATTACCGCCGTTTCGGCCAACGCCATGGCTTCGATTACCGCGCTGATCCGGAACACCTGCGCGACGACCAGTGGGCCGGCCGCGGCGAAGTCAACGAACAGTTCATGCGCGGTGGCATGAGCCTGATCGCTTCCGACGTGCATAACCGGTTCCCCTACGTGGCTACCGCGCAGCAACGCCCCGGGCTCGCCATCCGCGTGATGCTGCAGGGCCAGGTCGACGTGCGTATCCCGCGACGCGGAGGATTCACCTTGCGTGCCGGCACCGCGATGACCGCCCACCATCGCGACCAGATCGAGATGACCGGCGCGCACCCTGGCGAAACGCGCCTGCGCGGGGTCAGCGTGATCGTGCCGGGTGGCATCGATGCGGATGTTTTCCAGACGCCCCAGCTGGAAAAAGCGCTGGGCACGCACCTGGAGTGCCGCCACTGGGCCATTCCGCACGCCATGCTGCCGGTGCTGGGCCAGTTGTTCGACAGCCCCTGGCAGGACGGCATCGATGCCCTGTGGCGCGAGGGCGTGGCACTGCAGTTGCTGGCCCTCGGCCTGCAGGCCGAGGATCTGCAGACCGACCAGGTGCGCACGCTGCGCGCTGGCCAGCGCGAGCGCCTGGAACGGGTGCGCAGCTACCTGCATGACGACCCCAGCCATGCCCACAGCCTGGTCGAGCTGGCCCGGCTGGCCTGCATGAGCCCCAGTTCATTGCGCCGCCATTTCGCCCAGCAGTATGGAAGCTCGGTGTTCGACTACCTGCACGAGCAACGCATGCGCCACGCCGAACAGGGCCTGCGCGAGGATGGCTGGACGGTTGAACAGGCAGCCGCCGCCAG
>DQIG01000092.1:4947-5080 GCA_003525885.1 Stenotrophomonas sp.
CCAGCGGCTACCGCCATCCCAGCAACTTCGCCGCCGCCTTCCGCAAGCGCTTCGGCCTGGTGCCCAGCCGCTGGCGTACGGGTCCCTCGAAGGTGGGCTGAAAGCCTGTGCCCGGTAGGTGTCGACCTTGGTC
>DQIG01000258.1:0-624 GCA_003525885.1 Stenotrophomonas sp.
CGCTGCCGCAGGGGCGGGAGCCGCCGCAGCCGGGGCCTGGGTGGCCAGGCTTGGCGGCGCGGCCGGACGGATGTCCAGCTCGCAGTCGTCCAGCACCCAGGCGAAAGTGTCTTCGATCTTGCTGCGTGGCACCTTGCCGACCAGGCCCAGGTCCCACGCCAGGTGGGCTTCGAGCGGATCGAGCTGGGCGAAGCCCGGCAGGCGGTCCATGCGCGCGGCGACCTGCAGCGAACCGAGGTGTTCCAGCTCGCGGATGATGCGCAGCGGGTCGTTGCCACTCATGAACAGCGACGGCGCCGGGGTGAATCCGATCTGCCAGGCTTCCGGCGTATCGTCCACCTTGGCCGCGGCGGCAGCCGGGGCGCTGGCTGCGGCCTGGCCGGAAAGAACCGCTTCCAGGCGCGCCTTCACTGCAGCCACGGCAGCCGGATCGGCAGCCTGGCCGTGTTCGGCTTCGCGCAGCAGGGCGCGAAGCACGTCCACCGAGGACAGCATGGCGTCGACGGCGTGGCCTTCCAGAGCCCGCTTGCCGGCGCGCAGCTCATCGAGCAGCGTCTCCAGCACGTGGGTCAGGCCGGCGATCGCGTCGAAGCCGAAGGTGCCGGCGCCGCCCTTGATCGAGTG
>DQIG01000258.1:775-1047 GCA_003525885.1 Stenotrophomonas sp.
CGCCGCCCTTGATCGAGTGGGCGGCGCGGAACACCGAATTGATGATCTCCGCGTCCTGCTGCCCCGATTCCAGGGCCAGCAGGCCAGCCTCCATCGCGTCGAGGCCTTCGCGGCTCTCCTCGAAGAAGGTGGCGTGGAAGCGTTGCAGGTCCATGCTCATGGCAGTGGTGGTCCGGAAGCGAAGAGGGGGAGCGGTACCGGGCGATCAGCCCAGCACTTTCTGCACGGTGGCGACCAGCTGTTCGGGATTGAACGGCTTGACCAGCCAGCCG
>DQIG01000258.1:1213-1354 GCA_003525885.1 Stenotrophomonas sp.
CAGCCGGTCGCGCCGGCGGCCTTGCCTTCGGACTTCTTGTCGGCGGCCGATTCGGTGGTCAGCATCAGCAGCGGGGTGAACTTGTAGTCCGGCAGCTGGCGCAGTTCGCGGATCAGCGCGATGCCGTCCATGTTCGGCATG
>DQIG01000258.1:1461-3394 GCA_003525885.1 Stenotrophomonas sp.
AACGATAGGCCGGCAACTGCTTTACGTTCTTCAAGAAGGTGATGCCGTCCATGTTCGGCATGTTGACGTCGGTGACTACCGCATTGAAGCGCTGGCCCTTGGCACGACCGAGCGCGACCGCGCCGTCTTCAGCTTCTTCGACGGCAAAACCGGCCGAGGTGAGGGCGAAGGACACCATCTGGCGCATCGACGCCGAATCGTCCACCACCAAGATACGTGCGCTCATGCAGCGTTCTCCACAGATTTCAGGTTGTCATGGGTTACGTCCAGGCCCAGGGCCTGGGTGACGCCCAGCAGGCGCGCGGCGTCACGGAAGGTTGCGGTGCAACCGTGGAAGCCGGTGCCCAGGCCTGCCTCACGGCGGGCCTGCACGAAGGCACACAGCACCTGTACGGCGGCCGTGTGGATGCGGGCGACCTGGCTGGCATCCAGGGTCAGCTCGCCTGCCTGCGCCACCAGTGGGGCGAGGCGGTTCTTGAGCTCGGTAGTGCTCTCGATGCCGAGATCCCCACCCAGTTCGACAGTGCTCATCGTTGCTCCGGACAAACGGTTCCGTGATCCATAACGGCACCCCGGTGGGGTTCTTTAGAAGAATCGACGCGGTGCGTCGATGCGGTCGCTGTCAAAAAGGGGACGGAGGGGATTAAGTCGCAATCGACCTGGCTCTACTGCAGCCCCCTCGGCAACGGCGACCGCGCAGTGGGGACGTAAGGTGTTGATCCAACGGATCAACTCCTTGCATCCCCGACAGGCACCGCTTCGGCCCAAAGTGCCGGGCCACTTGCGACTTAATCCCCTCCGTCCCCTTTTTCTTCTGGGTTCAGCTCAGCAGCCGGGTGGCGTCGAGCAGGATCATCGGGCGCTGGCTGACCCGGGCTACGCCACGGAACAGGTCGTTGGAGATCTGGCAGATGCGCGCGGTATCGGGCGGCTCGATCTGCGAATCGGTGAGGTTGGCGACATCTTCCACCGCCGACACGCGCAGGCCGATGGTTTCGCCATCTTCTTCCAGCACGACGATGCGGGTCTGGGCATCGTCCTCGGCGGCGGCCGCGCCCAGGTGCAGGCCCAGATCCATCACCGGGACCACCTGGCCGCGCAGGTTCATGATGCCGAGCATGGCGGCGGCGGTGCCACGCAACGGCAGCAGTGGCACCGGCAGCACCACTTCCTGCACCTTCAGCAGTTCCAGTGCATAGGCCTGGGTGCCGCAGCGCAGGCGCAACCAGCGTGAGGTGCGTTCGCCGGCGCGACGGTTCTGCGGATGCGGGCTGCGGGCCGGTTGGTGGGCCTGCGCCTGCAGCTCCTGCCAGGTGCCGGGGCGGTTGCCTGCGGGGGCATCGACGGCGACGCGTGGTGGTGGTGTGGCGGCGCGGGCGGGTGCAGGAGGTGCGGCCGACGGTGCCACCGGTGCCGCAACCACGGCGGGCGGCGGCGTGGGCACGTCTTCGCCACCGGCGGCCGCTTCGAAGGCAGCTTGCAGGCCCGGGCTGTCGGTGTGGGCGAGGCGATGGCTGTCCGCCGGGTCGGTCTCGTAGATCACTTCGTCTGGAAGGTCGTCCCAGGTAGGTTCCGGGCTGGCTTCTGCAACGGCCGCAGCGGGTGCCGGTGCGGTTTCGTGGATAACCTCATCAGGCAGGTCATCCCAGGTTGGCTCGCGTTCGGCGACCGCTTCGATCGACGGGCCTGGTTCGGCGTTATCGGATGTGGCAGCAGCCTGGAAGGCGGCTTCCAGCGCGGCGTTGTCCTCGCTCGGCGTAGCGGTGACGGACTCGGTTTCGTAGATCACCTCGGCCGGCAGGTCATCCCAGGTCGGCTCGCGCTCGGCGACCGCTTCGATCACCGGGCCTGGCTCGGCGCTATCGGATGTGGCAGCAGCCTGGAAGGCGGCTTCAAGCGCGGCGTTGTCCTCGCTCGGCGTAGCGGTGACGGA
>DQIG01000192.1 GCA_003525885.1 Stenotrophomonas sp.
CACGAAGCTGCGCAGCTGCTGGCGGCGGGTGGCGTTCAGTGCCGGGTCGTCACAGGCGGCCAGCAATTCCCCGCCGTGCTCCCACAGTTCTTCGCGGGGGTAGTCCAGCAGCACCCCGACCAGCTTGAGCACGCTCATCACACCACCTCCTTGCGGCGATGGTTGGGACCGTTGTCGACCACGAACGTGGTGCTCTTGCGCTGGCCGAACAGGTCGGCCGGGCTGTCACCGTTGCAGCCGTTGCCGAAGGTGAAGCCGCAGCCGCCGCGCTCGCCGAAGGCATCGTTGGCGTACTCGCGGTGACCGGTCGGAATCACGAAACGGTCCTCGTAGTTGGCGATGGCCAGGTAGCGGTACATCTCTTCCACCTGGGCGATGCTCAACCCGGTCTGCTCCAGTACGGCGGTGTCTTCCACGCCGTCCACGTTCTTGGCCCGGCGCCAGGCACGCATGGCCATCAGCCGCTCCAGCACACGCACGACCGGCGCCTCGTCACCGGCGGTCAGCAGGTTGGCAAGGTAGCGCATCGGAATGCGCAGCGACGCCACGTCCGGCAGCTCGCCGCTCATGCCCACGCGGCCACGTTCGGCGGCGGACTGGATCGGCGACAGCGGCGGTACGTACCAGACCATCGGCAACGTGCGGTATTCCGGGTGCAGCGGCAGCGCCAGCTTCCAGTCGATCGCCAGCTTGTACACCGGCGACTGCCTGGCTGCATCCAGCCAGCTGTCCGGGATGCCCTCCTTGCGCGCGGCGGCGATCACCGCCGGATCGCTCGGGTCCAGGAAGATGTCCAGGTGGGCCTGGTACAGGTCCTTCTCGGCGGCCACCGAAGCGGCCTCGGCGATGCGGTCGGCGTCGTACAGCATGACCCCCAGGTAGCGGATGCGGCCCACGCAGGTTTCCGAGCACACGGTCGGCTCACCCATCTCGATGCGCGGGTAGCAGAAGATGCACTTCTCCGACTTGCCGCTCTTCCAGTTGTAGTAGATCTTCTTGTACGGGCAGGCCGACACACACATGCGCCAGCCACGGCACTTGTCCTGGTCGATCAGCACGATGCCATCTTCCTCGCGCTTGTAGATCGCACCCGACGGGCACGCCGACACGCACGCCGGGTTCAGGCAGTGCTCGCACAGGCGCGGCAGGTACATCATGAAGGTCTTCTCGAAGGCGCCGTAGATCTCCTTCTGCACCTGGTCGAAGTTGTAGTCGCGCGCGCGCTTGCTGAACTCCGAACCGAGGATCTCCTCCCAGTTGGGGCCCCACTCGATCTTCTGCATGCGCTCGCCACTGATCAGCGAACGCGGCCGCGCGGTGGGCTGGTGCTGGCTGTCCTTGGCGGTGTGCAGGTTCTGGTAATCGAAATCGAACGGCTCGTAGTAATCGTCGATCTGCGGCAGGTCCGGGTTGGCGAAGATCTTGGCCAACATGCGCCAGCGGCCACCGGCACGCGGCACCAGCTTGCCGGCGCGGGTGCGCACCCAGCCGCCGTTCCACTTGTCCTGGTTCTCCCATTCCTTCGGGTAGCCGATGCCCGGCTTGGTTTCCACGTTGTTGAACCAGGCGTACTCGACGCCCTCGCGCGAAGTCCAGACGTTCTTGCAGGTGATCGAGCAGGTATGGCAGCCGATGCACTTGTCCAGGTTCAGCACCATCGCGATCTGTGCACGGACCTTCATCACACCACCTCCTTGGCAGCGGCCGGTACGGCCTCGCCCGTCGCTCCCGCGCGTCCTGCGCTCGCGACACTCGAACTTCCCTGTTCATCGTCAAGCCAATCGATCTTGTCCATCTTGCGTACGATCACGAACTCGTCGCGGTTGGTACCGCAGGTGCCGTAGTAGTTGAAGCCATAGGCCAGCTGCGCGTAGCCACCGATCATGTGGGTCGGCTTGAGCACGATGCGGGTCACCGAGTTGTGGATGCCGCCGCGGGTGCCGGAAATCTCCGAGCCCGGCACGTTGATGATGCGTTCCTGGGCGTGGTACATCATCGCCATGCCCGGCATCACGCGCTGGCTGACCACCGCACGCGCGGCAATCGCGCCGTTGACGTTGAACAGCTCGATCCAGTCGTTGTCGACGATGCCGGCGCTGCGCGCGTCGTCCTCGCTGATCCACACGATCGGGCCGCCGCGCGACAGCGTCTGCATGATCAGGTTGTCGCTGTAGGTGCTGTGGATGCCCCACTTCTGGTGCGGGGTGATCCAGTTCAGCACGATCTCCTTGTTGCCGTTCGGGCGCTGGTTCAGCAGCGGCTCCACCGTGCGCGTGTTGACCGGCGGCCGGTAGCTCATGAACGCCTCGCCAAAGTCGATCATCCACTCGTGGTCCTGGTAGAACTGCTGGCGACCGGTCACCGTGCGCCACGGAATCAGCTCGTGCACGTTGGTATAGCCGGCGTTGTAGCTGACGTTGTCGTCTTCCAGGCCCGACCAGATCGGCGAGGAAATGATCTTGCGCGGCTGTGCCTGGATGTCACGGAAGCGGATCGCCTCGTGCTCCTTGCCCACGGCCAGGTGGGTGTGCTCGCGGCCGGTGAAGGTGCCCAGCGATTCCCAGGCCTTCACCGCCACGTGGCCGTTGGTTTCCGGCGCCAGGTGCAGGATCACTTCGGCCGCGTCGATCGCGGTCGAGATGGCCGGGCGGCCTTGGCTTACGCCTTCTTCGTGCACGGTGTGGTTCAACTTGCCGAGGAACTCGACCTCGTGCTTCGTGTCCCAGCTCATTCCCTTGCCGCCGTTGCCCTGCTTGTCCAGCAGTGGGCCGAGCGAGGTGAACTTGCGGTACAGGTTCGGGTAGTCACGCTCCACCACCGTCATCGACGGCATGGTCTGGCCCGGAATGGCTTCGCACTCGCCCTTCTTCCAGTCGGCCACGCCGAACGGCATGCCCAGCTCGTTGGGGGTGTCGTGCAGGGTCGGCACCAGCACCAGGTCCTTCTCCACACCCAGCACGCCCGGCGCCATCTCGCTCACGGTGCGGGCCACCTCCTTGAAGATGTCCCAGTCACTGCGCGATTCCCACGCAGGGTCCACCGCCTTCGACAGCGGGTGGATGAAGGGGTGCATGTCCGAGGTGTTGAGGTCGTCCTTCTCGTACCAGGTTGCCGTCGGCAGCACGATGTCCGAGTACAGCGCGGTGGTGCACATGCGGAAGTCGAGCGTGACCAGCAGGTCCAGCTTGCCTTCCGGCGCCTCGTCGCGCCACTTCACCTCCTGCGGCTTCACTGCGCCCATTTCGCCCAGGTCCTTGCCCTGCAGGCCGTGGCGCGTACCCAACAGATGCCGCAGCATGTACTCGTGGCCCTTGCCCGAGGAACCGAGCAGGTTAGAGCGCCAGATGAACATCATGCGCGGGTGGTTCTGGCTGGCGTCCGGGTCGGCGAAGGCGAAGTCCAGCGAGCCGTCCTTGAACTTGCCCAGCGCGTAGTCCGCCGGGGCCACGCCGGCCGCTTCGGCCTCGCGTACCAGCTGCAGCGGGTTGCGGTCCAGCTGCGGGGTGCTCGGCAGCCAGCCCATGCGCACCGCGCGCAGGTTCAGGTCGGCCAGGCTGCCGCTGTACTTGCGGGCATCGGCCAGCGGCGACAGCAGCTCGTCCACCTGCAGCTTCTCGTAGCGCCACTGCCCGGTGTTGAAGTAGAAGAACGAGGTGCCGTTCATGTGGCGCGGCGGCTTGCTCCAGTCCAGGCCGAATGCGAGCGGCTGCCAGCCGGTCTGCGGGCGCAGCTTTTCCTGGCCCACGTAATGCGCCCAGCCGCCACCGGTCTGGCCCACGCAACCGCACATGATCAGCATGTTGATCAGGCCGCGGTAGTTCATGTCGTTGTGGAACCAGTGGTTCATGCCCGCGCCGACGATGATCATCGATCGGCCATGGGTCTTGTCGGCGGTACGCGCAAACTCGCGGGCGATCTCGATCACCTCGGCGCGCGACACGCCGGTGATGCGTTCCTGCCACGCCGGTGTGCCCGGCACCATGTCATCAAAGCTCGATGCCACGTTGCCGCCGCCAAAGCCACGGTCCACGCCGTACTGGGCCAGCAGCAGGTCGTAGACCGTGGCCACCAGCGTCTCACCACCATCGGCCGTGGCCAGCCGGCGCACCGGAATGTTGCGGTCCAGTACTTCTTCGGCCGGTGCAGCGGTCCAACCATCGCTTTCAATGCCACCGAAGTACGGGAAGCTCACCGCCTCGATGCCGTCGTTGGCGCCGGACAAGCTCAGGCGCAGATGTGTATCGGCGCCACTGCTGGCCTTCTCTTCGATGTTCCAGCGGCCCTTCTCACCCCAACGGAAACCGATCGAGCCATTGGGCACCACGATCTGACCGCTGTTCTCGTCGTAGGCCAGGGTCTTCCAGTCCGGGTTGTTGGCTTCACCCAGCCCGCCCAGCTCACTGGCACGCAGGAAGCGGCCCGCCACCAGACGACCATCGTCGCGACGCTCCAGGCGCACCAGCATCGGCATGTCCGAGTACTGGCGGCAGTAGTCCTGGAAATACTGCGAGGGCGAATCGACATGGAACTCGCGCAGGATCACATGACCGAAGGCAAAGGCCAGTGCCGCGTCGGTGCCCTGCTTGGGGTGCAGCCAATGATCGGTCAGCTTGGCCAGCTCGGAATAGTCCGGGCAGATCGCCACCGTCTTGGTGCCGTTGTAGCGCGCTTCGGTGAAGAAGTGCGCATCGGGCGTACGCGTCTGCGGCACGTTCGAGCCCCAGGCGATGATGTAGCGGCTGTTGTACCAGTCGGCCGATTCGGGCACGTCGGTCTGCTCGCCCCAGATCTGCGGCGAGGCCGGCGGCAGGTCGCAGTACCAGTCGTAGAAGGACAGGCAGGCGCCGCCCAGCAGCGACAGGTAGCGCGCGCCGGCGGCGTAGGACACCATCGACATCGCCGGAATCGGCGAGAACCCGACCACGCGGTCCGGGCCGTACTGCTTCACCGTGTACAGGTTGGAGGCGGCGATGATCTCGTTGGCCTCTTCCCATTGCAGGCGTACGAAGCCGCCCATGCCGCGGCGGGTCTTGTACGAGCGTGCCTTCTCCTTGTCTTCAACAATGCTGGCCCAGGCATCGACCGGTGCCTTGCTCTTGCGCGCTTCGCGCCACAGGCGCAGCAGCGTGCCGCGGATCAGCGGGTACTTCAGCCGGTTGGCGCTGTACAGGTACCAGGAATAGCTGGCGCCGCGCGGGCAGCCACGCGGTTCATGGTTGGGCAGGTCCGGGCGCGTTCGCGGGTAATCGGTCTGCTGGGTTTCCCAGGTGACCAGGCCGTTCTTGACGTAGATCTTCCAGCTGCAGGAGCCGGTGCAGTTCACGCCGTGGGTGGAGCGTACGATCTTGTCGTACTGCCAGCGGGCGCGGTAGCTGTTTTCCCAGTCGCGGCCCTCGCTCTTGGCAAATCCATGGCCATCGGCAAAGGTCTGGGGGTCACGCTTGAAGAACTGCAAGCGATCAAGGAAATAACTCATCGGGGATCTCCCTTTGCGGACATCGGCATCGTGGCTGTGTGTGTCATCTGGCTGCGGTGCGTTTTCATGTCGTCAGCAGGGTGTCTCGGCACCGCGCCGGTAGTACCACCACCAGGTCACGGCCAGGCAGGTGACATAGAAAACAACGAATCCGTACAGCGCCATGTCGGGGCTGCCGGTCAACGTAATGGACGAGCCGTAGCTCTTGGGAATGAAGAAACCGCCGTAGGCACCGATCGCACCGGAGAAGCCGACCACCGCAGCCGACTCGATGCTGGCCTGGTGCGCGGCCGTGGCCTTGCCCTCGGCGTTGTCGTTGGCCGACCAGCGCTCGTGCAGGGTGCGGAAGATCACCGGGATCATGCGGAAGGTGGTGCCGTTGCCGATGCCACTGAGCACGAACAGCGCCATGAAGCTGAGCAGGAAGCCATGGAAGTTGCCGCCCTGGCCGTGGCTGGGCAGGAAGTGCAGCACGCCGAACACCGCCGCGATCATCAGCGCGAACACCCAGAAGGTCAGGCGTGCGCCACCCCAGCGGTCGGCCATGCTGCCGCCCACCGAGCGCATCAGTGCGCCCAGCAGCGGACCGATGAAGGCGTAGGCCAGCGGGTTCACGTCCGGGAACTGGCTCTTCACCAGCATCGGGAAGCCGGCCGAAAAGCCGATGTAGGAACCGAAGGTGCCGATGTACAACCAGCACATCAGCCAGTTGTGCTTGCGGCGGAAGATCACCGCCTGCTCGGAGAACGATGAGCGGGCGCTGGTCAGGTCGTTCATGCCGAACCAGGCCGCGATGGCGCACAGCGCGATGGCCGGCACCCAGATGAAGCCGGCGTTCTGCAGGAACAGCGGCGCCCCCCCCTCCACCGCGGGCTGCGGCGCACCACCCAGCGCACCGAACACGCCCACGGTGATGACCAGCGGAATCACTGCCTGCGCCACCGACACGCCCACATTGCCCAGGCCGGCGTTCAGGCCCAGCGCCAGGCCCTGCTTCTGCTTGGGGTAGAAGAAGGAGATGTTGGACATCGACGACGAGAAGTTCGCGCCACCGAAGCCGCACAGGATCGCGATGGCCACGAACACCCAGTACGGCGTGGCCGGGTCCTGCACCGCAAAGCCGAGCCAGAGCGTCGGCGCCAGCAGCGACGCGGTCGACAGCGCGGTCCAGCGGCGGCCGCCGAAGATCGGGATCACGAACGAATAGAAGATGCGCAGGGTCGCGCCGGACAGGCTGGGCAGCGCCACCAGCCAGAACAGCTGGTCGGTACTGAAGTTGAAGCCGATCTTCGGCAGGCTGATCGACACCGCCGAGAACAGCACCCAGACCGAGAAGGCCAGCAGCAGCGACGGGATCGAGATGACCAGGTTGCGGGTGGCGACCCGCTTGCCGGTGCGCTCCCAGTAGCCGGGATCTTCCGGCGTCCAGTCGCTGATGACGCGACCCGGACGGGCAGTGCTGCGGACAACAGGATCGCTACCGACGGTCATACATGGCTCCAAGGCTGTGGAATGACGTGGGTATTGCTTTCAAGTTGTGACCCGTCGTCATGTCGCCATTAGGCGGCGCAGCCAGGACGACGGGGTTGATCTCGATCAATCAGGGGCGGCTATTCGCGCCGCCCCTGACAAATGTCAAACCGTGGGTGCGGAAGAGC
>DQIG01000261.1:0-1911 GCA_003525885.1 Stenotrophomonas sp.
AGCCGGCCGCTGGCCGGCTGCCCCGGGGTGCCCGGTTCAATGAGGTTGCCGGCCAGCGGCCGGCACTACCCGAACGGTCAGCGCGGCTGCTTGATCGGCAGCACGACGCGGAAACGCGAGCCCACGCCCGGGGTGCTGTCCAGGTCGATGCGGCCGTGGTGCTTGTTGATGATGCTGTAGGAGATCGACAGGCCCAGGCCGGTGCCACTGCCCACCGGCTTGGTGGTGAAGAACGGATCGAAGATGCGCTGGCGCAGTTCCGGCGAGATGCCACCGCCGGTATCTTCGAATTCAACCCACACGTGATCGCCATCAACGCCGGTACGCACCGTGATCGTGCCGCGCTCGGCGATGGCATGGCCAGCGTTGAGCAGCAGGTTCATGTAGACCTGGTTCAACTCCGACGGCAGGCACTCCACCAACGGCAACTGGCCGAACTCGCGCACCAGGGTGACCTTGTACTTGAGCTCGTTCCAGATGATGTTGATGGTCGATTCCAGGCCCGCGTGCAGGTCGACCAGCTTCCACGACTCGTCGCGGCCGGAATACGAGAAATCCTTCAGGTCGCGCACGATGCGGGTGACGCGCTCGATGCCTTCGCGCGATTCCGCCATCAACTGTGGCAGGTCGCGGCTGATGAAATCGATGTCCAGGCGGTCACGGATGTCATCGATTTCCGGAATCAGCGCCTTCGGGTCTGGCGCGCGCAGGGCGCGCTCGTAGGCTTCGATCACGGTGAACAGGCTGCGCAGGTATTCCTGCAGGCTGCCCAGGTTGGAGTGCACGTAACCGATCGGGTTGTTGATCTCGTGCGCAACGCCGGCGGCCAGCTGGCCGATCGAGGCCATCTTCTCCGACTGCAGCAGCTTCTCCTGGGTGCCATTGAGGCGCAGGTAGGCCTGGCGCAGCTCGGCGTGGCGCTGCTGCAGTTCGCGTTCGTAGTCTTCCTGCCCTTCGATGTGGCGGAACAGGGCCAGGAAATGCCCCTCGCCGACCGGACCGTGGTGGTACAGGTGGGCGATGACCACGCCCTCGCCCAGCGGCAGGCTGCCATTCCAGTGGCCGTGCTGGCGAGCCTGTTCCAGCGCATCGGGGGGCAGCAGTTCGCGCAGGCGCTGCGGCGGTGGCAACCCGCCGTCCTCGCCGCTGGCCAGCAGGTTCTGTGCGGCCGGATTGGCCAGGGCCACCTGCCCGTCATCGGTGAACAGCAGCAGGCCTTCGCGCAGGCGCTCAAGCAGGGCCTGCAGCACCGGTTGCGGCGGAAGGGGGGCGGTAACCAGGGCGTTGGCAGCGGACACGGCGACTCGGGGCGTTCGAACAGGCGCCCAATATACGCGGTCATGCAGCGGGCTTCAGCCCGCCGGGAGAGGTTATGCGACCGCCGTCGCGTCAGGCGACGGCGAGAGGCCGGCCGATGCTGACCGTGTGCGACTGGCCCTTGGCATCGTAGGCCGAGGCGTCTTCGGTGCGGCCGAGCTGGCGCAGTGCCCAGTTCACCTCGCGGCGGCGGCGCGACAGCAGCACGCCGTTGGCCCGGTTGCGTTCGGCCAGTTCCTGCAGCTGTTCGCCCTCGCCCACCGGCGGCGCGCCTTCCAGCGCCCGCAGCGCTTCCAGCTTGGCGCCGGTGGCCCGGATCAGGGCGTGCACGTCGTGCTCGACCAGGGCCTGGCGTTCAACGTCCAGGGCCTTGGCGAGGCGCTGCAGCGGCTCGCTCATCGCCGCAGTCATCCGTGCAGCTGCTGGTCCAGATCGAGCATGCGCGATGCGATCGCGTCCGGATTGATCTTGTAGGTGCCGTTCTGCAGCGACTCGCGCACGGCCGCCACGCGCTGGGCATCGATCGCCGGGGCGGTAGTCAGCTCACGCTCGATGGCCTGCAGATTGGTGGCCTCGCCGGTCAGGCGCAGGCTG
>DQIG01000261.1:2059-2853 GCA_003525885.1 Stenotrophomonas sp.
GCCGGTCAGGCGCAGGCTGTCGGCCGCTTCGACCGGGCGCGCCGCCGCATCGGTGCTGACGCCGGGCTTGTTGGCCGGGGTCGTCACGCTGCGCAGTGCCTGGGGGACCTGCAGGTTGCCGTCGATTTTCTGGCTCATGGGGTGTCCTGGAGTTGCCGTTCACAAGGGATAACGGCCGCAGGGCCGTGATCTTTAGGGATATTTTGCGGTAATTCAACGCGCCACGATTACGTCACCTGCGGCATCGACCGTGCCCTGCACGATCCGCCGCGAGGACAGGTTCTCGACCGAGACCCGTTCGTTCTCGCCGGCATCACCCATCGCACGGCCGGCAATGCGGACCTCGACCGAGCCACGACGCGACACCAGGGCTACATTGTCTCCTCGCTTGATGAGACGCTGAACCACCAGATCGTTGTTCGACAGCAGGGCTCCGGCCTGCAACGGACGGCGGGCGATGCGGCCGATCGCTGCATTGGGATCGGCCAGCACCGCACCGGCAATCCGGGCAGCGTCACGCTGGGCAGTAGTGATATCGGCGGCAGTGAGGGTTTCTCCAGTGCCGATTCCACGGTTGAGCACCAGCACGGTCTGGTTACGTCGTACCTTCACCGGCACGAACAGGCGCCAGCCGCCCGCATCGGGACAGCTGACCTCCACCGTGGTATTGGCGGTCGGCTGCACTTGCAACGCGCCGCCACATTTCGGCAGGCGCAGCGCATCGGCCACCTGTGCCTCGCCTTCGCTGCCGGCCGGCAGCGTGCTCAATGCCGCGGCACGGATGCTGGCCACCG
>DQIG01000253.1:0-1567 GCA_003525885.1 Stenotrophomonas sp.
GCCGACCGTTGGTCGGCACATCCTGTCCACGCATGGCGTGGATCTACCGGACCAATCCTTCGTTTCGCCGAGCATGGCCCAGCGCTACCGGTCAATTGCCGGCAACGCGTCCGACAACAACAACCGATCAATCCGCCGCAGCGCGCTCTCCAGCTGCCGGCGATCCGCTGCCAGCCCCAGCGACAGCCGCACGCCGTTCTGATGCTGCACCCCTGGTGGGCAGAACGCCGACGAAGGAGCGATGGCCAGCCCCTGCAGCTGCGCGGTTCGCACCAGCGTGGCGTCGGTCCATGGTGCCGGCACGCGGCACCAGGCGTGCAGGCCTTCGGCGCGCAGCAGCAGCGACGGTGCCAGCAGGTAGCGTGCCATGCGCATGCGCTCGCGGGCCTCGGTGCGCACCTGCGCCAGCAGCGCTTGCGCCGAACCATCCAGCAGCAGCTGGCTGGCCAGCGCCGATACCAGCGGATGCCCCATCAACCGCGTGGCCCGCAGAGCCGATGCCATTGCCTCGGCGTGCGCCGCGCTCGGGCAGCGCACGAAGGCGGTGCGCAGGCCGGGGCTGATCACCTTCGACAGCGTCGCCACGTGGAACACATGGCGCGGTGCCAACGTTGCCAACGGTATCGGTGCCTCTTCGGCAAGGTGCCAGTAAGGATCATCCTCGATCGCCAGCAGGCCCTCGCTTTCCAGTACGTGTGCCAGCGCTTCGCGCCGCTGCAACGGCAACGTCAGTGCGGTCGGGTTCTGGCAGGTGGGGTTGAGATAGGCCAGCCGCGCGCCGCTGTCGCGTGCCTGCCGCACCAGTGCTTCGGGACACATGCCGTGCTCATCGCCTTCCACCGGTACCAGCCGCCGGCCAAGAGCCCCCGCGGCCTGCAGCAGCCCCGGGTAGACCAGCGTGTCGCACAGGATCGCGTCGCCATCGCGGCCCTGGCTTACCAGGATCGCGGCCAACGCCACCTGGGCACCTTCGGTCAGCAGCAGGCAGGCATCGTCCACCTCGCCCAGCATCGGTTTCAGCCAGCGAGCTGCCGCATGGCGGTCGGTCGGGTTGCCGCCGCCCAAGTGGTAGGTCATCAGGTTCGGTGCATTGCTGCGCGCAAGCACGGCGGCGGCACCGCGGCGCAGGGTCTCGGCCAGCGCATCGGCATCGGGTACCGGTGGCACGTTCATGCTCAGGTCCACTACCTGGTCGAAGCCGGCCTTGGGCGGTGCGATGAAACTGCCTTGTGGCCCGCGCGCTTCGATCAGGCCGCGCTTGCGCGCTTCATCGAACGCCCGCGTTACCGTGGTCAGGTCGACGCCGAGCTGCTGCGCCAACGCGCGCTGCGAAGGCAGGCGTTGCCCCGGTGCAAGGCCACCGCGGCGCACCGTGCGTTCCAGCGAGTTGACGATGCGCAGATAGATCGGCCCGTTGTGCGCGAGCACGTCCTGCACCCACTCGCGCGCTGCGACATCCGGTCGCGGCATGTACGGAGCATGTCGGGGCGTATCGTTGCTTCCAACGGCGGGAGCCTGTCCATAACCATCGGTCGGTTCGGACAGGTGACCGCCGTTGTTGATTGCG
>DQIG01000253.1:1728-2937 GCA_003525885.1 Stenotrophomonas sp.
CGTTGTTGATTGCGGCGGCCGTACCGGCCAGCGTCAGTGATGTCATCGCGCGTCCTCAGCGCTTGGCCTGCCAGGGGCAGTAGCAGCCCACGGCAAGCAGTCCTTTCGGGCGCACGGTTTCGCCGCGCACCAGTTTGTCCAGCAGCGGTTCGACAAAGCTGTTGGCCGAGTTGCAGACCATGCCGATGCTGTACGGGCCGGCATAGGCGAGGTGGCCCTGTCGGTCCCAGATCGCCACGGCAGGGCTGGCCGGAATGTGCTCGATGCCGTCGATGGTCGGCAGATTGATCACCTTGTTGCGCAGCGGCTCGGGCAGCTCGCCCTGGGTGCCGGGGCGGCGGATCGCATAGAAGTCGATGCCGGCGCGGCGGTACATGCTGATCAGGTAGCTCAGGTGCGCGCCGGTCTCGCGGTTGCAGACCGCACAGGCCGGATCCCAGAAATGCACCACGCGGATGCGGCCGGTATCACCGGCCAGATCGGCCGGAAGGCGCAGTTGCGAGTCGTCGAAGACGATGGCCTGTTCGGTGAACGTGGACTGCGCGCTGTAGCCGAAGTACTGCCACAGCGCAGCCGCGACACCGGCCATGAACAGGCAGGCGAGGGCGATCATCGTCGGCAGCAGCCAGCGGCGGCGCGGCGCGGCTGCGCCCATCAGGACGCGTCCCCGCCGAACTTGTGCACATATTGCTTGCGCATCTCGCGGCAGGAATCTGCCTGCGCGCGGCGCTGGATCTCGCTACGCGACGGATCCTCGCTGCGCTGCACGCATTGCTCGATGGCGTGGCGTTCGGCGGCCTGCACATCCACGGTCTGCGGCTGCAGGCAGACCCAGGCCAGTGCGGCCAGCATCAGCACCACAAAGCCACCGCACCCGGCCATCACCAGGTGGAACTTCAGTTTCTCGGCGCGCATCGATGCACGTTCCTTCATCCATACATTGCATACAAAATATCATCTTGTATGGATTAAGTGCCATCTGCCCGGTTCAGACGATGGCGTTATGCCGGGCCTCGGGGGCCTCAGACAGGATCTCGTTCAGCTTGGCCAGCGCCCCGGCCAGCGCGCCCTGGTCAACCGCGCCGCCCAGTGACAGGCGGATGGCGTTGCCCGGTGGCGGTTCTTCCACGCTGAAGGCGTCGGAACTGGCGATGCCCAGGCCCTGTTCCTGTGCGGCCTGGATCAGCCGGTACTGGTCCAGCCGCGGCG
>DQIG01000253.1:3105-6812 GCA_003525885.1 Stenotrophomonas sp.
CGGCAGCGGCAGCCATACGTGCAGGCCGGCCGGGTGCGCCCGCGCGCGGGACGGCAGGTACCGGGCAGCAATGGCCTGGCGCTCGCGCAGCTCCTGCTGGAAGCGCAGCACCATGTCCTGGGCCTGGCCGCTGCGGATCCACTGCGAGGCCACCGCCACCATCGACTGGGTCGGCATCAGCGCGATCGCACGCAGGGCGTCCAGTACCGGCTCCATCGGCTCGCCGGCGGGCACCACCAGGTAGGCGGTGCGCAGGCCCGGCGCCAGGCACTTGGACAAGGTGGAGATGTAATACACCGGACAGCCAGCGTCGCGGTGGGCGGCCAGTGGCGGAGCGGCGTCCCCGGCCAGCAACCAGTAAGGATCGTCTTCGATCACGGTCAGATTGTGGCGCTTCGCGACCGCCAGCAGGGCCTGCCGGCGTTGTGCCGACATCGTCGCCGTGGTCGGGTTCTGGATGGTCGGCACCAGGTACAGCAGGCGCGGGCGGCGTAGCTGGCAGGCCTCCTCCAGTGCGTCGGGAAGCATGCCTTCAGCATCCATTGCCACCGGCACCACGCCCCGCTGCAGCACGCGCGCGGCGGCCAGCAGGCCCGGGTAGGTCAGCTGCTCGGCGGCGATCAGCTCGCCCGGCTGGGTGCGGGCCAGGATCAGCGCACACAGTGCAGTCTGCGCACCGGGGCAGATCACCACCTGGTCGGCACCGATCGTGCCCAGCATCGGGGCCAGCCATTGCACGGCGGCGGCCCGGTCCTCGCGGGTGCCGGCGCCGACGTGGTAGCTCATCAGTTCGCCTCGGCCCAGCTGCTGGCCCACGTGCTGGAAACCGGCCTCCATGCCCTGTGCGAACGGCGCGCTGCCCAGCAGTGGCGGGATGTTCATGCTCAGGTCGACCGAGGTACTGCGGTTACCGGCCGACAGCGCGATGAAGGTGCCGCCGGCGCCCTGCGCATCGAGCAGGCCGGCCTGGCGCAGCTCGGCGAAGGCCCGGGTGACCGTGGTCAGGTCCACGCCCACCTGCTGGGCCAGGTCGCGCTGCGGCGGCAGCCGGTCGCCCGGGCGCAGCACGCCGTCATCCACCGCCTCGCGCACCTGCTGGGCGATCTGCAGGTACAGCGGGCCGGCGCCCTCGCGGAAGGGGCGAACCCAGGTGCGATTGGGGTGTTTCAGGCGGCGGCCGGCGGCAGGTGGCGTCATCGGTCAGTTTTTTCCATACGTGCAGATGCACAAGTCCATACAATGATGTATCTTGTATGGGCTTGATTGGAGTGGTTCGCCTGCTTGTAGGCGACCTCGTACCCACAGTGTAGCCGCTCCACGCCCGGGCGCTGCGCGCAGGCGAGCCGGTCAAGCGCGCTTCTTCAACAGGGTTGACCTCCAATGAATATCTGCTGGAACCGCATCCGCCTGGCGCTGGTCGCCCTGGCCTGCGTCGGCCTGTCGGGCTGTGACTGGGTGCTGCTGGATTCGAAGGGCATGGTCGGGCTCGCCCAGCGCGACCTGATCCTGATCTGCATCGGCGTGATGCTGATCGTGGTGATACCGGCCATCGTGCTGACCTTCGTGTTCGCCTGGCGCTTCCGTGCCGGCAACACCAAAGCGAAATACACACCGGACTGGTCGCACTCCACCAAGGTGGAGATCGTGGTCTGGGGCGTGCCGCTGCTGATCATTGCCGGCCTGGCGGTGATCGTGTGGAAGTCGACCCACGAACTGGACCCGTACAAGCCGCTGGATGTGGCCGGTGAACCGCTGCACGTGGACGTGATCGCCACCGACTGGAAATGGGTGTTCGTGTACCCGGACCTGGGCATCGCCACGGTCAACCAGCTCAACTTCCCGGCAAACCGCCCGCTGGCGTTCAACATCACCTCCAACTCGACGATGAATACCTTCTTCATCCCGCAGCTGGGAGGGCAGATCTACGCGATGGCCGGCATGCGCACGCAGCTGCACCTGATCGCCAACGAGCCCGGCCAGTTCCGTGGCATGTCCGGCAACTACAGCGGGCATGGCTTCTCGAACATGAAGTTCATCGCCACCGCCAGCAGCAATGAAGACTTCGAGCGCTGGGTGGCCGAGGTGCGCAGCGCGCCGGACGCGCTCAGCTTCGCGCAGTTCAAGGCGCTGGCCGCGCCGTCGAAGAACGCACCGGTGCAGCACTTCTCCAGTGTTGAACCACTGCTGTTCAAGAAGGTCATCGACCAGTTCATCGGCGTTGGTGAGAACACCGCTGCTGCGACCCCGGCGGGCGCTGCCGGCGGTGCCCAGGTTTCCCAGGAGTAACGAACATGTTGGGTAAATTGACGTGGGAGGCCGTGCCGCTGCACGAGCCGATCGTCGTGGTCACACTGGCGGCCATGGTGCTGGGCGGCCTCGCGCTGCTTGGCGCGGTGAGCTACTTCAAGTTGTGGGGCGTGCTCTGGCGCGACTGGTTCACCACCGTGGACCACAAGAAGATCGGCATCATGTATGTGGTGGTAGCGCTGGTCATGCTGGTGCGTGGCTTCGCCGACGCGCTGATGATGCGCGCGCAGCTGGCCGCGGCCGGGCCGGGCAGCGATGGCTTCCTGCCACCGGAGCACTACGACCAGATCTTCACCGCGCACGGCGTGATCATGATCTTCTTCGTGGCCACCCCGTTCGTGGTCGGCCTGATGAACATCATCGTGCCGCTGCAGATCGGCGCACGCGACATGGCGTTCCCGTTCCTCAACGCCTTCAGCTTCTGGATCTTCGTGGTCGGTGCTGCGCTGATGATGATCTCGCTGGGCGTTGGCGAATTCGCCATGACCGGCTGGGTTGCTTATCCGCCGCTGTCGGGCATCGAGTTCAGTCCAGGCGTGGGCGTGGACTACTACATCTGGGCATTGCAGGCCTCGGGCATCGGCACGTTGCTGACCGGCGTCAACCTGTTCATCACCATCCTGCGCATGCGTGCGCCGGGCATGACCCTGATGAAGATGCCGGTGTTCACCTGGACCGTGCTGGTCACCAGCGTGATCATCATCGCCGCCTTCCCGATCCTGACCGTGGCGCTGGGCGCGCTCACCCTGGACCGCTACCTGGACTTCAACTTCTACACCAACACGTTGGGTGGCAACCCGATGATGTACGTGAACCTGGTGTGGGCCTGGGGCCATCCGGAGGTGTACATCCTGGTACTGCCGGCGTTCGGCATCTTCTCCGAAGTCACCGCCACGTTCGCGCGCAAGAAGCTGTTCGGCTACAAGTCGATGGTTGGCGCCACGCTGGCGATCGGCATCCTGTCGTTCATCGTCTGGCTGCACCACTTCTTCACCATGGGCTCCGGTGCCAGCGTCAACGCCTTCTTCGGCATCATGACGATGATCATTGCCATTCCCACCGGCGTGAAGATCTTCACCTGGCTGTTCACCATGTACGGCGGCCGCGTCGAGTTCAGCGTGCCGATGCTGTGGACCATCGCGTTCCTGGTCACCTTCACCATCGGTGGCATGACCGGCGTGCTGCTGGCCATCCCGGGCGCGGACTTCCTGCTGCACAACAGCCTGTTCCTGGTCGCGCACTTCCACAACACCATCATCGGCGGCGCGCTGTTCGGCTACCTGGCGGGCTTCGCCTACTGGTTCCCGAAGGTGTTCGGCTTCACCCTCAACGAGCGCCTGGGCAAGTGGTCGTTCGCCTGCTGGGTGATCGGCTTCTACCTGGCCTTCATGCCGCTGTAC
>DQIG01000253.1:6960-7222 GCA_003525885.1 Stenotrophomonas sp.
TGGCCTTCATGCCGCTGTACATGCTCGGCTTCATGGGCATGACCCGGCGCATGAACCAGTACGACAACCCGGCGTGGACGCCGTACCTGATCGCCGCCTTCATCGGTGCGCTGTTCGTGTTCGCGGGCATCATCCTGATGCTGGTGCAGATCTACGTGAGCGTGCGCGACCGCAAGCGCAACCTGGACCTGACCGGCGACCCGTGGAACGCACGCACGCTGGAGTGGGCGACGCCGTCGCCGCCGCCGTTCTACAACTTCGC
>DQIG01000113.1:0-755 GCA_003525885.1 Stenotrophomonas sp.
GAAGCGGCGACCGCGGGTGGACGAGGCTGGCGCGGACGTCAGTGCTTGCCACCGCACTTGCCTTCGCCGCACTTGCCTTCGGCCGACTTCTTGTCGCCGGTCTTGGCCTTGGCGCCGGCTGCGCCGGCAGCCTTGCCCTTGTCGGCACCGCACTTGCCTTCGCCGCTCTTGCCGTCGGCGCCACACTTGCCTTCGGCGTGCTTGGTGGCGTCGGCGGCCATCTTGGTGTCGGCAGCCTTGGCGTCGGTGCTGGCCTTGGCTGCCTGACCGGCCACCAGGTAGCCCTGGGCGAGGTCGCTCATGCTCAGGGCCGAGGCACTGGCGGTCATGCCCAGGCCTGCGGCCAGGGCGGTAGCAGTCAGCAGGGACAGGGTCTTGTTGGAACTGCTCATCGGTCGTGCTCCTGGGTGGTGTGGGCGGGTGCCCGGGTGGCCGGCAGGGGTGCCGGTGGAATCGATGGTGCAGCGATCCTACTCAACGAATCCTCGCCAAGACCTCAAATTTTCGTGAGGTTTGTTACAGAAGCATCCGGAAGGTCCGCACCGGGCAAGCCCGGCGCCCACAATGCGGGGGGAATACCCCAAAAAAGAAGGCCGCTGTCACCAGGACAGCGGCCACCTTGGAGTCAACTCCGGTGTTGCAGTGCAGCGTCAGGGCTGCCCGGTGCTGGAGGTCTCGTCGCGCTTTTCACGCGGCGGCAGCGGTTGCTCGCCGTGCACCAGGAACCACACGTTCTCGGCGATGTTGGTGGCGTG
>DQIG01000113.1:900-7688 GCA_003525885.1 Stenotrophomonas sp.
TCTCGGCGATGTTGGTGGCGTGGTCGCCCACGCGCTCCAGGTTCTTGGCCATGAACAGCAGATGCGTGCACGGGGTGATGTTGCGCGGGTCTTCCATCATGTAGGTCAGCAGCTCGCGGAACAGCGCGGTGTACTGCGCGTCCAGGCGGGCGTCGTCCTCGCGCAGTTCCAGTGCGGCATCGGCGTCGTTGTCGCGGTAGGCGGCGATGGCACGGCGCACCTGCTGCGCGGCCAGGCGGCCCAGCGCACGCAGGCCCTGGATCTGCGGCAGCGGCGGCACCTTGCCCAGCGCGATCGAGCGCTTGGCCACGTTCGCTGCATAGTCGCCGATGCGTTCGATGTCGGCCGGGATGCGCAGGCCCGCCAGGATCTCGCGCAGGTCGCGCGCCATCGG
This sequence comes from Stenotrophomonas sp., assembly GCA_003525885.1. Taxonomy (GTDB): domain Bacteria; phylum Pseudomonadota; class Gammaproteobacteria; order Xanthomonadales; family Xanthomonadaceae; genus Stenotrophomonas. The sequence goes on from DQIG01000113.1 coordinate 1,295, forward strand.
GCCACGCAGCGCCAGGCGCATCACGTCGTGGCTGATCTGCTGCTCAAGCGCATCGATCGCTTCGTCGTTGGCGATGATGCGATGGGCGGCGTTCTCGTCGCGCTTCTCGATCACGTCCATCGCGGCTTCGAGCTGGGCGACAGCCATTTCGCCCATGCGCACGATTTCGGCCACCAGGCGCTGCTGCTCTTCGTCGTAGCTCTTGACGATGTGGTCGTTGGGAAGATTCATGGTCTGCAATCCGGGTAGAGCCAGGCCATGCCTGGCTGGGACATATGGCGAAGGAACCGCGTCGATCAGCCGAAGCGACCGGTGATGTAGTCCTCGGTCTGCCGCTGCGACGGCTGCGAGAAGATCACTTCGGTGCGGTCGTGCTCGATCAGGTCGCCCAGGTACATGAAGGCGGTGTAGTCGGACACGCGCGCGGCCTGCTGCATGTTGTGGGTGACGATCACGATCGTGTACTCGTGCTTGAGCTCTTCCACCAACTGCTCGATGCGGCTGGTCGAGATCGGATCCAGCGCCGAGGTCGGCTCGTCCAGCAGCAGCACCGACGGGCGCAGGGCCACGGCACGGGCGATGCACAGGCGCTGCTGCTGGCCACCGGACAGGCCCAGTGCGCTCTGCCCCAGCTTGTCCTTCACTTCATCCCACAGCGCACCCTGGCGCAGCGCCTGCTCGACGCGGTCGGCCATGTCGGCCTTGCTCAGCTTCTCGTGGTGGCGGATGCCGTAGGCCACGTTCTCGAAGATGGTCATCGGGAACGGCACCGGCTTCTGGAACACCATGCCGACCTTGCTGCGCAGGCGGTTCATCGGGTACTTCGGCGACAGGATGTTCTCGCCGTCCAGCAGCACTTCACCGCGCGCTTCCAGCTTCGGGTACAGCGCGTAGATGCGGTTGAAGATGCGCAGCAGGGTCGACTTGCCGCAACCGGAGGGACCGATCAGCGCGGTCACGCGCTTTTCCGGAATCTCCAGGTTGATGCCCTTCAGGGCGTGGAACTTGTCGTAGTAGAAGTCCAGTCCACGCGCAGCCAGCTTCACCGGCGACGGCGTGTGCAGGCTCTCGTGCGAGGACGGCACGGCGATGCGCTGCATCGGCACGGCGTTGGAAAGGTCGTTCATGGCGTTATCCACGGAAAGGTCAGTCATGGGAGATACGGTTGCGCAGCAGGATGCCGCGTGCGGCAAGGCTGACCAGCAACACGAAGACAGTGAGCACCAGGGCACCGGCCCAGGCCAGCACCTGCCAGGATTCATACGGGCTGCCGGCGAACTGGTTCATCACCACCGGCACCGAGGCCATCGGCTGGAAGATGTTGTTGTTCCAGTACTGGTTGCCGAAGGCGGTGAACAGCAGCGGTGCGGTCTCGCCGGAGATGCGGGCCAGCGCCAGCAGGATGCCGGTGATGATGCCGGCCGAGGCACTGCGGTACAGCACCTGCACGATCACCTTCCACTGCGGGATGCCAAGCGACAGCGCCGCTTCGCGCATCTGCGAGGGCACCAGGCGCAGCATCTCGTCGGTGGTGCGCACCACCACCGGCAGCACGATGAAGGCCAGCGACAGGGCACCGGCGAATGCCGAGAAGTTGCCGCCGGTCTGCATCACGTACAGGGTGTAGACGAACAGGCCGAGCACGATCGACGGTGCCGACAGCAGGATGTCGTTGACGAAGCGGACCACGGTGCCGGCCTTGCGGGCGTTGCCGTACTCGGCCAACCAGGTACCGGCCAGCACGCCCAGCGGGGTGCCGATGCCGATCGCCAGCGCACACATCACCGCGCTGCCGAAGAAGGCGTTGGCCAGGCCGCCTTCCTGCATCGGCGGCGGTGTCATCTTGGTGAACAGGTCCAGGTTGATGCCGGCCAGGCCCTTGGAGGCCAGGGTGAACAGGATCCAGCCCAGGAAGAACAGGCCGAACAGCGCGGTGGCGCAGGACAGCGCGATGGCGATGACGTTGCCGATGCGGCGGCGCAGGTACAGGGAGTCAGCGGTGCTGGACATCAGTTGCCCTCCTTGCGGGACAGGCGCATCAGCATCAGGCGGGCGATGGCGAGCACCACGAAGGTGACGATGAAGAGGACGAAGCCGAGCAGCAGCAGGGCCGAACGGTAGGTTTCAGTGGCTTCGCCGAAATCGTTGGCGATCAGCGCGGCGATGGTGGTGCCCGGTTCCAGCAGCGACGGCGACAGGCGCACGCTGTTGCCGATCACGAAGGCCACCGCCATCGTCTCGCCCAGGGCGCGGCCGAGGCCGAGGAAGATGCCGCCGATCACCGCCGAACGGGTGTAGGGCAGCACGATGTCCCAGCTCACTTCCCACTTGGTGGAGCCCAGCGCGTAGGCCGATTCCTTCAGGCGGGTCGGCACGGTCAGAAACACTTCGCGCATCACCGAGGAGATGAACGGAATGACCATGATGGCCAGCACGAAACCGGCGGTGAGCATGCCGATGCCCAGCGGCGGGCCCTGGAACATCGGGCCGATGATCGGCCATTCGCCCAGGGTTTCGTTGAGGAACGGGGTGACGTACTCGGTCATCACCGGCACCAGCACGAACAGGCCCCACATGCCGTAGATGATCGAGGGAATGCCGGCCAGCAGTTCGATGGCGGTACCGACCGGGCCACGCAGCCAGCGCGGCGCGACTTCGGTGAGGAAGAAGGCGATGCCGAAGCTGACCGGCACGGCGATGACCATCGCGATGGCGGCGGTGACCAGGGTGCCGTAGATGGGGGCGAGGGCACCGAACTTGTTTTCGACCGGATTCCAGTCGGCGGAGAAGAAGAAGCTCAGGCCCTGCATCTGCAGGGCATGGCGGCCGCCCCACAGCATCGACAGCGCGGCGCAGGCCAGGGCGATCAGGACGAAGATGACGGTGCCGACCAGCACCCATCGGAACAGTTTGTCGTTGCGGGCATCACGCGCATCACGCGTGGACGGGGCGGCTACAGGCTGGGCGATGGCATTCATGGGGACGGCAGGGCCAGGAAGGGGCGGGGCGGCACGGCGTGGAAGCGGCGGTGCCCGCGCGGGGCGGGCACCGTCATGTCCGTCACTTCAGGTCGGTCGCCCAGTAGGCCTCGATCTGCTTGACCAGTTCGGCCGGCAACGGCACGTAGTGCAATTCGTTGGCCTGGGCCTGACCGTTCTCGAAGGCCCACTTGAAGAAGGCCAGAGTGTCCTGGTTGCGCTTGGCATCCTTCGGCTTCTTCTGCATCAGCATGAAGTTGGTGGCGGTGATCGGCCACGCCTGCTCGCCCGGTGCATTGGTGATGACCAGGTTGAAGTCCTTGGCGCTGGCCCAGTCGGCGCTGGCGGCCGCAGCGGCGAAGGTTTCCGCGCTCGGCTCGACCCAGTTGCCGGCTGCGTTCTGCATGGCGGTGTACGGCATGCCGTTCTGCAGTGCATAGGCCAGTTCGACGTAACCGATCGAGCCCTTGATCTGCTTCACGTACGAAGCGACGCCTTCATTGCCCTTGCCACCGACGCCGTCCGGCCACTGCACCGAGGTGCCTTCGCCAACCTTGCTCTTCCACTCCGGGCTGACCTTGGACAGGTAGTTGGAGAAGTTGAAGGTGGTGCCCGAACCGTCCGAACGGTGGACCAGGGTGATCTTGCCGTCCGGCAGCTTCACGCCCGGGTTGGCGGCGACGATGGCCGGGTCGTTCCAGGTCTTGACCTTGCCCAGGAAGATGTCGGCCAGCAGGGCGCCGCTCAGGCGCAGCTTGCCGCCTTCCAGGCCTTCGATGTTGACCACCGGCACCACGCCGCCGATGGCGGACGGGAACTGGGCCAGGCCGGCCTGGGCCAACTCTTCGCTGCTCAGCGGCTTGTCGGAGGAACCGAAGTCGACGGTGCCGGCCTTGATCTGGGCGATGCCGCCGCCGGAACCGATCGACTGGTAGTTGACCTTGTTGCTGGTGGCAGCGTTGTAGTCGGCCGACCACTTCGACATCACCGGGTAGATGAACGAGGCGCCCGCGCCGGTGATTTCAGCGGCGTTGGCGGCGAACACGGACGACGCTGCGAAGACGGCAACGGCAACGCGCGACTTGAAGGCGTGGATCACGGGGTGGCTCCTAGGTTGATTGGGATGCGGGGTTACCCGCCCGGCGCACATTCCATAACGGTTCGATGACAGCGCAGGGACCGTTGTATGACGCAACCGTTACAGCGCCGCCTGGCGCGCGTGCAGCGCGGGCCGTGAAGGTTTCGCGCAGCGGCTGGGGCGGTCGTGCGGGCACAAGGGAGGTGCGCCTGCACAGGTTGCGGCCACCTTGATGCCGCGTCATCCGCGCGAAACCAGATGGCGCGGACGAGCACTGCGCGCCAGCCCGGCGGCGTGTCGGTGCCGATACACCGCGCCATATGCCGCAAGGGATCGACAAGCATGTGGCTGCAAATGAGTCGTACGCATGACCGCACGAAGAAATCTGTGGTTGGTGCTCAATCTGTCATTCGGCTGTCATGGTTTTAACGGAACGTTCGCAAAACGCTTGACCGGCCTGCCGGCGTGGCGTTCTGCCCAAGCCATTCCAACCCTCTGGAGAAATCCAAAATGCGTTCCCATTTGCTCGCCGCCGCGGTCGTTGCAAGCCTCGGTCTGGTTTCCGCCGACGCCTTCGCAGCCCCCGCCAGCTCGGGCGTGTCCCAGGCACAGTTGCAGCAGCTGCAGGCACAGATCGCTGCGCTGCAGGCCCAGGTCCAGCAGTTGCAGAACGATTCGCAGGCGCTGCAGGCGCAGTCCGACGCGCAGTCCGAAGTGAACATTACCCAGGCCCAGGCCCTGGAGGGTGCGCAGAAGACCCAGACCAGCGTCGACAAGCTGGCCAAGCTGGTCAATGACAACAAGATTGGCGGTCGCATGTTCTTCGACCTGACCAACATCGACAAGACCAGCAACGGCAAGGACACCGCCGCCAGCGGCACCGGTCTGGACGTCAAGCGCTTCTACCTGACCGTCGACCACAAGTTCAACGACATCTGGTCGGCGAACCTGACCACCGACTTCCAGTACAGCTCGGCCATCGGCAACACCGAACTGTTCGTCAAGAAGGCCTACGTGCAGGGCAGCTTCGACCCGGCCTTCAACCTGCGCGTCGGTGCCGCCGACATGCCGTGGATCCCGTACGTCGAGAAGTTCTACGGCATGCGTTATGTCGAGAACACCCTGACCGACCGTCTGAAGTACGGCAACTCGTCCGACTGGGGCCTGCATGGCTTCGGCAACCTGGGCAACAACTTCAACTACGCCGTGTCGGTCGTGTCCGGCGCCGGCTACAAGAACCCGACCCGCAGCAAGGGCATGGACGTGGAAGGCCGCGTGGCCTACACCCCGAACGAGAACTTCGTGGTGGCCGTCGGCGGCTACAGCGGCAAGCTGGGCAAGGAAACCGACATCCAGAGCGCCGAGAACACCTACACCCGCGCCAACGCGATGGTGGCCTACGCCGACAGCAATTTCCGCGTCGGTGGCGAGTACTTCCAGGCCAAGAACCTCAACAACGTGTTGACCGTTGCCACCGACAAGACCAGCGGTTGGTCGGTGTGGGGCAGCGTGCGCGTCACCGACGGCGGCATCAATGTGTTCGGTCGCTACGATGACACCGACGTCAGCAAGACCCTGGACCCGACCCTCAGCGACAAGTACTGGAACGTCGGTGTCGAGTTCCCGGTCATGAAGAACCTCAAGCTGTCGACCGTGTACAAGTACACGCACCTGGCCAACGCCGGCGACAAGAAGAACGACAAGACCAAGGAATTCGGCGTCTGGGGCGACCTGTCGTTCTGATCACCTGAAGCACAGTGTCTGAAAGGGAGACGGCGGGCCTTGTGCCCGCCGTCTTCGTTTCGTCACAACACGTTCCGCGTCACGCCTCGGCCGTGGTCTTTTCCTTGAACCGGCACAGGTCGGCGATCACGCATCCCGGGCAATCCGGCTTGCGCGCCTTGCACACGTAGCGGCCATGCAGGATCAGCCAATGGTGCGCGTCGAGCAGGAACTCGGCCGGAATCACCTTCACCAGCGCATCTTCCACCTCGCGCACGTTCTTGCCCGGGGCCAGGCCGGTACGGTTGGAGACGCGGAAGATATGCGTGTCCACCGCCATCACCGGCTCGCCGAACGCGGTGTTGAGCACCACGTTGGCGGTCTTGCGGCCGACACCGGGCAGGGCTTCCAGCGCTTCGCGGTCGCGCGGCACTTCGCCGCCGTACTTCTGTAGCAGGATCGCGCAGGTGGCGATCACGTTCTTTGCCTTGGCGTTGAACAGCCCGATGGTGGCGATGTACTGCTTCAGGCCATCCTCGCCGAGCGCAAGGATCTTCGCCGGGGTGTTGGCGACCGGGAACAGGCGACGCGTGGCCTTGTTGACGCCGACGTCGGT
>DQIG01000113.1:7798-8051 GCA_003525885.1 Stenotrophomonas sp.
CCTTGTTGACGCCGACGTCGGTGGCCTGCGCGGACAGCGCCACGGCCACCAGCAATTCGAACGGCGAGCTGTACTCCAGTTCGGTCTTCGGATGCGGATTGAGTTCGCGCAGGCGGGTGAACATCTCCACCACGTCGGCGCGCGGCATGCGGCCGCCGCGTCGCGCCGGTGCGCGGGTGGTCTTCCTGGCGGTGGCCATTACTGTTCCTTGCCGGTGGCGCGGGCCTTGGCCCGGGCGAGAATCGCGGCCGCC
>DQIG01000113.1:8216-8775 GCA_003525885.1 Stenotrophomonas sp.
CCGCAGCGGGCAGGGCCGGCTTCACGTCCGGCGCCGGGGCCGGGGTGCGACGTGCATCGCGCTCGGCCTCGCGGCGGGCCAGGCGCACCACGCGGGCGCGATAGCGTTCGCGTGCGGCCCAGGCCGCATGCAGCTGCTGCTGGGCCTGGCACAGGCGTTGCGGAAGGTCCGGGTGGTCGGGCAGCAACCGGTCGTCGCCGGCACGGACGATGTAGTCCATCAGGCCGGCCTGCAGGGCGCCATCGAGATCGTCTGCCTGGACCCGGGCAAACAGCTGCGCGGGGTTGGGTCGGGATGCCATGGCGTCAACGGTTCTGGAATGCCGGCGGGCGGCGCTGCAGGAACGCGCTGGTGCCTTCGCGCATGTCTTCGGTGGCGAACAGCAGGCCGAACTGCGCGCTTTCATACTCCAACCCGGCTTCCAGGCTGCATTCGCCGCCCACGTGCACCGCATCGAGCAGCCCACGCAGGGCCAGCGGAGCCGAGCGCGCCAGCTGGCGGGCGATGTCCTGCACGCGGTTGTCCAGCGCGTCGGCGGGCACGACTTCGTTGACGATAC
>DQIG01000113.1:8927-22094 GCA_003525885.1 Stenotrophomonas sp.
GCACGACTTCGTTGACGATACCCAGTTCCAGCGCGCGCGCGGCGTTGATCGGGGCGCCCAGCAGGCACAGCTCCAGGGTAGCGGCACGGCCGCACAGGCGCAGCAGGCGCTGGCTGCCGCCGAAGCCGGGAATCAGGCCGAGGTTGATTTCCGGCTGGCCGACCTTGGCGGTATCCGCGGCGATGCGCAGGTGGCACGCCATCGCCAGTTCCAGGCCGCCGCCCAGCGCAAACCCGTTCACGCGCGCGATGACCGGCTTTGGCATGCGTTCGATCTGGCGCATCAGGGCCTGGCCCAGCAGCGAGAAATCACGTCCCTGAACGGCGCTGAGTGTGTTCATCTCGGCGATGTCTGCACCGGCCACGAAGGCCTTCGGGCCCGCCCCGGTCAGCACCACCACGCGCACCTCCGGGTCAGCGGCGGCGTCCCTGAAGGCATCGGCCAGGGCCTGCAGGGTCGCGGCGTTGAGGGCGTTGAGCTTGTCCGGGCGCTGGACGGTCACGGTGCGGATGGCGCCATCGTCGGCGACAGCGATCAGGGCATCGGCCACGGGAAAACTCCTGGAACGTTAAAAAAAAGTGATATTGAACTCTGCAAACGCAGACGGGTCATAGCCTGCATCGTGAGTAGCGGTTACACGTTGCGCCCGTTATCCTAACCCGTCGCCTCAGGGCGGCGCAGAACGTCCCTGAGTTACCACCCTTGGAGAACTGTTTGATGAAGTTGCGTTCTATCGCGGTCGCCGTCGCGGCCCTGGCCCTGACGGGCAATGCCTTCGCCCAGGACATCGCGTCCGAGAAGGGCAAGCTGAGTTATTACTTCGGTTACGACTACGGCAACAACCTGGCGGAGCTGACCGGTCGCGGTGAGCAGCTGGACATCAACTCGGTGGTGAAGGGCCTGCAGGATGCCTACGCCAAGAAGCAGCCGGCGATCACCGCCGAGCAGCTGAAGCCGGCCGTTGAAGCGTTCCAGAAGCGCGAGCAGGGCCGTGCCCAGGCTGCCAAGGCCGAGTACGAAAAGGCTGCTGCCGAAAACAAGACCAAGAGCGATCAGTTCATCGCGGCGAACAAGGCCAAGGCCGGCGTGCAGTCCCTGCCGAGCGGCGTCCAGTACCGCGTGATCGAAGCCGGCAAGGGTGCCAAGCCGACCCAGGCCAGCACCGTGCAGCTGGAAGTGGCCGGTCCGTTCCCCTACGGCCAGCGCCCGACCGAAGCCCGCCCGGCCCAGCAGATCCCGTCGATCAAGGTCAGCGAAGTCGAAATGAAGGCCATGCGCGAGACCCTGCTGCAGATGCCGGCAGGCTCGAAGTGGGAAGTCACCCTGCCGCCGGACCAGGCCTACGGTGCCGACCCGCGCACCCCGTTCCCGCCGAACGTGGCTGTGCAGTTCGAGATCAAGCTGGTCAGCGTCAAGTAAATCAAAGCAGCAGACGAAACGCGCCGGTGATCCCACCGGCGCGTTTTTATTTGCGCAGAGCGCGACCCGTAGCGCCGTGCCATGCGCATTGCATCATCCCGCGCAAATTCAGCCCGATCGCGCTACTGTTGGCGGGTGCAAACAATGGAAGAATCGGCGCGTGTTGTCGCAAGTCCCTGCATCGGAGTGTGCACGCTGGATCCGCACCGGCAGTGCACCGGCTGCGGGCGGCATATCGATGAGATCGCGCGGTGGTCGTCGATGAGCAACGACGAACGCAACCGCATCCTGCATCGCGTGCAGCCACTGCGCCAACAACTGCAGCAATCACTGCGCGGTTCGCTGGCCGACCACGAACGACTGATGCGCGCGCTGCACCCCTTGGCCGAACCGCCGGCCGGCGACGGCTGGAACCGCAGCGAGCTGATCGACCTGTTGCCGCCCGGACCTCCGGTGGAAGCGGCCGTGCTGGCGGGTATCGTGCCGCGCGCCAACGGCGCACAGGTGATCCTCACCCGCCGTACTGAAACACTGCGCACGCACGGTGGCCAGGTCGGATTCCCCGGAGGCCGCACCGAGCCCGACGACCGCGATGCGCTGGCGGCCGCACTGCGCGAGAGCCAGGAAGAAATCGCATTGGCGCCCGGCCAGGTGCAGGCGCTGGGGTATCTCGATCCCTTTGTCACCATTACCGGCTACCGGGTCACGCCGGTGGTCGCAGTGGTCGATCCGGATTTCGTGCCGGTGCCGCAGCCCAGTGAAGTGGCCGAGGTATTCGAGGTGCCGCTGGCGTACCTGATGGCCGCCGACAACCTGCGCCAGGTCGAAATCAATCATCGCGGCCGGGTCCGCCACGTCCTTGAGTATGGCTGGCCGGGCCAGCGCATCTGGGGCGCGACCGCCGCTATTCTCTACAACCTGCGTCGCCGCCTGGAGCAAGTGCAATGAAGCCGATCGATCCGCCATGGACCACCCTGGTCGATGTCGCCGCGCTTGCCTCTGCGCTGGGCGAAGGCGTGCGCGTCGTTGATGCCCGCGCTACCGCCAGCACCGCCGTGCGCGTGGTCGATGCGCGTGCTTCGCTGGCCGACCCGCAGGCGGGTAGCGGCCAGTACCTGGCAGGGCATATCCCGACTGCGGTGTATGCCGATCTCAACCGTGATCTGTCCGACCTGGGCCGCGCTGGCCATGGCCGCCATCCGCTGCCGGACAGCGATGTCTTCGCCGCAACGCTCGGCGAGTGGGGCATCGGGCCCGACACCCAGGTGGTGGTCTACGACGGCAGCGACGGCAGCATGGCGGCCTCGCGCCTGTGGTGGCTGCTGCGCCTGATCGGGCACACCCGGGTGGCCGTGCTCGACGGCGGCCTTGCCGCCTGGCAGGCCGCCGGTCATCCCTTGGCGGCCGGGCAGGGCATGGTCGTGTCGCTGCCGGCCTACCCGGGCCGTTTCGACACCACGCAGATCGCCAATGCCGATGAAATCACCGCGCGGCTGAAGCATGCGCCGGGCTGGCTGGTCGACGCGCGCGCGGGTGAGCGCTTCCGCGGTGAAGTCGAGCCGCTGGACCCGGTCGCCGGCCACGTGCCGGGCGCGGTCAACCGCCCGTTCGCATTGAACGTACTCGACGGCCGCCTGCGCGACGCACAGGCGCTGCGCGCCGAACTGCAGGGCGTGATCGGCAATCGCGATCCGCAGCAGGTGGTGCTGATGTGCGGCTCCGGTGTGACCGCCTGCCACCTGCTGCTGGCGATGGAAGCAGCCGGCCTGTCCGGCGCGCGCATCTACGCCGATTCGTGGAGCGGGTGGGTCAGCGACAGCAGCCGCCCGGTGGCGACCGGCGCCTGAGAAGCGTGGGGTCGGATCCGTTTCCCGACGGGAAACGGCTCTGACCCCAGCGCAGAGCAGTCGAGTTGAGGTTGCCGGCCAGCGGCCGGCACTACCGGGGTGCAGGGCGCAGCCCTGCCGCTTACCCAACGGGCTGCAGCGGCACCTTCGCCAACACCCGCGCCCACGGGAACAGCGGCCCCGGATCACGCTTGCGTGCCACCGTCAGCGCCGCATCGTCGCTGGCCGGGACCTGCTCCAGGTCCAGCTGGTCATGCCCGGCAATCCGCTGCAGCGACGGATAGTTCGCCACCAATGCCAGCAGCAGCCGCTCCAGCGCCTGCAGCTGTGCCTCGGTGTACGCCTCGTCCATCGCCTGGTGGCGGCTGTCGAACCAGTCCGGATAGCGCCCGGTATTGACCAGCTCGATGCCCAGCGTATGCGCGTTCATGCCACGCACGTGATGCGCCACGCGTTCCGGTGCCACGTACTGCACTACGCTGCCATCGCGGTCGATGTAGAAGTGCCCGCTGTTGCCGGCGCCGCTGTCGTACAGCACGCGCTCGCCGTACTCGCGAGCCATCGCCAGATCGGGCAGCTCGGTGCAGTGGATCACCACCATCTCCAGCGTGGCCGGGTCGCGCAGCGGCAGTCGGTCGTGGTAGGGCAGGGGCTGCAGCTGCAGGCCGGGCAGGAGCGGGTTGGGCATCCGGCGATGCTAGCATTGCAGCATGAACCTGCCTTCTCTTTCCTCGTTGGCCCGCGTCCACGGAGCACGTGCATGAGCCGCGGTCACTGCATCCTGTCCCATGGCTTCGAGAGCGGCCCGGAGGCGACCAAGGTCACCGCGCTGGCCGACGTGGCGCAGCGCCTGGGCTGGTCCCATGAGCGCCCGGACTACACCGACCTGGACGCGATGAGCGAGGTCAGCCGGGTGGGCGACGTGCCGACCCGCCTGCGCCGCCTGGTTGAACGCACCGCAATCGCCGCCCGGCAGGGTCCGGTGGTGCTGGCCGGTTCCAGCCTGGGCGCCTACATCTCCGCCATCGCCTCGTTGCAGGTCCCGGTCGCCGGCCTGTTCCTGATGGTGCCGCCGACCACGATGGGCCCGATGCCGGCGCTGGACGCCGCCGCCGTGCCGACCACCGTGGTCCAGGCCTGGCATGACGACGTGGTCCCGGCCGCCGGAGTGATCGCCTGGGCGCAGGCGCGTTCGGCGCAGCTGCTGCTGGTCGACGATGGCCACCGCCTGGAGCACCATGTGGAGGCCTCCGCGCAGGCCTTCGAGCGCCTGTTGCGGCAACTGTGAAGCCCGGGCGCACGGCGCGCCCGCCCGCTTTGACTACAATGGCAGCCCCGCCGCCCCCGGCGCGGGCCTGCCGGCCGTGCCTACGGCCCTCCTTTCCGACCGGCCCGGCCTCTGTGCCGCGCCCGACCACCTGCGAACCGATCCCGTGAAATTCTTCGTCTCCTGCGCCAAGGGCCTGGAATACCTGCTTGCCGACGAGCTGTCGGCCCTGGGCCTTGGCAAGGCCACTGCCACCATTGCCGGCGTCAACGCCGAAGGCGAACTGGAGCAGGCGCTGCGGATCGTGATGTGGTCGCGCCTGGCCAGCCGCGTGCTGTGGCCGATCGACGAGTTCGACTGCCCGGACGAACAGGCTCTGTACGACGGCGTGCGTGCGCTGCCGTGGCACGAGCACATCAAGCCGGAGATGACCCTGGCGGTGGATGCGCACGTGTCCGGCGACAAGATCACCCATGCGCGTTTCGCCGCGCAGCGGATCAAGGACGCCATCGTCGACCGCATGCGCGATGAAGGCCTGGAGCGCCCCTCGGTCAACACCGATCTGCCCGATGTGCGCGTCAACCTGTCGCTGCGCAAGGGCCGCGCCTCGTTGTCGATCGACCTCGGCGGTGGCCCGTTGCATCGCCGTGGCTGGCGTGGCGCCGCCCACGAGGCACCGCTGAAGGAAAACCTGGCCGCCGCGCTGCTGCTGCGCGCGCAGTGGCCGCGGCTGCATGCCGCCGGTGGCGGCCTGCTGGACCCGATGTGCGGCAGCGGCACGCTGCTGATCGAAGGCGCGCTGATGGCTGCCGACGTTGCCCCAGGCCTGATGCGCCATGGCAGCCTGCCGCCGAGCCGCTGGCTGGGCTTCGACAAGGCGGCCTGGAAGACCATCCAGAGCGAAGCGCGCGATCGCGAGGCCGCGGGCCTGGCCGCGCTGAAGCCGGTCATCCATGGCAGCGACATCGACCCGACCGCGATCCAGGCGGCACGCGAGAATGCCGAGGTCGCGGGCGTCGCCCACGCGATCCGCTTCACCCGTGCCGACGTTGCCGACTTGGCCGCGCCCGAACAGGAGATCGGTGCGGTGGTCTGCAACCCGCCCTACGACGAGCGCCTGGCCGCGGATCCGGCGCTGTACCGCGCACTGGGCAATGCCCTGCAGAAGGCCGTGCCGCAGTGGCGCGCCAGCCTGCTGTGCGGCAACGACGAACTGGCCTTCGCCACCGGCCTGCGCGCAGGCAAGAAGTACCAGATGTTCAACGGCGCACTGGAATGCGCGCTGATCGTCTGCGACCCGATTGCCGTGCCGGGCCGCGATCCGGCGCAGCCGCGCGAGCTGAGCGAAGGTGCGCAGATGGTGGCCAACCGCCTGCGCAAGAACCTGAAGAAGTTCAAGAGCTGGCGTGCACGCGAGGACATCACCTGCTTCCGCGCCTACGACGCCGACCTGCCGGAGTACGCGGCGGCCATCGACGCCTACGAGGAAGACGGTGGCAAGCGGCGTACCTTCCTGCATGTGCAGGAATATGCCGCACCGGCCGCGATTCCGGAGAATGACGTGCGCCGCCGCCGCAACGAACTGCTGGCCGCCGCGCGTGAAGTGTTCGGCGTGCCGCCGGAGCAGGTCTCGATGAAGTCGCGCGAGCGCGGCAAGGGCGGCAGCAAGTACGGCCGCTTCGAGCAGCGCGACGAATTCATCGTAGTGCGCGAGAACAACGCGCTGCTGCAGGTGAACCTGTTCGACTACCTGGATACCGGCCTGTTCCTCGACCACCGCCCGCTGCGCCGGATGATGGCCGAGCAGGTGCGTGGCAAGCGTTTCCTCAACCTGTTCTGCTACACCGGCGTGGCCAGCGTGCAGGCCGCCGTGGCCGGTGCCGCCAGCACCACCAGCGTCGACCTGTCGGCCACCTACCTGCAGTGGTGCTACGACAACCTGGCGCTGAACGGGCAGGGCGGCAACCAGCACCTGCTGGTGCAGGCCGATGCGATGGCCTGGCTGGAAGGCGACCGTGGCCAGTACGACGTGATCTTCTGCGACCCGCCGACCTTCTCCAACTCTGCGCGCGCCGATGACTTCGACGTACAGCGCGAACAGTTGAAGCTGCTGCGCGCAGCAGTGGCGCGGCTGGCACCGGGCGGCGTGCTGTACTTCTCCAACAACTTCCGCCGCTTCAAGCTGGAAGAGAACGCCATCGCCGAGTTCGCCCAGTGCCGCGAGATCACCGCGCGCACCATCGGCCCGGATTTCGAGCGCAACGCGCGCATCCACCGCGCGTGGGAACTGAAGCGTTTGGGGTAACCCTGGCGGAAAAACACCGGTAGTGCCGGCCGCTGGCCGGCAACGGTGTCAGATCCGCGGAAGGTTCATGGGATGCCGGCCAGCGGCCGGCACTACCCATATCTGGCCGGTAGATCCACGCCACGCGTGGATGGCGTTTACACCACCGCCACCACCAGGCCCAGCACCGGCAACGCGATCGCCAACGATGCGATCCACTTCGGCCGATACGGGTACAGCCCGAACGACAGCGCCACGCCACCCAGGGTCATCGTGCCCAGCCACATCACCGGGCCCATCGCCCAGCCGTGGTCGACCACGCACAAGGCAAACGCCACCGTCAACAAGGCCCAGCCCAGCACCCGCCACCGTGTGCGGCGTGCGGGCGTGGCCGCAGCCTTGCCGTGCAGGTCGTGCTGGTGTTTTTCCATCGCCAGCGACAGCGCGGTGAATGCAGAGAACGACAGGGTCAGTGCCAGCAGCATCATGCGCTGGCCTCCGCTTCAGCAGCTTCCGCTGCTTCGACCGATGCCTTGGGTGCAGCTGCGGCGGCCGCACGTTTCTTCTTCTCGGCCGCACTCAGCGGTGGCGTCCAGTGCTGCATGCGCCAGCCGCACAGCGCCAGCATCGCACCGAACGCGATCATCGAAAGATCGAAGCCGGCCAGTACCCAGTCACCGTTGCGCAGGGTGATGCCCAGATGTGCGTGCGTGGTCAGCGCATTGACCACCGGCACCAGCGCGAACGCAGCCGCACCCAGATAGAGCTGCCACGCCCACATCATCCGCTTCGGCCAGATGAACGCGGCCAGCAGCGCGCCGCCCCAGGCGTAGAAGAACACGTTGGCTTCCGCACTCGAGCGCTCGGCGATGTCCAGCGGCAGCAGACGGTTGCCCCAGAAGTAGGCCGCGAAGGCGATCGGCAGGCCGGCTACGGTGCCGATGTTCAGCGCATCGACCAGGCGCAGGCCAAAGCCGGTACGGCCGCTCTTTGCATGCTTGGGCCGCTCCTTCACCGCCCACAGCACCACGCCGCTGGCGACCATCAGGCAGCCGACCAGGCCGGACAGGAAGAACAGCGCACGCAGGCCCCAGTCGGCAAAACGCGCCAGGTGCAGGCCGTACAGCACGCCACGGGTGGCGGTGGCACCGCCCGACGGCGGCGTTTCTTCCAGCAACGTGCCGTTGACCATGTCGTAGCGAACGGCGGGAGTGTCGGTGGACAGGCGCTTGCCATCGCGCTGGCGGATGTCGATCACGGCATTGGCTGCGCCCGGGTTGGACACGGTGAAGCCGGCCACTTCCACGCCGTGCCAATGTGCACGTGCGCTGTCCAGCAGCTGCGCGATCGGCAGCGGGGTGGCGCGGCCTTCGGCCGGCGCGGTCACCTCCGGCATGCCGCCGAAGGCTTCGCTGAAGAACTTGTCCTCGTCCTGCGGGTAGGCGACTTTCACTCCCCACGGCAGGTACATGATCATCAGGGTGACGATGCCGGTGTAGGTGATCATCGCGTGGTACGGCAGCGCCATCACCGCACTGACGTTGTGGAAATCGAGCCAGGAACGCAGGCCCTTGTCCTTGCGGAAGGTGAAGAAGTCCTTGAAGATTTTCTTGTGGGTGATGACGCCGGTGATGATTGCCACCAGCATGAACATCGCGCAGAAGCCGACCAGGTAGCGCGCCCACAGCACCGGGATGTAGTGCAGGTCGAAATGCAGGCGGTAGAAGAAGTCACCGCCACGCGTTTCGCGCGCCTTCAGCGCCTGGCCGGTGTTCGGGTCCAGCGTGGCATCGCCGAAGCCACCACGACGGCCACGGCTGGGGTCGGCCAGCTCCGGTGGCAGCCGCCAGAACATCTGCATCGCCGGGTTGCGCGGTTGCGGCAGGGTGACGAACCAGTTCTCGGCCTGCGCCGCATTGGCCTGCAGGTAGTCCACCGCGCGCTGCGCAGCCACATCGATGCTGACCTTGTTGGCCGGCAGCTCCGGGCGCATCCAGCGGCTGATTTCTTCGCGGTAGTAGCTGGCCGTGCCGGCCATGAAGATCAGCAGCAGCAACCAGCCGACCAGCAGGCCGGTCCAGGTGTGCAGCCACGCCATCGATTGGCGGAATCCATTCTTCATGCCCAGGCCCCCAGCATGCGCGCGATGGCAGCCATCAGCAGGGTGGGAGCGAGAATGCCGATCCACGCACGCAGCGCGCTGCGGGTGGCGAACGCCCACAACGCCGCGCAGGCGGCGACCAGAATGGCCAGCAGCATGCCGGTCAGCACGGTCTGGCCACGTGCGCCGGGCAGCGTCATCGCGCAGAACACACTGGTCACCGAGGCCAGCGCATAGCCACCGAAGATTGCAGCCAACGAGCGTGACAGCACGCCCCAGCGCGGGTTGGAGAAGAAGGTGCGGGGGCTGGCGGTTGCGGGCGAGCGGTCCACGGCGTTCCTGCAGGTTTCAGTGAAAAGGAACCGGTGCACCGCAGTGCACCGGGGTTGGCCATCCCTGGCCGGGCAGCGGTCGCAGAACCGGTGCCATCCATCCAGGGTCAGAGCTTCCAGCGCAGCGTCACGGTGACGTTGCGTGGTTCGCCCCAGTACACGCCGTTGTAGAAGCCGACGTTGTTGAAGTACTTCTTGTCGAGCAGGTTGTTGATGTTCAGCTGCGCGCTGAAGTTCTCGTTGAAGCGGTAGCCGCCGGCGAGGTTGACCAGGTAGAACGCGTCCTGGGTGATGTTGGCCTTGCTGCGATCGGCCTTGGTGCTGGTGCTCCAGATGCGGCTCTGCCAGGTCACGCCACCGCCCAGCCAGAAACGGCCATCGATACCGCCGGGGCGCCAGCTGGTGTTGAGCCGGAAGGTGTCCTGCGGGGCGGTGGTCCGCTGCAGCACGCCGTCCCTGTTGCGGATGACGGTATGGGCGAAGCCGGCCGAGATGTTCCACTGTTCGCCGATGCTGCCCTGGCTCTCGATTTCCCAGCCCTTCACCTTGTTGCCCTTGCCGGTGGAGCGGTAGGCCTGGCCGCCATCGGGCAGCGAATTCACCGGCACCGAATCGTCGATCTCGGCGACGTTGTCCTGCTTGCCTTCGAACACGGCGGCGGAGGCATTGAGCAGGCCGCCGAAGAACTCGGCCTTGACGCCCGCTTCGTACATGTCGCCGACCACCGGCTCCAGGTAATTGCCGTTGCGGTCGCGGTAGTTCTGCGGCTTGAAGATGTCGGTGTAGCTGACATAACCGCTGAAGATCGAATTGAAGTCGTAGACCAGGCCGGCATACGGAGTGAGCGTGTCGTCCGGCCGGTAGCCGGTGCGGGTGGTGCTGTTGCGGTTGCCCTTGGCGTCGTAGCCATAGGCCCACTTGCGGGTTTCCCAGCTGCCATAGCGGGCGCCCACCACGGCCAGCAACGGATCGGCCAGGCGCAGGCGGGCCGCTACATAGGCGGCGCGCTGGCGCAGTTCATCCTGCGACGACAGGCGACCCAGGCGGGTCACCGGCAGTACCGGCACCTCGCCGGTCCAGTGGCGCCAGTCGGGCACCTGCGAGTAGCCCGGTGCGCTGGAATCGAACGACATCGCCTCCGATTCGCCCTTGCGCACCGCTTGGCCCAGCCCGAACACCAGTTCGTGCTCACGTCCAAACAACTGGAACGGTCCGCCGACGTTGACGTCGAACACGTCCATTGTGCTGTGCTCGTTGAAGTGCGAGATGTAGGCGGTGATGCCGGTGCCATCGGCGCGCGGATAGCCGGCCGCGCCGTACCAGACGCTGCCATCGGTATCGCGCACGGCGTGGCTGAGGTTGCCCTTCACCGACCAGCCGTTGCCCAGCTGCTGCTCCAGGCGCGCGAAGCTGGTCTTCTCCACGATCGGCCAGGCGCTCCACGAGGCCGACAGGTTGGTCGAGCGCGGCAGGTTGGCCGGCGCGCCATCGGCGCCCCAGTACGGCACCACGCCCCAGGTCACGCCGGTGGTGCGCGGCGACTGGTATTCGTAACCCACCTCGAAGAGCGTGCTGTCGCTCAGGTCGGCCTGCACGATGCCGTAGAACACGTCCTTGTCCAGCGCATAGACATCACGGAACGAATCGCTCTGCTGCTTGGCGGCGACCACGCGCGCACGGATGCGTCCGTCCCAGGCGACCGGGCCGCCGAGGTCGGCTTCCAGGCGACGGTTGCCCCAGCGGCCAAGGGTCAGGTTGGCACCCATCTGGAAGGTATCGGTCGGGCGCTTGCGGATCATGCTGATGGTGCCGGACGGATCGCCCGCGCCAGTGGTCAGGCCGGTGGCGCCGCGGATCACCTCGATGCGCTCGTAGATCACGTTGTCGGTGTTGGTCTTGACGGAGCCACCGAAGGTGTTGAGCATGCCGTCGATCTGGAAGTTGTCGATGGTGTAGCCGCGCGAGACGTAGTTGATGCGTTCGCTGTCGGTGACCGACACGCTGACGCCGGTGACCTGGCCCATCACGTCCGACAACGAGAACAGGCCCATGTCATCCAGGCGCTGGCGGGTGATGACTGTCACCGACTGCGGCGTCTCACGCAGCGACAGGTCGAGCTTGGTCGCACTGCGCGCGCCCTTCACCGTATAGCTGTTGGGAATCTCGCCATCGGCGGTCACCCTCACGGTGTCCAGCGTGCGCGCGGAGGATTCGGCAGTGCCGTCGGCATGGGCCAGCGGGGCGATCATCAGTGCGGTCACGGCCAGGGCCAGCAGAGTGGGACGAGGGAGGTTCAGCGGCGTTGCCATCGGTGCGATTCCATGCAGGACGAAACAGGCGATGGAATGCGCAGACGCAGCAGCCGTGCGCTCCGCGCACGTCGCCCAGCGAGTCCCATCGACGGTGCGCCACCCGCGCGGTGCGGGCGACCCGGTAGTCGGGGGATGTACACGGGCGAAGGGGCGGGTGGGTACGTGCTTCCGTGCCCCGCTTGGCTAAGCGTACAACCGATTAGCAAATGATAGGCATTCGCATTTCGTTAATCAAGCGTGACGGCAGGCAGGCCAGTGCAGGGTGCGCTTCAGAAGCGGAACAGCACCGTTGCCGCGTGCAGCAGCAGGCCGATCAGCCCGCCGACCAGGGTGCCGTTGAAGCGGATGAACTGCAGGTCACGGCCCACGCTCAGTTCCAGCTGCTCGACCAGGTGCCGCTCGTCCCAGCCCTTGACGGTCTGCGCGATATGCGTGGTCACGCCCTCGCGCAGGCGCCCGGTCAGGCGCTGCGCACCTTCCAGCAGATGCTGGTTCAGCGCCTCCCGCAGGGCTGGATCGGCCTGCAGGCTGGCTCCGAGCGAACCCAGGCTGCGCTGCAGGTGACCGACCAGCGCCGAATCCTCGCGCTGCAGGTCCGCGCGCAGGCTGGCGTGGATGCGCGCCCACAGGCCCTGCACGTAATCCTGCAGGGCCGGATGGTCGATCATTTCCTGCTTGAGCTGTTCGATGCGCTCGGCCAGGGCAGGGTCCTCGCGCAGGCGCTGCACGTAGTTCCGCAGCCAGGTCTCGTAGTCCTGGCGCAGCGGATGCTGCGGCTCGGCCAGCACCTGCTGCAGTTCTTCCAGCACCGCCCGCGCCAGGCGTTCGGCCAGGCTGTCGCCGATCTCGTCGATCGGCTTGACCCAGTTCACCGTGCTCGACAGCGTCGGCCATTCGCGCTGGATGTAGCGCACGATCAGCTGCGAGGCACGTTCCTTAACCTCCGGTTGTTCGAGCCATCGCCCCAGCCGCTGCAGGCCCTCGTCCAGCACGCGCTGGTGGCGCCCATCGGCGGTCAGCAGGGCCAGCAGTTCACCGGCGGTGGCGGCGGCATTCCACTGCCGCAGCTGCTGCACCACGAAGGCATGCAGCTGCCGGCGCACCGCGGTTTCGTCGAAGAAGTCCAGTGCCTGGAGGGCCCAGCTGCGGGCCATGTCGGCCAGCATCCGCGAGCGCGCCGGGTCGGCCAGCCAGCTGCCGAGGCGGCTGGCCGGATCGAACACCTGCAGCTTGGCCAGCAGCACGCCCGGTTCCAGGAACTGGTCGCGCACGAACAGGGCGAGGCTGTCGCCGATGCGTTCCTTGCTGCGCGGGATGATTGCCGTATGCGGGATCGGCAGCCCCATCGGCCGCCGGAACAGCGCGACGACCGCGAACCAGTCGGCCAGTGCACCGACCGCGGCCGCCTCGCAGAAGGCCGAGACCCAGGCCCAGATGCCGCGCTCACCCTGCCAGTGGCTGACCGCGAATCCGGCCAGCATCAACAGCAGCAGGCCGAGCGCGAGGGCTTTCAGGCGCCGCAGTTGTGCGCGGCGCGGATCGTGGGCAGGCGTCATGCCACGAGTCTAACCGCCACGGGATGAGCACCCGGTAGTGCCGGCCGCT
>DQIG01000113.1:22250-29665 GCA_003525885.1 Stenotrophomonas sp.
TGCCGGCCGCTGGCCGGCATCTGCAACGCACCGGGAACGTCCATGGGGTTGCCGGCCAGCGGCCGGCACTACCCGCTGGTTCAGAGCGCTTCCAACTGTTTACGCAGCGCGGCCAGCTGCGCGCGCAGGGTGTCGTTCTCGCGGGTCAACGCGACCACGCGGCGGCGCAGCGCCGGTGCGTCCTCACCCAGCTGCTCCAGGGCCGACAGCACTTCGGCGTCGCGGCTGGCGATCTGCTCCTCGTCCGCCTCCTCGAAGTCCATCTCGGCCGGTTCAGGCTTCGGTGCACGCGGCTTGCGCTTGGACTCGCGCACGCGCTTGGCGGCCTGCTTCAGCTCGTCCTTGCCACCGGCGGCGGCGGCGCGCTGCTCGTCTTCCGGCAGGTCGGCCACGGCCGCGGCGGCGCTGATCGAGATCATGCCGGCCTTCACCGCTTCCACCACTTCGGCCGCAGCCTGGGCGTGAATGCGTTCGATCATGCCGACCTGGCTGGTGCTCAGCTTGGCTTCGCGGGCCAGCTCGGCGCGGCTGATCTTCGGTGCTGGCTCCCACGGCGGACTGTCTTCGCCGGCCTCTTCGGCGACCTCGGCGGTGCCATCGCTCTCGCGCTGCAGCTGCGCCTGCTCGACCTGCTTGCGGGCGGCCAGGATGTCGCGCTTGCGCAGTGCCAGCACGCCGCGCTGGAAGTCGGACACGCTGCGGCGGCCCAGGTGCTGCTCGATCATCCACAGATGCACGTCTTCCATGCTCTGGAAGCGGGTGTTCTGCACCGTATTGAACGGCAGGCCATGCTTCTGGCAGATGCCGAAGCGGTTGTGGCCATCGACCAGCACCTCGCCCCACAGCACCAGCGCATCGCGGCAGCCTTCGGCCAGGATGCTGCGCTCCAGCGCGTCATGTTCGTCCGCGGTCAGCGGGTCGATGTAGGCCTTGAGTTCTTCTTTGACGACGATATCCATGGGCACGGCAGCGAGCAGGAGCGGAACCGCCCATTGTACCCGCTCGCCACCGCCGGCCCGGGCTCAGGCGGTGGCTCGGATCATCTCGCCCAGGGTGCCGGCGATCTGGTCGATCTGTGCCTTGTCCACGATCAGCGGCGGCGACAGCGCGATGATATCGCCGGTGCAGCGCACCAGCAGCCGGCCGTCGTGGAAGCAACGCCGGAACACCTCGTAGCCTCGGCTGCCCGGGGCATCGCGACGCGGCGCCAGCTCGATCGCGCCGACCAGCCCGAAGTTGCGGATGTCGATCACGTTGGGCAGGCCCTGCAGCGCATGCAGCCGTTCCTGCCAGTACTCGCCCAGCTCGATGGCGCGCTCGAACAGGCGCTCCTCGGCATAGACATCCAGCGTCGCCAGCGCTGCGGCACAGGCCAGTGGATGGCCGGAGTAGGTGTAGCCATGGAACAGCTCGATGGCCTGTGGCGGCGCCTGCATCAGCCCGGCATGCACGGCATCGCCCACCAGCACGCCACCCAGCGGCACTGCGCCGTTGCTGACCGCCTTGGCAAAGGTCAGCAGGTCCGGGGTGACCCCGAAGCGCTGCGCAGCAAACGGCATGCCGACACGGCCGAAACCGGTGATGACCTCATCGAACACCAGCAGGATGCCGTGGTGGTCGCACAGCTCGCGCAGGCGTTGCAGGTAACCGGGCGCGGGCAGGATGACCCCGGCGGAACCGGCGATGGGCTCGACGAACACGGCAGCAATCGTCGAGGCGTCGTGCAGCGCGATCAGCCGCTCCAGGTCTTCGGCCAGTTCGGCCCCTTGGCGTGGCAGGCCCTTGCTGAACGCATTGCGTTGCAGGTCCAGGGTGTGGCGCAGGTAGTCCACGCCGCCCAGCTGCAGGCCGAAGGCCCTGCGGTTGTTGGGCAGCCCGCCCAGCGCCATGCCACCAAAACCCACGCCGTGGTAGGCCTTCTCGCGGCTGATGAAGCGGGTGCGCTGGCCCTCGCCACGCTGGCGGTGGTAGGCCAGCACGATCTTCATCGCGGTATCCACCGCCTCGGAGCCGGAGCTGGTGAAGAACACATGGTTGAGCGGGGCCGGGGCCAGTGCCGCCAGCCGCTGCGCCAGCGCGAACGCCGGCGGCGAGCCCATCTGGAAGGCGGGTGAGTAGTCGAGCGTGCGTGCCTGCTCGACGATGGCCTCGACGATGCGTGGGCGAGCGTGGCCGGCGTTGCAGCACCACAGGCCGGCGGTGCCATCGAGGATCTGGCGGCCGTCGATATCCTCATAATGCATGCCTTCGGCGCGCACCAGCATGCGTGGTGCCGCCTTGTACTGGCGGTTGGCGGTGAACGGCATCCAGTACGCGTCCAGTGACTCGGGGCGCTGGGTGGCCAGGTCGTGCAGGTCGCTCGCGGGATGCTTCATGCCAGCTCCGTCGGGTCCGATGCGATGAATGTAGCGCAGCGGCGTCACGGCGGAGTCGCGGCGGCCCCGGTATAACCAAGGCTCGTTGAATGCTGGAACTTCCCATGGCCGATTTCCCCGACCGCAGTCATTGGCAGGCGCTGGCCCTCCAGCTGTCGATACCTGGCCAGGCCTTCATCGATGGTTGCTACACCGACGCAGCCGGTGGCGCCCGCTTCGACTGCATCAGTCCGATCGATGGCCGCGTGCTGGGCGCGGTTGCCGACTGCGACGCGCAGGATGTCGAGCGCGCGGTACGGGCTGCGCGACGCAGCTTCGAAGCGGGCCACTGGTCGCAGGCCAGTCCGGCCCATCGCAAGCGCGTGCTGCTGGCACTGGCGGCATTGGTGGAAACGCACGCGGACGAACTGGCCCTGCTGGAGACCCTGGACATGGGCAAACCGGTGCGCGATGCGCGCCGCATCGACCTGCCCGGCGTGGTGCGCTGCCTGCGCTGGACCGCCGAAGCGGTGGACAAGCTGTACGGCGAGGTCGCGCCGACCGGCCCGCACGAGCTGGGGCTGGTCACGCGCGAGGCCGCGGGTGTGGTGGCGGCCATCGTGCCGTGGAATTTCCCGCTGCTGATGGCCTGCTGGAAGATCGCGCCGGCCTTGGCCATGGGCAACTCGGTGGTGCTCAAGCCATCCGAGCGGTCGCCGCTGAGTGCGCTGCGGTTGGCGGCGCTGGCCGCCGAGGCTGGGCTGCCGGAGGGCGTGCTGAACGTGCTGCCGGGCCACGGCGCGCGCGTCGGTGAACCGTTGGCCCTGCACATGGATGTGGACGTGCTGGCCTTCACTGGCTCCACGGCCACCGGGGCGAAGCTGCTGCAGTATTCAGGGCGCTCCAACCTCAAGCGGGTCTGGCTGGAGTGTGGTGGCAAGAGCCCGCATGTGGTGTTTGCCGACGCCCCTGATCTGGATGCTGCCGCCAAGGCGGTCGCACAGGGCATCTTCTTCAACCAGGGCGAAGTCTGCACCGCCGGTTCGCGGTTGCTGGTGCAGCGCTCGATCCGCGAGGATTTCGTGCACCAGGTGGTTGCCTACGGCCAGCACATGCAGCCGCAGCATCCGCTGCAGGCCGATGCGTCGATGGGCGCGCTGGTGGATGCCGCCCACCTGGACAAGGTGATGGACGATATCGCACGCGCCGAACGCGAAGGCGCCCGGTTGCTGCTGGGGGGGCGGCGCGCCGAGGTGGAAGCCGGCGGCAGCTATGTGCAGCCCACCGTGTTCGACCAGGTGCGGCCGGAGCAGGCATTGGCGCGCGAGGAAGTGTTCGGGCCGGTGCTGGCGGTGCTCGGTTTCGAGGACGAGGCCGAAGCGGTGCGCGTGGCCAACGACAGCCGTTATGGGCTGGCGGCAGGGCTGTGGACGCGCGATCTCGGCCGCGCCCATCGCGTCGCGCGCCAGCTGCGCGCCGGCAGCGTCTGGGTGAACGGCTGGGATGGCGGCGACATGACCGCCCCGTTCGGTGGCTACAAGCAGTCCGGCAATGGCCGCGACAAATCGCTGCATGCATTCGACAAGTACAGCGAGATCAAGGCGACCTGGATCCAGCTGTAACGACACCTGGCATTGCGCTCACCTGTAGAGTCGAGCCCAGCTCGACGCGACAGGAGAATGGCGCCTGCCGCCCTCGTTGGCATCGGTGTCGGCTGAAACCATCGTCCCGTGCGGCCGCCAGCCCGTGGCAGAATCGGGCGATCCGCCGTTACCCGTGTTGCCGATGTCGACGATCACCGCTGCCGCGCCGCCCGTGAATTCCCCCAGTCGAGTCCTGCTGGCCAGCCTGATCGGCACCACCATCGAGTTCTTCGATTTCTATATCTACGCCACGGCTGCAGTGCTGGTGTTTCCGCACCTGTTCTTCCCGGACAGCAGCGAACAGGCAGCCCTGCTGCAGTCCTTGGCAACGTTCGCGGTGGCGTTCATCGCGCGCCCGGTCGGCTCGGCGGTGTTCGGCCACTTCGGTGACCGCATCGGACGCAAGGCCACCCTGGTAGCGGCGTTGCTGACCATGGGCGTGTCCACGGTGCTGATCGGCCTGCTGCCGACCCATGCGCAGATCGGGCTGTGGGCACCGGCGCTGCTGGCGCTGTGCCGTTTCGGCCAGGGCCTGGGGCTGGGGGGTGAGTGGGGCGGGGCGGTGCTGCTGGCCACCGAGAACGCGCCGCCTGGCAAACGCGCCTGGTACGGCATGTTCCCGCAGCTGGGTGCACCGCTCGGCTTCCTGCTGTCGGCCGGCATCTTCCTGGTGCTGGGCCGCTGCCTGAGCCAGGACGACTTCCTGCAGTGGGGCTGGCGCATTCCGTTCGTGGCCAGCGCGCTGCTGGTCGGCCTCGGCCTGTGGGTGCGGCTGAACATCCACGAGACCCCCGACTTCAAGAAGGCACTGGAACAGAAGGCGCCGGTGCGGCTGCCGATGCTGACGGTGCTGCGTGGCCACCCGGTGCCGATGCTGCTGGGTACGCTGGGCGCGTTCGCCACCTTCGTGCTGTTCTACCTGATGACGGTGTTCAGCCTCGGCCACGGCACGGCGGTGCTGGGCTACAGCCGCGAGCAGTTCCTGCTGATGCAGATGGCCGGCATGCTGTTCTTCGCGCTGGGCATCCCGCTGTCGGCGCGCTACGGCGACCGCTGGGGCACGCGCCGCACGATGATCGTGGCCAGCGTGCTGATCATCGGTTTCGGCGTGCTGTTCGCGCCGCTGTTCCAGCCACACAGCCCATGGCTGGTCACTGCCTTCCTGTGCTTGGGGCTGTTCCTGATGGGCCTGACCTACGGCCCCTGCGGCACCTTCCTGGCCGAGATCTACCCGGTGGAGGTGCGCTACACCGGCGCCTCGCTGTCATTCAACCTGGCCGGCATTCTCGGTGCCGCACCTGCGCCCTACCTGGCCACCTGGCTGGCCGAGCGCTTCGGGTTGGTCGCGGTGGGCTACTACCTGTGCCTGACCGCGGTGGCGACGCTGTGCGCGCTGGTGGCACTGCACCGGCGCGCGCTGCGGTTCAGCCAAAGAAGCGCTTGAGCGTGCGGCCCAGCCAGCCACCGCCCTGGTGCTCGCGGGTGAACTGGTTCAAGTGCGCCTTGACCTGTTCGGCGTAGGCCTGGTCGTCGCCGCGGATGTGGTTGAACAGCCAGCGCGAGAGCATGGTGCGCAGTTCGTCGCTGATGTCCTCACCGGCCTGGAAGCGCAGCCGGTACTCGGCCACGCGCTTGATGAAGATCTCATGCACGCGCTTGTGCGCGGCACAGAACGGGTAGCCCGCCTCCTCCATCAGCTCTTCCTCGAACGCGAAGTGCGACATGGTGTAGTCGACCACCTCGTCGATCACTTCACCCACCGCCGCGCGCTGCAGACTGGTCTGCGCCACGTGCAGGTGGTTGAGCATCTCGATGATGCGGCGGTGTTGTTGGTCGATCACATCGATACCGATGTTCAGATCGTCCTGCCAGACCAGTAGTGCCATCCCCGGCTCCCCTTCATGCGTATGTCGGGGCCGACTGTAGATCCGCCGCGCATGGGCGGCGTTGATCTGGATCAAAGCGCGCCGCTCAGGGCAGGGCGGGCTCGCGTGGACGCAGCGGGCTGGCCACCGTAGTGCAGCTGACCCGGTTGCGGCCGCCGGCCTTGGCCAGATACAGCTGGCGGTCGGCCTCGGAGATCAGCCGGTGCAGCGCGTCGCGTTGCGGACGCAGGCAGCACAGGCCGATGCTGACCGTCATGCGCAGGGTGGCAGTGCCGATGTCCACTTCCAGCGCGGCGATGCGCTGGCGCAGTTCCTCGAAGTACAGCAGTGCCTCGTCCTGTTCCATGTCCGGCACCAGCAGGCAGAACTCCTCGCCGCCGAACCGCGCGATCAGGTCGTGGCTGCGTGCATGCGCGGCCACTGCGCCGGCCACCGCGCGCAGCGCATCATCGCCGGCTTCGTGGCCGTGGGTGTCGTTGATGTGCTTGAAGTGGTCGATGTCGATCATCGCCACTGCCACGCACTGGCCGTGCAGCTGCAACTGCGGCAGCTGGCGCTGGCTCTGCTCCAGGAAGAAGCGCCGGTTGGGCAGGCCGGTAAGGAAATCGCGGGTGGCCAGATCCTGCAGGGTGCCGATCAGTTCCAGCTGATCCACGTTCTGCGAGACACGGCAGAAGAATTCCTCGCGCGAGAATGGCTTGCGCAGGAAATCGTTGGCGCCGTTCTTCAGGAAGCGCGGGATCAGCGAGGCATCGGTATTGCCGGAGATGCCGATCACCGCCACCTTGTCGCGCGAGCGCAGGGTGCGCAGGCGGCGGGTGAATTCCACACCCTGCATGCCGGGCATCTCCTGGTCAACCACGGCCAGGCGGATCGCCGGGTGCGCCTCGATCGCGGCCAGGCCTTCGTTGCCGTCGGCCGCTTCGAAGATCTCGCCGAACGCCAGTTGCCGCAGTAGGCCGACCAGGTAGCCGCGCTGCACCGCGCTGTCCTCCACCACCAGCACGCGGCGTCCTTCCCATGGCGGGGAAGCGGTAGCGCTGGGCGGAGGTATCTGCATGATCAGTGCTGCAGCTGTTGCAGGATTTCGCGATAGATCGCGTTCAGCGGCACCGACTTCTCCACCCCGCCGCGCTTGACCGCCTCTTTCGGCATGCCGTACACCACGCAGCTGGCTTCATCCTGCGCCACGGTGCGCGCGCCGGCCTTCAGCATTTCCAGCATGCCGGCCGCGCCGTCGTCGCCCATGCCGGNNTTCGTTGCCGTCGGCCGCTTCGTGCACCTCATGGCCATACATGCGCAGCAGGGCGGCGGCATAGCCACGAGCGGACGGTGAATCGTCCACCACCAGCGCGGCGATGCGACGGTTGCGTTCCAGGCGCTGTACCAGCCACACCAGGTAGTCGATGCTGCCGGGGGTGTTCTTCAGCACGTAATCGATGATCTGCTGCTGCAGCACGCGCTTGCGCAGGTCTTCGTCGTAGACGCCGCTGACCACCACGGTGGGCAGGTCGCGCTTGAGGAAGAACTCG
>DQIG01000113.1:29812-30316 GCA_003525885.1 Stenotrophomonas sp.
GTCGCGCTTGAGGAAGAACTCGACCACCGCATCGCGGTCACCATCGGCCAGCACCAGCCCGGTCAGCACCAGGAACCAGCCGCCGCCTTCGCTGAGCAGGCGGTCGGCCTCGGCCAGGGTGGATGCGATCACCACCGGCAGTTCCAGGCGCTGCTCGATGGCTTCGCGCAGCATGCCGGTGAACGCACGGGAGTTTTCGACCAGCAGGATCCGCTGTGGCAGCGGATCGGCCAGGTCGCCATCGACGGCGGCCTGCGGCAGGACGGGCATGATGCGGTGGCTCACGAGGGAGGGGCTCGGCACGGATAGCGGCGGTTTCGGGCGCAACTTTAGCGGAGCAGCGTGCCCTGCGCGTCGTTCCCCGATCAGGCAGGCGATGCGAATGCCGCCGCTGTACCCGCAATCGATTCGTGCAGGACGAGCCGGAGCCGGTTGCCACGGCAATGCACCGTGCCGCCGTAGGCCATTATCCGGCCGGCCAGACGCTCGGTGGCCTGCTGAACG
>DQIG01000115.1:0-19175 GCA_003525885.1 Stenotrophomonas sp.
TATGGCGGGGCAGCCGCTCAGGCATCGCCGCGGGCCACGGCAGCGGAAACGCCCGCCGCCAGCTCTCGGCCGCCACGTTGCGCCCCCAGCACTGCACGCGCATCGCCTTCGGCGGGCGTGCGCAGCGCCTGCAACAGATGCTGGGCAAGATCGCCGTCCCACAGCGATTCCACCGCACCCATCGCCACGTAGTTCGCCACGCCGGGTGCGAACACCGGTGAGCTCTGGCTGAGCGCCTGCAGTTTTTCAAGCGGTTGCTTGGTTACCCGTGCCATCGCGCGCAGGTCCATCACCCGCACCTGTGCATCGGGCAGGGCGTGGATGTGGTCGGCCATCAGGCCGAAGGACAGGAAACCGCCACTGACCGATTCGCCGTACACCAGGGTGACCAGGCGCGCGCCACGGCGGCGGGCCAGATCGAGGGACTGCGCGAGATGGGCGAAGTAACCGTTGATGCCCAGCAGTTCATCGCGGCGGGCCAGGCGCTGGCCGGCGGTGTCGGCCAGCATCACGATCGGTCGCTGCGGGTGCGCGGCGGTGCTGGCCAGCACGGTTTCTGCCAGGACGAGTGCATGGTCGACGCCGACCTCGATACGGTCGGTGGTGCCGATCACCGTCACTTCGCCATCGGCGGTGGCAGCCGTGCCGGTCAATACCGAATCGCGCACATGGATGGCGTGCCCACGCGGGAACAGCGCGTCGAGCAGGGTCTGCAGCGGCGTACTCATGGCAGGCTCCGGCCAGCAGTGGCGGCGAGGAAGGCATCGGTATCCAGCAAGGGCAGTCGCTCGGGTTCGGCAATGCCCTGGCGGGTCCAGATATCCAGCCCGTCGCGGCAATCGCCCCAGGCCTGCACGCGTGCCTTCAGCGCGGCGTGGCGGGCCTGCAGGGCGCTCAGTGCGGTGCCGGTATCGCTGCTGGCTGCGTCGGGCTGCAGTGCATCGGCGGCGGCGTGGGCGAAGGCCTCGATGGCGTCGGGCACCAGCACCTGCGCCTGGTCGATCAGGTAGCGGTGCTTGCCACCGGTCACGCGCCACACCAGCGCGCGGTCGCGCGAGTCGAACTCTTCCACGCCGCGTACAGTCTCGATCACTTCCGGTCCGGACAGCGACAGCCGGCCTTCCTCGGACATGATCACCGTGGTGCAGCAGCGGGCAACGATGCCCATGCCGCCGAAGGCACCGTTGCCGCTGCCGATCAGGGCGACCACCGGCACGCCAGCAGCGCGTGCGCCCAGCGTGGCGCGCATGATTTCGGAAATCGCGATCAGCCCGGCATTGGCTTCATGCAGGCGCACGCCGCCGGTGTCGAGCAGCAGCAACACGCCATCGGGGCGTGTTTCGGCCGCGCGGCGCAGCAGGCCGGTCAGCTTGGCGCCGTGCACCTCGCCCACGCCGCCGCCCATGAATTCACCCTGCTGTGCGGCCAGCAGCACGCGCTTGCCCTGCAGCGTGGCTTCGCCGACCACGATGCCATCATCGAACGCGGCAGGCTGGTCGAGCTGGGCCAGGTGGGGACTCATCATCCTCCGCGCCGGGCCGATGAATTCGCGGAACGAACCGGCGTCGACCAGCCCGGCAATGCGCTCGCGTGCATCGGCTTCGTAGTAGCTGCGGCGCTGCATGTGGCTCATGGCGTGCCCCCGGCCAGCAGGGTTTCCACCGCCTGGTCCAGGCGCAGGCTGACCACCGCCGGTGTGGCGCCGGCGTCGTTGATCGACACGCGCACGTCGCGCAGCGGATGGCGCTGGGCAAAGTCGGCGATCACCGCCTGCCAGATGCTGCCGAAGCCGCGCGCAGCGGTGATGATGCGCACCGTCATCGCACCGTCCAGCGCAGCGGGCTCCAGCAGGATTTCCAGGTTGCCCGAGGCGAGCACGCCCACCAGCACCGCATCGCGCGGGAACTGCACGGCGGTACGGCCTTCGAATCGATAGTCGAGGGTTTCCATGCTCTGTCCCTTACCAGTTGCGGAAGCGCTTGGGTGGGTCGTACAGGCCGCCGGACCAGCGCACCAGGTCCTTCACCGAACGTGCGGCCAGCAGGTCGCGACTGGCATCGCGCGGCGAAATGCCCAGGTCTTCCGGGCGTCGGATCACGCCGCGGTCGCGCAGGTTTTCCACCATCGCGCGGTCGCGGCCCAGGCCGACCGCGGTATAGCCGGAGACGCCGCGGATCGCCTGTTCGCGCTCCTCGGCCGTGCGGCACAGCAGCAGGTTGGCGATCCCTTCCTCGGTGAGCACGTGGCTGACATCGTCGCCGTAGATCATCACCGGAGGCAGCGGCATGTCCGCGCGTTCGGCCAGTTCCCAGGCATCGAGGCGTTCGACGAAGGCCGGCGCCATGTGCTCGCGGAAGGTTTCCACCATCTGCACCACCAGCTTGCGCCCGCGCGGCATTTCGCCCGGGCGCGCAGCCTGTTGCCCGGCCTTGATCCAGGCATCGCTGGCGTGGCGGCGACCGCGCGCATCCGAACCCATGTTCGGTGCACCGCCGAAGCCGGCGATGCGATCGCGGGTGGCGGTGGAGCTGTTGCCCTGCAGGTCTATCTGCAGTGTGGAACCGATGAACATGTCGCAGGCATACAGGCCGGCGGTCTGCGAGAACGCGCGGTTGGAACGCATCGAGCCATCGGCGCCGGTGAAGAACACATCGCCCCGCGCGGCGATGTATTTCTCCATGCCCAGTTCCGAACCGAACGAGTGCACCGACTTCACGAAGCCCGATTCAATGGCCGGAATCAGCGCCGGATGCGGGTTCAATGCCCAGTGCTGGCAGATCTTTCCCTTCAGCCCCAACGAATCGGCGTAGGTGGGCAGCAGCAGTTCGATCGCCGCCGTGTCGAAGCCGATGCCATGGTTGAGCCGGTTCACGCCGTACTCGGCGTAGATGCCCTTGATCGCCATCATCGCCATCAGCACCTGGATCTCGGAGATCTGCGCCGGGTCGCGGGTGAACAGCGGCTCGATATGGTTGGGGCGCGGCGCCTGCACCACGAAGTTGACCCAGTCGGCGGGGATATCGACGCGGGGGAGGGTGTCGACGATCTCGTTGACCTGGGCGATGACGATGCCGCCACGGAACGCAGTGGCCTCGACGATCACCGGGGTGTCCTCGGTGTTCGGGCCGGTGTAGAGGTTGCCGTGGCGGTCGGCGGCCTGCGCCGCCACCAGGGCCACGCGCGGGGTGAGGTCGATGAAGTAGCGGCCGAACAGTTCCAGGTAGGTGTGGATGGCGCCGATCTGGATGCGCCCTTCGGCGACCAGGTTGGCCAGGCGCACCGATTGCGGGCCGGAGAACGAGAAGTCCAGTTTCGAGGCGATGCCGCGCTCGAACACGTCCAGGTGCGAGGGCAGGGACAGCACCGACTGCACCATGTGCAGGTCATGCACGCGGGCGGGGTCGAGGTCGGCCAGCGCCTGGGCGAGGAAGTCGGCCTGCTTCTGGTTGTTGCCTTCCAGGCAGACCTTGTCACCGGGCTCCAGCAGTGCGTGCAGCAGCTCGCCGACGTCGGTGGCGGCAACGTCGCGGCCCCTGGCCCATGGCGCGGCCCGCTGCAGGCGGGCCTGGCGGCTGCGTTCCAACGTGTCCCAGCTCGGGTTCATCGACCGGCGTCCGATTGGCGTTGAAATAATTACGGCATAATTACGAAGAGGGGTGCAACTTGCAGTGCAGCAAAAGGAAGGGCCCGCACGGAGGCGGGCCCATTGATCCGGGTAGTGCCGGCCGCTGGCCGGCTCCACGCGATGCAGGGTGATGGGGAGCCGGCCAGCGGCCGGCACTACCGTTTCCCGTCGCTCAGAACTTCCAGCGCAGGCTGGCAGACACGAAGCGCGGCTCGCCGAAGTTGTTGTAGTCCAGGTTGGCCCAGTAGGTCTTGTCCAGCGCGTTGCGCACGCTCAGCGTCGCGGTCCAGTTGTCGCTGATGCGGTAGTTGGCGTTGAACTGCACCAGCGAATACGCCGGCTGGTTCACCGTCACCGTGCCGCCGAGCGGGTAGGCGATGTTGTAGCCCTGCACCCTGCTCTGCCACTGCAGGCCACCGCCGATGCTCAGGCGCTCCAGCGCGCCGCGCAGCTGCAGCTGGGTGTTGAGCTGCAGCAGGTCCTTGGGCGGATTGGCGTACAGCAGGTCGGTGGCGGCGCGGGTCACCTTGACGCGGGTATAGCCGGCATTGACCGTCCAGCCCGGCAGGATCTCGCCGTTGACGTCCATCTCCCAACCACGTGCCTTGGTGCCGTTGATACCGATGTAGGCCGAGCTGCCGTCGCTCAGCGTGCCTTCCGGCACACTCATGTCGCGCACCGCGTAGTTGTCCTGCTTGGCCTCGAACACGGCCGCATTGGCGGTCAGGCGGCCATCGAACCACTGCGTCTTGATGCCCGCTTCCAGGTTCGAGCCCTGCACCGGTGCCAGCAGATTCTCGTTGCGGTCCTTGTAGTTCTGCGGATTGAAGATCTCGGTGTAGCTGGCATACGTCGAGACGTTCGGGGTGATCTCGTAGACCAGGCCCACGTACGGGGTGACTTCATCGCTCACCTTGTACGCACCGCTGGTGCCGGTATAGGTGCCGGCAGCGTTGTAGGAGCGGCTGAGGGTTTCCCAGCGGCTCAGGCGTGCGCCGGCAATCAGCGACAGCGGCTCGGCCAGGCGCAGGCGGGTGGCCAGGTAGACGCCACTCTGCGTGGTCTTGGCCACGCGGCGCGCGCCGGTGCGGGTGTAGGTCACCTCGGAAATATCGCCATCCCAGCTGAAGACGTTGGGGATGTAGTAGCAGCGCTCGCGCCCGCAGGTCGCCCAGTCGCGGGGGTAGTTCAGCGTGAGCGTATTGGTGGTGCCTTCCAGGTCCGACCACTGTGCGCCGACGGTCAGGTCGTGGTCGCGGCCGAACAGCGCGAAGGTGCCGGTCAGGTAGGCATCGACATTGCGGCGGGTGTCCTTCGAATCACCGGCGGCCGCGCGCAGGTAGATGCCAGAGCCGGTCACCGGGTCCGGGTTGCCGGTGCCGTACAGGCGCACGTTCTGCACGTTGCCGCGGGTGTAGGCGGTGTTGATCTTCAACAACCAGTTGTCGCCGAAACGCTGCTCGAGGTTGGCGAAGGCGGTGTTGCTCTCGCGCTTCCAGTAGCTCCACTTCGGCGACAGGTTGGTCGAGCGCGCCAGATGGGCGAAGTTGCCCTGGTTGTCGAAGAACGCCACCGTGCCCCAGGTCGAACCGGTCGGATTGTTGTCCTGTGTCTGGTAGCTGACGGTGACTGTGGTGCTGTCGGTGACATCGCCTTCCAGCACCGCCATGCCGGCCATCTTGTTTTCCTTGTAGCGGTCGTAATACAGGCCACGATCGGTGTAGGCGGCGACCACGCGGCTGCGGAAGCGGCCGTCAGCGGTCAGCGGCGCGGTCACGTCGGCTTCCATGCGGCGGTAGTCCCAGCTGCCGGCGCTGACCGCGAACGACGCATCGAATTCCTTGCCGGGGCGCTTGCGCAGCAGGTTGACCGTGGCCGACGGCACGCCGGCGCCGCTGAGCAGGCCGTTGGCACCGCGGATCACTTCGATGCGGTCGTAGAAGGCGGTGTCGTATTCCTGGTTGGTGGAGCCGCTGTAGGTGGGAATGCCATCGACCTGGAAGTCGGTGATGGCGAAGCCACGCGCGTAGTACAGCGGGCGCTGCGTGTCATAGAAGGACACGCTGACGCCGGTCACGTTGCGCATCACATCGTTGATGCTGAACAGTGATTCGTCCTGCAGGCGCTTCAGGCTGATCGCGGTAGCCGACTGCGGGGTTTCCTGCAGGGTGATCGGCAGGCGCGTGGTGCTGGCCGGCGGCGCCGACTGATCGGCACGCACGCTGACCCTGTCCAGGGTTTTGGCATCGGCAGCGCCATCGGTGGCGGCGAACGCGCTGGGCGCGGCCAGCAGGGTCAACGATGAAAGCAGGGCAGCCGGCAGCAGCGCGCGGCGGGGCAGGCGATTACGGAGGGGCAGGGACATGGTGGGCTCGAGGCTCGGAAGCGGGGAAGGGCGGCAACAGTCGTCCAGCACCCGGGCGGCGGCTTCGGGCACGGTCAGTTCCATCTGGGAGAGGCGCGGTCACTGCGCAGGACGCAAATGTAAATAATTCTTAACAACATTACAATTCGCGTCATTGTGCATCGGCTTTCCGGCGCGGAGCAGTGGCGGGCCGGGGTTGGATCCCGTTGTCGCAGGCAATGGGCTCTGACCCCATCATCGGCGCCCAAGCGCAGGCCAGAGTCCTCCCGTGCGGGAGAGATCCGACCCGTAGTCGCCCAAACGCAAACGGCCACCCGAAGGTGGCCGTCCGTCTGCATCGAAAGGAGCGCGCGGGCTTACAGCGCCTGCAGTTCCTCGTTGGCGTTGCGCTTTTCCTTGGCCGGCGCCGGAACCGCAGCCGGCACCGCCGCCGGAGCTGGCGATGCCGCATCGGCATCCACCGGCACCTCCAGGTACGGCAACTGCAGGGTCTGGCTGGTCAGCGTACGGATCTCGTTGACCAGCGCGGCGCTGTCGTTGAGCTTGCGCCCGTACGACGGCACGATCTCGCGCAGGCGGGTTTCCCAACCGGCCTTCATCTGGTCGGGGAAGGCCTTGGCCATCAGGTCCAGCATGATCGGCGGCGAGGTCGACGCGCCCGGCGATGCGCCGAGCAGGGCGGCGATGGTGTGGTCCTTGTCGGTCACGATCTCGGTACCGAACTGCAGCACCGGGCCCTTCAGCGGATCACGCTTGATGATCTGCACGCGCTGGCCGGCGGTGACCAGCTTCCAGTCGCCCGGCTTGGCATTGGGGAAGTACTTGACCAGTTCGGCCTGGCGGTCGGCATCGTTCAGGCGCGCCTGGCCCATCAGGTACTGCACCAGGTCCAGGTTGTCCTTGCCCACTTCCAGCATCGGGCCAACGTTGTTGTGGGTGACCGAGGAATACAGGTCCCACCACGAGCCGTGCTTGAGGAACTTGGTGCTGTACAGCGCGAATGGCCCGAACAGGACCACCGGCTTGCCGTCCAGCTTGCGCGCATCCAGGTGCGGCACCGACATCGGCGGCGAACCGGTCTCGGCCATGCCATAGGCCTTCACGCCGTGGCGCGAGGTCACGTCCTGGCCCTGGAAGGCGAGGAACTGGCCGCCGACCGGGAAGCCCGCGTAGTCCTTCGACTCCGGGATGCCCGACATCTGCAGCAGCTTCAGCGCAGCGCCGCCGGCACCGATGAACACGAAGCGGGCGTGGGTGGTGGACTCGGTGCCGGCCTTGAGATCCTTCACCGTCACGTTCCAGCTCTTGTCGGCGTTCTGCCGCAGCGCGCTCACCTCATGGTTGAGGTGCAGGCTGAAGTTCGGGCTGCGCTGCAGGCCGGTGGTCAGCTGGCGGGTGATCACACCGAAGTTGACGTCGGTGCCGAGCGGCATCCAGGTCGCGGCGACCTTCTGCTTCGGGTCACGGCCTTCCATCAGCAGCGGCGCCCACTGCTGGATCTGCTTGGGATCCTCGGAGTACTGCATGCCGTAGAACAGCGGATTCTTGACCAGGGCCTGCTGGCGCTTGTGCAGGTAGGCGATGTTGTCATCGCCCCAGACGAAGCTCATGTGCGGGGTCGGATTGATGAAATCGCTGGGCTGGCTCAGCCGGCCTTCCTTCACCTGGTGCGACCAGAACTGGCGCGAGACCTCGAACGATTCGGCGATGCCGACCGCGCGCTTGGTCTCGATGCTGCCATCGGGAAGTTCCGGGGTGTAGTTCAGTTCGGCGAACGCCGAGTGGCCGGTGCCGGCGTTGTTCCAGCCGTCGGAGCTTTCACCGGCGACGCCGTCGAGGCGTTCGTAGACCTGGATGTTCCAGTCCGGCTGCAGTTCCTGCAGGTAGGTGGCCAGGGTGATGCTCATGATGCCGGCGCCGACCAGCACAACATCGACGGG
The DNA here is from genome assembly GCA_003525885.1 of Stenotrophomonas sp. Classification (GTDB taxonomy): domain Bacteria; phylum Pseudomonadota; class Gammaproteobacteria; order Xanthomonadales; family Xanthomonadaceae; genus Stenotrophomonas. Next base: position 7,931 of record DQIG01000115.1, read on the forward strand.
CTTGTCGTTACTGGCGGCGGGCACCGAGCGCTGGGTCAGCGGCCAGTACAGGAACAGCGCGGCGGCCAGCAACAGCAGCACGAGCAGGGCGAGCAGGGCCTTGCCAAATTTCTTCATGGGGGCGGGATCGTTGGCGGAGGGGAAGGGGTCAGGATGCGCGTGGGGCAGGGAAAGGGCGTGAAGAAACAACGCCTTGCAACATCCTGGCGCGATTCTAACCGGTTCCAGTCCTTTTTTGATGCAACGCAGCATCCGGCGCTTCGCGCCATCCTCACCCGGTAGCGCCAGGCCATGCCTGGCGACGCCGTCAATCAGAGCAACTCGAGAATCTCGTCACCGGCCTCGTCGACCCCGCCGGTCGGGCGCCAGCCCAGGCGGCGGTAGAAGCCATGCGAGCGCGAGCGCGGGTCGGCCGAGCAGGCCAGGAACAGCCGCCGGTGGCCGGCATCGCGGGTCAGGCTGACCACCTCCTGCAGCAGCTGCCGGCCGATGCCACGGCCTTCATACTCCGGCAGCAGGGCCAGCACCAGCACTTCACCGCTGTCGCGGTCGGCGAAGCAGTAGCCGGCCATGCGTTCGCCCTCCCAGGCGACGCGGCCGATCGAATCGCCCTGGGCGATGCCGGCCGCCCAGCTGTCCACGGTGATGCCCAGCTGCGCCAGCTGCTCGGCACTGAAGGCGTTCTCGCGGGTGCGCCCGCGCAGGTCGATGCAGGCGGCAGCGTCTTCGGGGCGCGCATCGCGGACGAATACAGGCATGCAGGGCATCCTTGCAGTGATCGGCCGGCCAGTATCCGCATCACGCATGGACCCGGTGTGTAGGATCGATGGAGATCCGATGGAGCCCCAAAAAAGGGGACGGAGGGGATTAAGTCGTATTTGCCTTGGATGTCGCACTGGCCTTAAACGACTTAATCCCCTCCGTCCCCTTTTTTCGGTGTGCGTCAGCGCTTGCGCCGGATCAGCGCTGAGGAGGCATCCAGCACCGCGCGGGTCAGCAGGGCCATGGTCTGCACGTCGCCCTTCCAGTGCTGCCAGTACAGCGGCACGTCTTCCCACGCGCGCTGGCGTACGTACACGAGGCGACCGGCGTCCAGGTGCCGCTTGACCAGCGGCAGCGGGTTCATGGTCCAGCCCATGCCGCCGAGGTTGGCCTGCACGAAGGCGCGGGTGGAGGGAATCCACCAGGTCGGGGCGGTGCTGGGCAGGTCGTCGCCGGCCATGCGCCGGGCGAAGCGCGACTGCATGTCGTCCTTGCGGTTGAACACCAGCACCGGGGCCTGCGCCAGTGCCGGCGCGGTCACGCCCTTGGCGAAGTGGCGCTCGCGGAACTCGGGGGTACAGGTCGCCGCATAGCGGATGCTGCCCAGCGCGTGGATCTGGCAGCCCTGCACCGGCTCGTCCAGGGTGGTCACTGCACCGAGTACCGTGCCCTGGCGCAGCAGCTCCACGGTGTGGTCCTGGTCCTCCACGCGCAGGTCCAGCGTGGTGCCGGTGGTCTGTGCGAACTGGTAGGCGGCCTGCGGGAACCAGGTCTCCAGGCTGTCGTGGTTCACCGCCACCGGGATGCTCGCCTGTGGCAGATCCTCGTCGGCCAGGCCCATCCGGTGCAGCGCATCGTGCTCGAGCAGGGCGGTCTGCTCGGCCAACTGCACCAGCACCTGGCCCTCGGCGGTGGCGGTGGCCGGAGTGCCGCGCTTGACCAGCAGGCGCCCGACCCGGTCCTCCAGCGCCTTGACCCGCTGCGAGATCGCCGAAGGGGTGACGTTCAACGACTGTGCGGCGCGGTCGAAGCTGCCTTCGCGGATCACCGCGGCCAGGGCGCGCAGCTGGGCATGGTCGATACGCATCGAATTAAGTTCCGCTAATGTTGGTTTAGGAAGTTTAGCTCGTCTTTTTCATGTTGCGGCGCGACAATGGCGCCCGTTCCGGTGCTGTCCGCCTTCGCGAGGCACCGTCCCCCCCAAGCAATACAAGGCAGTCATCCCATGTTCTCGGTCATCTCCGCCAGCACCGGCCTCGGTGCCTGGTTCTCTGGTGCAGCTACCGGCATCGGCCTGTTCGCCGTGGTCGGGGCCCAGAGCGCCTTCATTCTGCGCCAGGGCATCCTGCGCAAGCACATCGTGCCGGTGGTCGCCACCTGCGCGGCCATCGATGCCATCTTCATCTTCGCCAGCGTGGCCGGCCTGCGCACGCTTACCTCGGCGCTGCCGTGGCTGACCACCGCCGTGCTGTGGACCGGTGTCGCGTTCCTGGCCTGGTATGCGATGAAGTCGGCACGCCGTGCGATCGCCGGCGGCGGTGGCATGGGCGAGGCTGACAGTGACGACGGCAGCCGCCGCGCGGTGCTGATGGCCGCGGTCGGCTTCTCGCTGATCAACCCGCACTTCTGGCTGGACATGATGGTGATCGGCTCCATCGCCGAGAACTTCGGCAACGCCCGCATGGCTTTCGCCGCCGGCGTGGTCACCGCCAGCTGCCTGTGGCTGACCGCGCAGGGCCTGGGCGCACGCCTGCTGGCGCCGCTGTTCACCAAGCCCAGCACCTGGCGCGTGCTCGACGGCACCATCGCCGTGATCCTCAGCATCCTGGCCCTCATGTTGGCGGTACGCGGGGTCCACTGACCCGGCGCACGCCCCCCGAACCCACGTCCTGACTCTCTCTCCAAGGTAGTGGCAACGACGGCACCGGCAACGGTGCCGTCGTCTTTTCCGGCTCTGGCGGGAAACGCACGGCCCTGCCTAGAATCGGCCACCAGGACAAGGTGTCCACAGGAGCAGGGGAAGGATGCACAAGACGATTCTGGCGGCCGCACTGGCTGTCATCGGGGGCGTTGCCGCAGGCAGCGTGGGGGCGGTGGACCTGACGCAGTACCTGCGTCGCGAGACCTTCACCGACATCAAGATTTCGCCGGGGGGCGAGTACGTGGCGGCGACGGTGCCGTTGGAAGACACCACCGCGATTGCGGTGCTGCGGCTGAAAGACCAGAAGATGGTGGGCAGTTTCCGGCCGCCCAACCGCAACCATGCGCAGGAATTCGACTGGGTCAGCAACGAGCGGCTGCTGATCGGCCTGTCCCAGAAGTGGGGCTCGCTCGATCAGCCCAGCCCCACCGGCGAGCTCTACGCCATCGATGCCAACGGCAACCGTGGCGAACTTCTGGTCGGCTACCGGGTGGAGAGCAACGGTCCTGGCACGCGCATCCAGCCGAAGAAGGTCGAGGCGGTCGCCGCCTTCCTCGCCGACGACCTGCCCGGCGACGAGCGCAACGTGCTGGTCACCGTATGGCCGCTGGCCGAAGACCCGTATACCCGTGTCGACCGCATGGACGTGTCCAGCGGCCATCGCACGCGGGTGGCGGCATCACCGGTACGGCGGGGCGAGTTCACCACCGACGGTTCGGGCGAGGTCCGCTTCGTGCACGGCTCGGGCAGCGACAACGTCAACAAGCTGTACTTCCGCGAACGCAGCGGTGACAGCTGGAAGCTGATCAACGACGAGGCGGTCAGCAAGCGCATCGAAACCGCGCTGGGCTTCTCTGCCGATGATGGCCTGGCCTACCTGCAGGTGGAACAGCCGCAGGGCCCCGATGCGATCGTCAGCTGGAATCCGCAGACCGGCGAGCGTGTGACGCTGCTGCGCGATGACGTGGTCAATCCATACCGGATCATCCATCGCCCGGGCACCCACGTCCCGGTGGGCGCGTTGTACCTCGGCGACAAGCCGCGGACGCGCTTCTTCGACGAGAAGTCGGCGGATGCGCGCCTGTACCGCAGCCTGGAGGCGGCGTTTGACGGCGCGGTCTATATCACCTCCAGCACCCGCGATGGCCGCGTCGTGCTGGTGGAAGCCTGGTCAGGCACCAATCCCGGTGATTTCTACGTGTACGACACGGTGGCACGCAAGGCCGACCACCTGATCAGCCGCAGTGACTGGATCGATGCGCGGCGCAGTGCCAGCGTGAAGCCGATTGCACTGAAGGCCCGCGACGGCCTGCCGCTGCACGGCTTCCTGACCCTGCCGGCCGGCAGTGAGGGGCGCAACCTGCCGATGGTAGTGATGCCGCATGGCGGCCCGTTCGACATCTTCGACTCCGGCCAGTACGACCCCGAAACGCAGATGCTGGCCGCCGCTGGCTATGCCGTGCTGCAGATCAACTTCCGCGGGTCGGGCAACTACGGCCGGGCCCACACCCAGGCCGGCGCGCAGCAGTGGGGCGCGGCGATGCAGGACGACGTCACCGATGCCACCCGCTGGGCGATCAGCGAAGGCATCGCCGACGGCCGTCGCATCTGCATCTACGGCGCCAGCTACGGGGCCTACTCGGCGATGATGGGTGCCGCCCGCGAGCCCGGGTTGTACCAGTGTGCGGCGGGCTATGTCGGGGTCTACGACCTGCCGATGATGTACACCCGTGGCGACATCCAGGACCGCGGTTCAGGCGTGACCTTCCTGCGCGAATGGCTGGGGGATCCGGCCAAGCTGGGTGCGGTGTCGCCGGTGAACCTGGCCGAACGGATCAAGGTGCCGGTGTTCCTCGCGGCCGGTGGCGAAGACAAGCGTGCGCCGATCCAGCACACCGAACGCATGGAAGCGGCGCTCAAGCGCGCCGGCACGCCGGTGGAAAGCCTGTACTACAAGACCGAAGGCCACGGTTTCTACACCGAGGCCCATCGCAGCGAGTACTACGACAAGCTGCTGGCGTTCCTGGCGCGCAGCCTCGGCGGCAAGACCGCGACGACCGCACCGGCGGCCGCCAAGGACAAGGCGCCCTGAGCTGACAGGGCGGCGGATGATCGTTCCGCCGCCCTGGCTTTCCGCATGCGCGGGGCTTACTTCACCCCGTGCATCATCCGCTTCAGCAGCGGAGCGGCGATGAAAGCGGCCAGCGCGCAGCCCAGGCCGATCCACATCAGCAGCCAGAACAGGTGCGCGTAGGCGCCGGCGGCAGCCACCATGTCCAGCGATTCGCCTTCCGGCACCTCGATCGCGGCCAACTTGCCGAACAGCGCGGCCAGCGTTTCCGAGAACGCGGTGGCCAGGAACCAGGTGCCCATCATCAGGCTCATCACGCGCGGCACGGCCAGCTGGGTCACCGCCGACAGGCCGACCGGCGACAGGCACATCTCACCGCTGGCCAGCAGGAAGTAAGCCAGCACCAGCCACCACACGCTGGCCATCTCGCCGGTGGCGCCGACCTGCTGCGCCGCCAGCGCCAGCGGCACGAACGACAGCGCACCGATCACCAGACCCCAGGCCGACTTCACCGGCTTGCCGGGCTCCCAGCCGCGGCGGTCCATCCACGTCCACAGCGCGGCAAAGGCCGGCGCCAGCAGCACCAGGAACAGACCGCCGAGGTAGGTCAGCGAGCCGGCGGTCTGCGGAATCACCAGGCAGTCGCGCACCAGCAGCACCAGCATCAGCACGACGATGGCAGCGAAGAACGTGCGTGGCGCGGCCGAACCCGGGCGCCGTTCGGACAGGCGCGCGCTGACCACGAAGCCCAGCGGTGCCAGCAGCAGCGAGATGATCGACCACGGCAGCGGGGTACCGCCGGTGATCACCAGCGAGGGCACGATGTCCTTGGTCAGCAGGCGGTCGGTGAAGGTCACCCACGAGCCGTAGGACTGCTCGTACATCGTGAAGAACACCAGCGCCATGAAGATCAGCACCATCAGCGCGATCATCTGCTGGCGTTGTACCGGCGTGCATTTCGTGCCGGTGAACCAGGCGAACCAGACCAGCACGCCACCCAGCACCACCAGCATCAGCATCAGCGCCAGGCTGATTTCGCCGCCCAGCGCGAACGCGCCATTGCCGGCCGCCCACATCAGCCACGCCACCGGCAGCACACCGAGCACCGCGCACAGATAGATGAGCCATTCGCGGGGCAGGCCCAGCACTTTCTGCTTCAGCGCCGCCGGTTGCGGCGGTTCGGCGTGGCCCTGCAGGTACTTCTGGCCCCACAGGAACATCGCCAGGCCGGCCAGCATGCCGATACCGGCCGCACCGAAACCGTACTTCCAGCCGTAGGCCTCGCCGAGGAAGCCGCACACCAGCGAGGAGAACAGCGCGCCCAGATTGATGCCGGCGTAGAACAGCGAGAAGCCCGAATCGCGGCGCGGGTCATCCTTGGCGTAGAGCTTGCCGACGATGGTGGAGATGTTCGGCTTCAGGAAGCCGACGCCCATGATGATCAGCGCCAGCGACAGGTAGGTCACGGCCAGCGCCGAGGTGTCGCGCACCACTTCACCGTTGACCCGATAGGCCGCGTGACCCTCGAACGCCATGCCCAGATGGCCGAGCACCAGCAGGATGCCGCCGAACAGCACCGCCCGGCGCATGCCCAGCCAGCGGTCGGCCAGCATGCCGCCGAATACCGGGATGCAGTACACCAGGCCACCGTAGGCACCGAGCAGGTCCAGGCCGGCTTTGTCGCCGAACAGGTGGTACTTGGTCAGGTACAGCAGCAACAGCGCCTTCATGCCGTAGAAGGAGAAGCGCTCCCACATTTCGGTGAAGAAGCAGACATAGACGCCCTTGGGGTGGCCCAGGAAGTCGTCGGAAGCAGAGGCGGCAACGGTCATCGACGGCGGGGACTGCGGAAAGGGCGCGATTATAGAAGGGGAGGGGCCCGATCACGGCGCTTATGACAAATGCGACTTAATCCCCTCCGTCCCCTTTTGCGGCAGCTGCTGCGTGGCTTTGCGGGATCGGCTGGTTGGCCTTGCCGCACCGGCCGGGTGGCAGGGTGGCCCAGGGCCGGCGGTGACCAACCGCACTGGACTTGCCGCCCCCTGAACGCTAGCGTGCAAGGGATTTTTTGCCAGCAGGGGCTTCCATGAACCACGACGCTGCGCCCAAGCAGCTCACCTTCCGCGCAGTGGCCCTGGCCATCGTGCTGGCGGTGGTGCTGTCGGCCGCAAACGCCTACCTCGGTCTGTTCGCAGGCCTGACCATCGCCACCGCCATTCCCGCCGCGGTGATTTCCATGGGCGTGCTGCGCCTGCTGGGCGGTGGCTCCATTCTTGAAAACAACATCGTGCAGACCGGCGCCTCAGCCGGCTCGTCGATCGCCGCCGGCGTGATCTTCACCATCCCCGCGCTGGTGATCATGGGCTACTGGCCGGACTTCAAGTACTGGTGGGTGCTGGGCATCGCCGGCCTCGGCGGCCTGCTGGGCGTGCTGTTTTCGGTGCCGCTGCGCCGTTCGATGATCGTCGAAGATCCGCTGCCGTTCCCGGAAGGCAAGGCCGCGGCCGAAGTGCTCAAGGCCGGTGAGAATCCGGGCCCGGGCCTGAAGATCCTCGGCCTGTCGGCGGTGATCGGCGCCTTCGTCAAGCTGGCCGCGGAAAGCGGCATGCGCCTGATTCCCGATGCCTGGGCCACCTCGGCCTACGTCGGCAGTTCCAAGGTCACCGCCTTCATCGGCACCAACCTGTCGCCGGCACTGCTGGGCGTGGGCTACATCGTCGGCCTCAACGTCGGCATCGTGGTGGTGTCCGGCTCGATCCTGACCTGGCACATCGCCATTCCGATCTACCAGGCGTTCTTCATGAATACCGATCCGGCATTGGCCGCGTCGGTTGCCGCAGCGTCCTCCACCGAAGCCGCGTTCGCCATCTGGGGCGCGAAGATGCGCTACCTGGGTGTCGGCGCAATGCTGATCGGCGGCATCTGGACCCTGATCTCGCTGCGCAAGTCGCTGCTGAACGGCGTCAAGAGTGGCTTCGCCGCTGCCCGCAAGAGCGGTGGCCCAGTGCTGGCGCATACCGAGCGCGACCTGCCGATGAAGTGGATGCTGGTCGCGCTGGTGGCCTTCGTGCTGCCGCTGCTGGCCCTGTACCAGGCCATCGTCGGCCAGTGGCACGTGTCGATCCCGATGACCCTCATCATGATCGTCGCCGGCTTCCTGTTCGTTTCGGTCTCGGCCTACCTGGCCGGCCTGATCGGTTCGTCCAACAACCCGGTTTCGGGCATCACCATCTCCACCATCCTGTTCGCCTCGGCCGTGCTGGTCGTGCTGCTGGGCGCCGATGGCCTGAAGCCGGTCGGTGCCGGCGGTGCGCCGCTGGGTGCGGTGGCCGCGATCATGATCGGTGCGGTGGTGTGCTGCGCCGCCGCGGTCGGCGGTGACAACCTGCAGGACCTCAAGGCCGGCTACATCGTCGGTGCCACCCCGTGGAAGCAGCAGCTGATGCTGGGCATCGGCGCGTTCTCGTGCGCGCTGATCATGGCCCCGGTGCTGAACCTGCTGGCCACCGCGTACGGCATCGGCGTGAAGTCGGAGCTGCACCCGAACGCACTGGCCGCGCCGCAGGCCAACCTGATGGCCTCGGTGGCCAAGGGCCTGTTCGGTGGCGAACTGCCGTGGACCTTCATCGGCATCGGTGCCGTGGTCGGTGCCGCCATCATTGCCTTCGACAGCTGGCTGAAGTCGCGCAACGCCCGCTTCCGCGTGCCGGTGCTGGCCGCCGCCATCGGCATCTACCTGCCGCTGGAGCTGATGGTGCCGATCTTCCTCGGCGGCCTGATCGCCTACCTGGTCGAGCGCTTCCACAAGGTGCGTGCCGATGACGAAGAAGGCCGCGACCGCGTGCACAAGCCGGGCGTGCTGTTCGCCGCAGGCCTGATCACCGGCGAAGCGCTGATGGGTATCGCCATCGCGATTCCGATCGTGGTCAGCAGCCGTGCCGACGTGCTGGCCGTGCCGTTCCACCTGCCCGGTGCACAGTGGATCGGCCTGGCCGTGCTGTTCCTGGTGGGCTGGCTGATCTACCGCACCGGCAAGCGCGCCGTGGCGTAAGGGAAGGGCCCTGATCCCAGGTTTGATGGGTAGTGCCGGCCGCTGGCCGGCAATCCCGTAATCCTGTGAAACCCCTGGTTGCCGGCCAGCGGCCGGCACTACCGCAAACCGCGCTACGGCGCGGTTTGCCTTTTCTGGCGAAGGCATCGACCCGTCCCCGGCCATGACCGATGGCCTTGGCAGCCCCGGCCATGCGGGCCTACCATCGGTTTTTTGCCGTCCTGCGGAGACCCCGATGAAACTGCGTCATGCCCTGCTGCCACTGAGCCTGCTGGCCGCCCTGCCCAGCGTTGCCGCTGCCCGTGGCCTGGAAGTCCGCGACATGGTGGCCATGGACCGCGTCTCCGCGCCGGTACTGACCGCTGACGGTGGCACCGTGGTGTTCGCCAAGCGCAGCGTGGACGCCAACCTGAAGGCTTCCACCGCGTTGTTCGCGCGCAACCTGCGCACCCGCGACGCAGCGCCGCCGAAGCAGATCACCCCGGCCGGCTGGAGCGTCAATTCCGCTTCGCTGTCGGCCGATGGCCAGACCGTGTACTTCCTCAGCGCCAAGAACGGCAGCCAGCAGCTGTACGCGCAGCCGATCAACGGCGGCACCCCGCGCCAGCTGACCGACTTCCCGGTCGACGTGGACAGCTACCACGTGTCGCCGCAGGACGACCGCGTGCTGTTCAGTGCTGGCGTGTTCCAGGCCTGCGCCTCGGACCTGGCCTGCACCGAGAAGAAGCTGAAGGACGTGGCCGGCGCCAAGGCCAGTGGCAAGGTCTTCGATTCGCTGTTCGTGCGCCACTGGGATACCTGGAACGACGGCCGCCGCAACACCCTGTTCGTCGCTCCGCTGCCGACGGCCAAGGCCGGCGCGGTCAAGGGCGCTTCGGCGCTGAGCGCGACCATCGATGGTGATGCGCCGTCCAAGCCGTTCGGCGGCAATGATGACTTCGCGTGGTCGCCGGATGGCGCCAGCGTGGTGGCCAGCATCCGCGTGGCCGGCAAGCAGGAGCCGTGGTCGACCAACTTCGACCTGTACCGCTTCGACGCCGCCGGCAAACAGGCGCCGGTCAACCTGACGGCCTCCAACCCGGCCTGGGACGCCGGCCCGGTGTTCAGTGCCGACGGCAAGACCCTGTTCTACCGTGCGATGAAGCGTCCGGGCTTCGAGGCCGACCGCTTCGGCCTGATGGCGATGGACGTTGCCAGCGGCAAGACCCGCGAGATTGCCCCGCAGTGGGATCGTTCGGCCGGCGGCATCACCCTGTCCGCCGACGGCGCCAGCATCTACACCACTGCCGATGACCTCGGCGAACACCCGCTGTTCCAGATCGACGTGGCCAGCGGCAAGGCCACCAAGCTGATCGGCGATGGCAGCGTGACCTCGGTCGACGTGGCCGGCAACAGTGTGGCGATCACCCGCAACAGCCTGAAGAGCAACGACCAGGTGCTGGTCGGCCTGCTGCCGGCTGCGGGCGAAGCCATCGGCGAACTGCGCGCGCTGACCCCGGCCGCTGGTGAGGTGCTCAAGGATGTCAGCTTCGGCGACTACGAACAGTTCGAGTTCAAGGGCTGGAACAACGACACCGTGCATGGCTATGTGGTCAAGCCGCACAACTACCAGGAAGGCAAGTCCTACCCGGTGGCGTTCCTGATCCACGGTGGCCCGCAGGGCAGCTTCGGCAATGGCTGGAGCTACCGCTGGAATCCGCAGACCTATGCGGGCCAGGGCTACGCCGTGGTGATGATCGACTTCCACGGCTCCACCGGCTATGGGCAGGCCTTCACCGATGCGATCAGCCAGCACTGGGGCGACCGCCCGCTGGAAGACCTGCAGAAGGGCTGGGATGCGGCGCTGAAGAAGTACTCCTTCCTCAACGGCGACAAGGCTTGTGCGCTGGGCGCCAGCTATGGCGGCTTCATGGTCAACTGGATCGCCGGCAACTGGAACAGCCCGTTCAAGTGCCTGGTCAACCACGACGGCGTGTTCGACCAGCGCATGATGGGCTACGCCACCGAAGAACTGTGGTTCACCGAGTGGGAGCAGGGCGGTACGCCGTACCAGAAGGCCGCGAACTACGAGAAGTTCAACCCGGTCAACCATGTGGCGGACTGGAAGAAGCCGATCCTGGTCATTCACGGCCAGCAGGACTTCCGCATTCCGGTCGAGCAGGGCCTGGCCGCGTTCACCGCCGCCCAGCGCCAGGGCATCGAATCGAAGTTCCTGTACTTCCCGGATGAAAACCACTGGGTGCTGAAGCCGAACAACAGCATCCTGTGGCATGACACCGTCAATGCCTGGCTGAAGCAGCACATCGGCAACTGATGACTGCAGCGCCGCCCTTCGGGGCGGCGCTTTGCTTTCTGCGGTCTGCTTCACCTGTGGGTGCCGACCGTTGGTCGGCACATCTTCCTGATCTGCCGCCAACAGCAGCCGGCCAGCGGCCGGCAC
>DQIG01000115.1:19330-19709 GCA_003525885.1 Stenotrophomonas sp.
GCCAGCGGCCGGCACTACCCAGAGCGCCTGCATGCCCTCGACCGCACTGATCCAGAACGACATCGTCGTCTTCGGTTTGATCGCCGCTACCCTCGGTGCCGTGTTCTGGACCGCCTCGCGCGAGCAGGGCCTGTGGAAGCGCTTCTACACCTTCGTGCCGGCGCTGCTGCTGTGCTACCTGATTCCCGGCATCTACAACACCGTCGGCCTGATCGACGGCCAGAACACCAAGCTCTACAACCCGATCGCGCGCGACATCCTGCTGCCGGCGGCGCTGATCCTGCTGACCCTGGCAGTGGACATCAAGGGCATCCTGCGGCTCGGCCCGAAGCTGGTGCTGATGTACCTGGGCGCATCGGCCAGCATCATGCCCAGCGTG
>DQIG01000346.1 GCA_003525885.1 Stenotrophomonas sp.
ACCAGGTACTGGTAGCTCATCGAGTCGATCAACAGCTGCACGCCGTTCTTGGACATGGTGGTGTCATCTTCGTTGACGATTTCATCGAAGGTGAAACCATACTGGAAACCGGAGCAGCCGCCGCCTTGCACGAATACGCGCAATTTCAGGTCGGGGTTGCCTTCTTCTTCGATCAGTTGGGCCACCTTGGCGGCGGCACTGTCGCTGAAGTTGATCGGGGTCGGCATTTCGGTTTGTTGCAGTTCGGCTACGGCATTCATTTCGGGCTCCTGCTTGGCTTGGGCGGACAATGATTCATTATAAGCCCTTGCGGATTTTCATGCTTCGGACGACACGGCCAGCTTCAGCAGCGGCGTTTCTTCCGTCTGGTCATGGCTGAGCTTGCCGGAAACCAGCGCGCCGCCATGCATTTCCAGCGCCTTGTAATAGACATTGCCAGTAATGCGGGCTTTGGGTTGCAATTCAAGCAATTCGGTCGAATAGACGTCGCCGACGATCTCGCCGTTGACGATCAGATGCGCCGCACGCACCTCGCCGACCACCTTGGCATGCTCGGAAATCACCAGCACGCTGGATTGTCCGCTTTCGCCGCTGATGTTGCCATTGATATGGCCGTCAATGCGCAGGCCGCCCTTGAAGCCGATCTCGCCCTTGATGCTGGTCGACATGCCAATCAGGCTGTCAATCGTGCTTTTGGTCTTGCGTCCGAACATGAAATCACCTCACAGGTCTACCGACTGCTGGGCGCGCACCTGGCCGCGGTCGAGAATACGAACTGCAACCGCTTTGATGGTCGCTCCCTCCGGCAAATTCAACACGCCTTCAACCCGCTGGTAGTACTTGAATGCGAGCCTGTAACGCGCAAGATCGGTCGAGTTGGATTCCGGAAAATTTATAATAGCACTCTTACCCGCCTGCCAAATCGTGATACTGAGCTGTAAATTCCCGGCAAATTGCTGGGTACCTCCCCCGCCTTGCATGACCAGAACACGATAACGCACCTGGCTGGGCCCGGCCAACTCAGCCTTGAAGCGCTGAATGGTGATACCGGGCGCGCCAAGATTGGTCGGCAACAGGCTGTCGAAAAAGGCAAGATCCTCCTTCTGGCGGTTGTTTTCCGCTTCCAGGTTCTTCACCTGGCTTGCCAGTTGCGCCTGGGCAGCCTGGGCGATCTTCAGCTCGTTCTGCGATGCGTTCGAGGCGGTTTGCAGCCGCTCGTTTTCCGCCGACAGCTTTTTGACCTGCCCGGAGAGCGTCGATAACTGCTCGCCGGCGTCACTCTGGATCCCGGGCAGGTTGTTACGCCCAAGTTCATAAGCCCATACCGCCAGCGCTCCACCACCGCCCAGCACGATCGCCCACAACAGGGCCTGCAGCGGCCACGGCAGATGGCGCTTGATGGTCATCTTCGGCGCCGAAATCGTCAGGCGCCGTTGCCATAGCTTGTACTTCACGGCAGGACGGGGACTTGCAACAGACCGGTGGTTTCTTCCAGGCCGAACATCAGGTTCATACACTGCACTGCCTGGCCGGACGCGCCCTTGACCAGGTTGTCCTGCACCACCAGCACTACCACGGTGTCGCCATTGTCCGGACGATGCACCGCCAGGCGAAGCATGTTGGAAGCGCGCGTGGTGCGGGTTTCAGGATGCGAACCGAACGGCATCACGTCGACGAAAGGCTCATTCTTGTATGCATCTTCGAACAAGGCCTGCAGCGCAGCGTTGTCGATATCCTTGGTCAGGCGCGCGTACAGCGTGGAATGCATGCCGCGAATCATCGGCACCAGGTGCGGCGTGAACAGCAGGCCGACCTTATCCTTGGTCAATTTGGAGAGGCGCTCGATGGTTTCCGGCGAATGGCGATGGCCGGACACGCCGTAGGCCTTGAAGTTGTCCGAGGCTTCCGAGAACAGCAGCGACAGCTCGGCCTTGCGTCCCGCGCCGGACACGCCGGATTTGCAGTCGGCAATCAGGTGCGAGGCATCGATCACGCCGGCCTTCAACAGCGGCGCGAAACCCAGTTGCATGGTGGTCGGATAGCAGCCCGGATTACCCACCACGCGCGCCTTGCGGATCTCTTCGCGATTGAGTTCCGGCAGGCCGTAAGCGGCTTCCTTCAGCAGCTCGGTGCAGCTGTGCGGCAGCTTGTACCATTTTTCAAAGGCGGCGACATCCTGCAGGCGAAAATCGGCGGCGAGGTCGATCACCTTCACGCCTGCGGCCACCAGTTCAGGCGCCTGGGCCATGGCCACACCGTGCGGGGTGGCAAAGAAGACCACGTCGCAGTCGGTCAAGCGGGCCTTGTCCGGCGAGGAAAATGCCACGTCGACGCGGCCGCGCAGGGACGGATACATTTCCGCCACCGGCATGCCGTCTTCCTTGCGCGAGGTCACGGCCTGCACGCTGGCTTCCGGGTGACTGGCGAAAATACGCAGCAATTCGACGCCGGTGTAACCGGTTCCGCCGACGATACCTACCTTGATCATGTCTTATCCTTGCGAAAAAAAGCGGACGAGAAACGTCGCAGAAGCGAAGTGTCTCAAACTTTTTCATTCTAGCAGGAGAATATTTCCCACTGATTTCTGTTCGGGAAGTTATTTCGCCAGCAAGCTGCAGGAAATCCCACCTCGCGGGAACGGCTGTGCTGGCCTGAAAATCACTGTGAACCCCGTCGAACACCCTCTCTCCAGGCGCCGCAAAAAGCAAAAAGCCGCCAGCAAGCATGCCGGCGGCTTTCTGTGATGCGAGAAACGATTAACGCTTCGAGAATTGCTTTGCGCGACGTGCCTTGCGCAGACCAACCTTCTTACGTTCGACTTCACGCGCGTCACGGGTGACGTAGCCTGCGTTCGACAGGGCTGGCTTCAGGCCGGCGTCGTAGTCGATCAGGGCGCGGGTGATGCCGTGGCGCACTGCGCCGGCCTGGCCGGACTCGCCACCGCCGTGCACGTTGACCATGATGTCAAAACGCTCGACGTTGCCGGTCAGTTCCAGCGGCTGACGGATCACCATCAGGCCGGTTTCGCGGGAGAAGTATTCAGCGGCGGGCTTGCCGTTGACGACGATATTGCCAGAGCCTGCCTTGATGAAAACACGAGCCACAGCACTCTTGCGACGGCCGGTTCCGTAATTGTAGTTACCGATCATGTCTGTTCCTTAGAGCGCGAGGGGTTTCGGTTGCTGGGCGGAGTGCGGATGGTTGCCATCTGCGTACACCTTCAGCTTCTTGATCATGGCATAGCCCAACGGACCCTTGGGCAGCATGCCCTTGACTGCCTTCTCCAGCGCACGGCCGGGGAAACGCTGCTGCATCTTCAGGAAGTTGGTTTCGTAGATGCCGCCCGGATAGCCGCTGTGACGGAAATACGTCTTTTCAGTAGCCTTGGTGCCGGTGACGCGCAACTTGCCAGCGTTGATCACGACGATGAAATCGCCGGTGTCGACGTGGGGAGTAAATTCCGGTTTGTGTTTGCCGCGCAGTCGGAGTGCCACTTCGCTGGCAACACGTCCGAGGACCAAGTCCGTCGCGTCAATCACGAACCACTCACGCTGAACCTCATGGGCTTTAGCGGAAAAGGTCTTCATGTTTGACTTCCTAAATGAAAAATAACGCTCAAAGTGGCGGTTCCGTTCGTCCGTGCCGACCCTACCTAGATGTTCTAGACGGGCCTTCACGCCTTGCGGACTCATCCTTTTATCTTCCCGAGCGCATGGGAAAGCCGAGAATTATAGCCTTTTCAATGACTTAGCGTCAAAAGGTTTGACGGCTTTTGTCGTATTCCGAGACTCCGAGACACGAAACAAGCAATAGGTATGTCTTTTTTAATGTCAAAGTGGAAATTTTTCGGCGGAACCGGCTGGGATTGCGAAAAAGCGGGCAAAAAAAACCCGGAAACAGTGGTTCCGGGTTTAATCCACACCAATGAGGAGGGTGGAGGAGACATCGTTACGTGCTGCAAATACATCCGTTGAAACCAATATAGCAAAGCAGTTTGTGCATTGCAATACACCCTCGAATATTTTTCTTCACTTCTTTAAAAAGCACGCCACTGTTGGGTTTAAACGACTCAAATGCATTTTCAATACAATAATAAACAAACAATTTTTCCGCACCGCAAAACAACCTGTCCCGCCGCAGCCGCACGCCTGCGGATCGCCACAGCAGCGGCCCTGCCCGCCAAAAGCTACAATACGCAGCTCTTTCAACCAATTTGGACTACAAGATGGAATGCACAGTGCGCTGGACCGGATTGTCCGGCATGACCTTTACGGCGGAAACAGGCTCGGGACATCTGGTCACCATGGACGGCGCGCCCGACGGCGGCGGCCGCAACCTGGCCCCGCGTCCGATGGAAGTGGTGCTGGCCGGCACCGGCGGCTGCACCGGCTGGCGATGCATCGGCCAGCGCTGAACTGGCACCGACCCAGGGCAACGAGGCCAAGGGCAGCGTCACCTTCAAGGTGGTCGACGGCAAGGTCCACGTGACCGGCCAGATCACCGGCTTGAAGCCGGGCAGCGAGCACGGCTTCCACATCCACGAAAAGGGCGACTGCAGCGCGCCGGATGGCATGAGCGCCGGCGGCCACTTCAACCCGGGCCACCAGGATCACGGCAATGTCGCCACCGATCCGCACCACGGCGGCGACATGCCCAACATCAAGGCCGACGACAAGGGCGTGGCCACCATCGATGGCCCGGTGTCGAGCAACGTCAACATCGGCAAGGGTGATGACTTCGACATCATCGGCCGCGGCCTGATCGTCCACGCCGATGCGGACGACTACAAGACCCAGCCGACCGGCAACGCCGGCGCGCGCCTGGCCTGTGCGGTGATCCAGAAGGCCCCGTAAGGACGCTTTTGCTGGAAACGGAAAACGCCGGCAACGCCGGCGTTTTTCTTTGTCGGTAGTGCCGGCCGCTGGCCGGCAATCGCAGATCCGGAGGTTGCCGGCCAGCGGCCGGCACTACCCATGGATCACCCAGATCAGCGTGCCAGCAGTTCGCGAGCGTCCTGGCCGGCCTCGCAGTGCACGAACAACACCGGCACGCCGTGCGCTTCCAGCACCGCGGCCATCTGCCGCTGGCGCATCAGGAACTGCTCGTAGATGCCCTTCAGGCGGTCGCAGTCGTTCTTGCCGTGGTTGTAGTGCGCGCACCAGCCGGCCGGGTCGAACAGCGCCATGCGTGCTTCGCCATGGGTGTAGCGCAGCAGCGGCTCGGGCGCGGCATTGAGCCACTCGTCCTCGCCCGGCGCCATGATCGCGGTCTCGATCAGTGGCCACAGCGCGGCCAGGCCCTGGTTGTCGTACTGCATCGACATCATCGCAGCCAGGTCGTTCACGGTGAAGTAGCGCGCGTGCTCGACGCGGGCACCGAAGCTGTTCTGCGCCATCAGAGCGGTATCGGCATGCGCCATGCCGTTGGCCAGCAGCGTGTCCTCCAGCGCCTCGGACACGGCATGGGTGGTGGCCACATCACTACCGGGCAGCAGGAACGGCACCACGCGCAGGCCACCGCCCACCAGGGTCGCATCGGCCTGGAACGGCAGCGGCACATCGCCTGCGGCATCGGTGCCGAACGCCAGCAGGCGCGGGCCCTGGTTGCGGCCCGGGGCACGCATCTGCAGTTCTTCCAGGCGGCGATGGATCGGCCAGCCCGGGCGCAGTACTTCGGCCGGGTCGAAATGCGCAGCGGCGAACACCAGGTCCAGCTCGGCCACCTGCGGCACCAGCTTGGACAGGTCACGGCCGACGCGTTCGGCCAGTTCACCGGCTTGTTCAGCGCTGAGCACCGCCTGGCGGGGGATTTCACCGCCGGCCAGTTCCAGGGCCAGCACGCCAAGGGCATTCATCGCGGGGTCGGGTTTGCTCATGGTTCCACGGTTGGCCCATCACAGGGCGGCAGCTACACTTGCCTCCATTATGCCTGCTCCGTCGTGCAGGCCATGTTGCAGACACCCTCATCCATGCCAGGTATCTCCATGCCCAACGCTCGTCCCGTCGCCATCCTCGGTGGCGTCCGCATTCCGTTCTGCCGCCAGAACACCGCGTATTCGGATGTCGGCAACCTCGGCATGTCGGTCCGTACGCTGGGCGCGCTGGTCGAACGTTTCGGCCTGCACGGCCAGCAGCTGGGCGAAGTGGCGATGGGGGCGGTGATCAAGCACTCCAGCGACTGGAACCTGGGCCGCGAAGCCACGCTGTCCTCCGGCCTGTCGCCGCTGACCCCCGGCATCACCCTGCAGCGCGCCTGCGGCACTTCGCTGGACAGCATCATCACCGTTGCCAACAAGATTGCGCTGGGCCAGATCGAATCGGGCATCGGCGGTGGTTCGGACACCACCTCCGACGTGCCGATCGTCTACGGCAAGAAGCTGCGCGCGCGCCTGCTGGCCGCCAACCGTGCCAGGAGCACCGGCGACAAGATCCGTGCACTCACCTCCGGCTTCAAGTTCTCCGAGCTCAAGCCCGAGTTCCCCGGCGTGGCCGAGCCGCGCACCGGCAAGAGCATGGGCGACCACTGCGAGGACATGGCCAAGGAGTGGAACATCTCGCGCGACTCGCAGGATGAGTGGGCGGTGTCGTCGCACAAGAAGCTGGCTGCCGCCTATGAGCGTGGTTTCTTCAACGACCTGATCGCCCCGTTCCGTGGCGTCGAGCGTGACAACATCCTGCGCCCGGATACCTCGCTGGAAAAGCTGGCCACGCTGAAGCCGGCCTTTGACAAGGTCTCCGGCCGCGGCACGCTGACCGCCGCCAACTCCACCCCGCTGACCGACGGTGCCGCCGCAGTGCTGCTGGCCAGCGAGGAGTGGGCGCGTGCCCACGGCCATGAGCCGCAGGCCTACCTGCGCGACGCGCATGTTTCGGCGGTGGACTTCGTGCATGGCGAAGGCCTGCTGATGGCGCCGACCGTGGCCGTGCCGGAGATGCTCAAGCGCAACGGGCTGACCCTGCAGGACTTCGACATCTACGAGATCCACGAGGCCTTCGCTGCACAGGTGCTGTGCACCCTGCGTGCGTGGGAGAGCGAGGATTACTGCCGCAACCGCCTGGGCCTGGACGCGCCGATGGGCCGCATCGATCCGGACAAGATCAACCTGCTGGGTTCGTCGCTGGCCACCGGCCACCCGTTCGCCGCCACCGGCGCACGCGTGATCGCCACCGCAGCCAAGCAGCTGGCCGAACGCGGTGGTGGCCGCGCGCTGGTGTCGATCTGCACCGCCGGCGGCATGGGCGTGGTGGCGATCGTCGAGCGCTGAGCATCACGGTAGTGCCGGCCGCTGGCCGGCAGCGCTGGTACGAAAACGCCGCCCAATGGGCGGCGTTTTTTGTTGCTCCGGTGGGTGCCGACCGTTGGTCGGCATGCTTCACGGCAACCGCGGGTTGCCGAATTCGTCGCGCTCTTCGTTGGCGTCATACACCGGCGGCTGCACCGCGATGGGCTGATCTTCCACAGTGGCACGCAGCGCAGTCTCGGCGCCGCGCACCAGTTCCACACTGTCCTCGCCACGCTGCAGCCGCAGCGCATTGGCCAGGCACTGCGCGGCCAGCGCATGTTCGCCACGCTGCGCGAACAGTTCACCCAGCGCTTCCCATGCCGGTGCCCCCGCGCCAGCGGCAATGGCCTCGTGCAGGAATGCATCGGCGGCATCCCATTGCTGTTGGCCCAGGGCCACGCGGCCCTGCGCCAGGCGCAGCGCGGCCGAGTCATCATGCACGTTGCGCCAGCGCGCCAGATTGGCTTGTCGCGTGGCCAGGCGCTCGGCCGGCAGGCGGCCATACAGCGCCACCAGTTCGTCGTCCCAGCGATGGTCCAGGGCCTGTTCCAGCGCCAGCAGCGCGGGCTCATCCCAGTCCAGGGCCACGGCGCGGCTGGCATAGGCGCCCACCACGTCCGGAGTGGGGCGCAGTGCCTTCGGCGTGGCTTCCCACTGTGCGGCCAGCGCGTTGACGTCGGCCGCTTCCAGCAGCGCCTGTGCGGCCAGGCGTGCTTCCAGCTCGCTGTTCGCGTCGGCCGGAAGCACCTTGCTCTGGCGCAGCGCACCCAGCTGGCCATACGCTTCGTGGGCGCGGCCGGCCTGTGCCAGCGCTTCGGTGCGCAGCCACAAGCCGCGCGGCGGCAGCGGCTGGATTGCCGCTACGTCCAGTGCGTTGATCGCATCTACCGGCAGATCGCGCGCCAGCAGCTGTTCGGCGCGCAGCAGCGCCTGCAGGGTGGCATCGCTTTCGCCCAGACGCTGCAGCAGCGCCTCTCCGGCGGGGCCATCGGCCCGCGCCTGCGCGCTGCGCACGGCATTGGCCAACGCCACCGCGCTCACTTCCGGATCCTTGGCGGCACCGTCCAGCAGTTTTTCCGCACGCTGCCACTGGCCATGCTCATAGGCCTGCAGGCCGTCGATCAGGCGCACCCGGCCCTGCTTGCGGCGGTAGCGGCCCCAGGCACGGAACGGCGCGGCGATCAGGCTCCACAGCAGCCACAGCACCAGCACCGTGATCACCGCCAGCAGCGCCACCTTCGGCAGGTTGCTGTGGTAGTCGTAGCCGCCGTAGCGCAGGGTCACTTCGCCGAAGCGGTTCAGGTCATCGGCGCCGAGCCATTGCGCGGCGACCACGCCGATGGCCACGGCCAGCAACAGTACGACCAGGGATTGCAGGGGTTTCATGCGGGCTTACCTCCGGTCGGTCTGGGTGCGCAGTTGCTGCAGGGTGCTGCCAAGAACAGCGTCGTTGGCCTGCAGCGGAAGTTCGCGCAAGGCCTTCAGTTCAGCACGTTGTGCGCGCAGGGCCGGTGAATCTGGCCAGCGCCGCTGTGCCCAGTGCTCCACGCGGTCCAATGCGGTGTTGCGGCCCGCGCGGTCGCCGCGCTCGATTGCGGCACGTGCCAGTGTCAGTTCCAGCTGCAGCGCATCGTCGGCGTTGCGCCGCTCGGCGGCGGTCAGCGGGCCGTTCTGGCGGCTCGGGGTGATGTCCACGAACGGCGCGAGCGTGGCTTGCCACCAGGGCTTGGCGGTGCTGCTGCCGGTCGTGCCGGTGATCTGCGAGGGCAGGCCCTGCAGCGCCCGGGCCACGGCATCCAGACGCTGCAGCGATTGCACGCGCGGGCCGGTGCCGAGCGCATCCAGTGCCTCGCGCTCCTGCACCAGCGCCTGGCGCAGGTTCAGGCCATCAGTGTCGGGCAGTTCGGCCAGCGCGGTGGCCGCCTGTGCATACAGGCGGCGTGCGCCGTCCACGTCGTCGGCGTAGTTCAGGCGTTGCGCGGCCTGGGTCAGCAGCAGCTCGGCCTCGTCGCGCTGCACCGCCTGGCGGCCCTGGTTGGCGCTGTCAGCCAGCTTGGCCAGGTTCTCCTCCAGCAACGCGCTGCGCTGTGAGAGTCCCAGCATCTCGTCGCGCAGCACGCGGTTGGTGGCCGCCGCGTCCTGCAGGCGCTGGCTGCTGGCGCGCTGGTCACGGCGCAGCGCGTCCAGCGTAGCCTCCAGGCCCTGCAGCTGCACGGCCGTGGTCTGTGCCTGCGCTTCCTGTTCGTGCAGTTGCTGCTGCCAGACGTACCAGCCGGCATAGCCGCCCGCACCGAGCACGACCACAGCGGCCAGCGGCAACAGCCAACGCACGGGTCGATGGGGTGGGGGAGCGGGCGGAGTGTCGTTCATCGGGCTTCCTTGTCGGCAGCGTCGCCGGTCGGGTGCCGGCAGGCCGCGTTGTGCACAGCATCACTGTTGCCGGCGACAGCGGCAAGCGTGATCCGCGTCCCTGTTCAGGTCGCTGCCGGGGCGGTGAGCGTGGCGTGTGCAGCGGCTACCAGCTGCGCAGCGGTAGGGCCGGCGCTGCGCGTGATGCGCTGCAGGCCGAGTGCCTGCGCCTGTTCGCCGAGGCGGTCACTGGCGACCACCACGTGAGCACATGCCCGCAGGCGCTGCTGTCCGGCCGGCGGAAGCTGCTGCCAGAAATGCTGCAGCGCTTCGCCACTGCTCACGGCCAGCACCCACGGCTGTGCTGAATGCGCCAATCGAGCCAGCGTGCGCGGGGGCAGGCGCAGCAGGCGACGCTGGTAGACGTCGGCGCGTTCAATGATCGCGCCCGCCGCCTGCAGCTGCGTAGCGATCAGGCCACGCCCGCCGGGCGCGGTCACCAGGCCGATGCGCAGGCCCTGCACGTCGGCCAGCACCGGCAGCGCGAGCAGCCCCTCGCTGTCCATCCGCTGCGGCGCATGCACCTCGCCGACGCCCAGTGCCTGCAGCGCACGCGCAGTGCCTTCGCCCACGGTCAGCCACGGGCTGCACTGCGCATCGGCCAGCGGCAGCAGCGATGCCGCCGCGGCAACGGCGGCCGGGCTGGTGAACACCACCCGATCGCAGTTCAGCGCGCGTTGCAGCTGGCGCACCACTGGCGTGCCATGCAAGCGCCGCAGGCGCCAGGGCGCCAGGGCCAGGACATTCCCGCCCAGCCCAGCAACGGCGCGGCGCAGCGCCACGTTCTGGCCCTGCGGCCGCAGCGAGATCAGGGTCCAGCGCGCGCCGGAACGGGTGGCGCCAGTGGGTATCGTATGGTCGACCATTGCCTGCATTATGCGGGCCCTTCGTTGTCGTGGTCGCTGCTCCGATGTCCGTTGATGCCCTGACTTCTTCGTTGGCCGCCCTGCAGGATGTGCTGGACTGCATGCCGGCGGTGCGCGCCATGCAGATCCGCCTCGATGGTTATGCCGATGGCGTGCTGCGCATCACCGCGCCGCTGGCTGCCAACGTCAACGACAAGGGCAACGCCTTCGGCGGCAGCCTGGCCTCGGTGCTGACCCTGTCCGGCTGGGCCCTGGTGAGCCTGCGCCTGCGCCTGGCTGGCCACGATGCCGAGGTCTACGTGGCCGACAGCAACCTGCGCTACCTGGCGCCGGTCTACGAAGACCTGCATGCCCACGCCGAAGCGGCCGAAGCCACCGGCTGGGACGCCTTCCTGAATACCTTCCGGCAGCGCCGCAAGGCCCGCATCAGCATCATCGCCACCCAGCCCGGTGCCGATGGCAAGCCCGCCGCCGAGTTCAGCGGTCGCTTTGTTGCCTTCGCCAAAGGGTAGGATGGCAGGCTGACGTTCTGGGGAAACCACCGATGCGCCGCCTCATCCAGTTCCTGATGTGTTCCCTGCTGCTGGTCAGCGCCGTGGCTTCGGCCGACGACCTCAGCCGCAAACAGCGCAAGCTGCTGGAAGAGACCCAGGTTGCCTATGGCGCCACCATCCGCTGGGGCAGCATGGACGATGCCATCGGCTATCTCGACCCCAAGCTGCGCAAGGAAAAGCCGCCGACCGAGTTCGAGCTCAACCGTTACGCGCAGCTGCGCGTGTCCTCCTACCGCGAGCGCAGCAGCGCCTCGCTGGACGGCGGCCTGGTCGAGCGACGGGTCGAAATCGGGGTGATCAACCAGAACACCCAGGCCGAGCGCACCGTGGTCGTGGTCGAGCGCTGGCGCTGGGACCCCGAGGCCAAGCGCTGGTGGCAGACCGCCGGCCTGCCGGACCTGTGGAAGGGACAGTGACGGGCCGCGTCCGGCTTGTGCGACAATCGGCGCCCGCTTAATCGACCCGTGACCTGAGTGAATTACGAAGAGTTGCTGGCCTTTGCAGGCCGAAACCCGATGCTGTCCGCGGCCCTGGTCGGCCTGACCGTGGCCATCATCGTCACCGAGATCCGCCGCCTGTTCCGGGGCTTCAAGGGCATCAAGCCCGCCGAACTGACCCAGCTGATCAACGCGGGCGGCACGGTGGTGGTCGACCTGTCGGCCAGCGGTGACTTCGAGAAGGGCCACATCGCCGGCAGCCGCAATGCCCAGGCCAGTGCCTTCGGCCCGGAAAACAAGCTGGTGGCCAATGCCAGGCAGTCGCCGGTGGTGCTGGTGTGCCGCAGCGGCAACGCTTCGGAAACCGCCGCCAAGGCGCTGAAGAAGGCCGGTTTCGAGAAGGTCTACGTGCTCGACGGCGGCATTCCCGCCTGGCAGCAGGCCGAACTGCCGCTGGTCAAGGGCCGCAACTGATTGTCGCAGGTGGCGGATCCGGCCTTGTATGGGCCTGATTCCGCCCCCATCGCAGTAATTCGACCCTCGTTTTCATTGCATTCATTGGAGTTACTGGAAATGTCCGAAGAGATCACCAACGGCGCCGCTGCGCCGGTCGATGCCGCTACCGGCCCCGCTTTCACCGTCGAGAAGATCTACGTCAAGGACGTCTCCTTCGAGTCGCCGAACGCCCCGACCATCTTCAATGACCAGGTGCAGCCGGAGCTGCAGCTGAACCTGAACCAGCAGGTGCAGCGCCTGGGTGAGAACGCCTTCGAAGTCGTGCTGGCCGTGACCCTGACCTGCCAGGCCGGTGAGCGCACCGCCTACGTGGCCGAAGTGAAGCAGGCCGGCGTGTTCGGTCTGGTCGGCCTGGACCCGCAGTCGATCGACGTGCTGCTCGGCACCCAGTGCCCGAACATCCTGTTCCCGTACGTGCGACAGCTGATCAGCGACCTGATCCAGGCCGGTGGCTTCCCGCCGTTCTTCCTGCAGCCGATCAACTTCGAAGGCCTGTACGCAGAAACCCTGCGCCAGCGCCAGGAGCAGGGCGACGCACCGTCGCTGGCTGACTCCGAGCCGGCCGGCAACGCCTGATCCCTGCTGCGACGTCACGGATGAGCACTCCCGCTGACAAGATCGCCGTGCTCGGTGCCGGTTCCTGGGGAACCGCGCTGGCCAGCCTGCTCGCACGGCACGGTCACCCGACCGTGCTGTGGGGGCGCGACGCTGCCGTGGTCGAAGCCATCGACCAGCGCCACGAGAACCCGCGTTACCTGCCGGGCATCCCGTTGCCGGACAGCCTGCGTGCCACTACCGACCTGGCGTCGGCGGTGGAGGGCGCGGCCTGGATCCTGGTGGTGACCCCGTCGCACGCCTTCGGTGAAACCGTGCGTGCGCTGGCGCCGCTGCGCCCGGCCGGTGCCGGCGTGGCCTGGGCCACCAAGGGCTTTGAACCCGGTTCGGGCCGCTTCCTGCATGAAGTGGCACGCGAAGTGCTGGGCGAGGACGTGCCGCTGGCCGTCGTCACCGGGCCGTCGTTCGCCAAGGAAGTGACCCAGGGCCTGCCGACCGCGATCACCGTGCATGGCGACGTGCCCGAGTTCGCGCAGACGGTGGCTGAGGCGATGCATGGCCCGGCGTTCCGCGCTTACACCGGCGACGACATGGTCGGTGCCGAGCTGGGTGGCGCGATGAAGAACGTGCTGGCCGTGGCCACCGGCGTGGCCGATGGCATGCAGCTGGGCCTCAACGCCCGTGCCGGCCTGATTACCCGTGGCCTCAACGAGATGCTGCGCCTGGCCGCTGCGATCGGCGCCAAGCCGGAAACGCTGATGGGCCTGGCGGGCCTGGGCGATCTGGTGCTGACCTGCACCGGCGACCTGTCGCGCAACCGCCGCCTGGGCCTGGCCCTGGGCCGTGGCCAGACGCTGCAGGATGCCGTGCGCGAAATCGGCCAGGTGGTCGAGTCGGTGCAGACCGCCGACGAAGTGATGCGACAGGCGCGCCGTCATGGCATCGACCTGCCGATCTCCGACCGCGTGCGTGCCGTGCTGCACGGCGAGCAGACACCGGAAGAAGGACTGCGCGCATTGCTGGCGCGGGAACAGAAACCGGAGTACCCGGACACGCTGTTCAAGTGAATCGAAAAACCCCGGCCACGCGCCGGGTTTTTTCATCAGGGAGTACCCCATTCGGGTGCCGGACCGGAGACAGGCTTTGGTGGGTGCCAAGCTTGCTTGGCATCACGCGCGCCCGATCACCTTGCCCGTGGCGGCGCGTTGGTGTTGTCCATGTCCGAGAAGATCACCCACGGCCCATCCCCCTCACGCTTCAGCGTGAGCGTGAACTTGCCGGTATCGCCCACGTTGTTGCCGTAACTGTAGGCACCGATGATGTAACCCGTGTTTTCTTCCACGGCGTAGGCCAGTGCACGCAACCGCAACGGGCTGCTGCCCTGGCCGGCATACGCGGCCTCGATCGCGCTGCGGCCGCGCACCGGCGGCTGGTTGCTCTGCAGCACAAAGCCATCTTCGGCGAACAGCGCAGCCAGTGCCTTGGCATCACCGGTGCGCCACGCCTGCTCGTAGTCGCGCAGTACGCGATCCAGCGGTGCGGGCAGGGGGGTATCGAGCAGGCGCGCAGGCGTTGAGCCTTCAGCTCCGAACGCCATTGCGGGCGTTGCCAGCAGCAGGGCACTGCAGAAGATCATGGCGAGTGGTGTACGGCGCATGCGTCCGGCTCCAGGCGATGACGGGAAGCTACGGACGCATCCTAGCGCGGTGCTGGTTAGAATCACGCGGCCGCCGATTCGGCGGACGCAGCGCAGAACAGTCAAGGACACGGAATGAAGATGCGAATCACAGGGATGGCGATGATGGCCGCGCTGCTGGCAGCCTGCGGGCAGGCACCGGATAAGACCGCCGAGACCGCGCCTGCGGCGCCGCCAGCGCCGACCACCGAAGCACCGGCCGCCACGGCCACCGTGGTCGAGAAGGAACCGTCCATCGAAGAAGGCGTGGACCCCTCGGTGTGGGACAACGAAGGCGAACCGGAAGACCCGAGTGCAGGCGGCGAACTGACCTGCGCGGACAATCCGCTGGCGACCCACTTCTTCACCCTGGTCGGCGGCAACACCGTGGACGACTGCGGCCGTAAGGACCCGAAGGTGCTGGCGGCCTTCAACACCCTGATGAAGGGCACTGCGGCAGCCGAAGCCAGCGACAAGGAGATTCCCTCGCTGCGCCAACGCCTGTTGAGCGGACCCAGTGGGCCCGGCGAGCTACTGGTGCTGCAGGGCGAGCCATGGTGGTTCTACACCGCCTGCCAGGCCCACGACTGCCCCGGCACCGCGTTGGCGATGCTGTATTCGCCGACGGAAGCGAAGTTGGTCGGCCGTCTTACCGCGCGCTGCCGTGTGTGGTGGCTGGGCGAGCCGACGGCGGAACAACGTGCGCAGATCGAACAGCGCCAGCCACTGCAGGATGCCGCGTTGAAGGAAGACAGCGCGCTCTGCGAGTGATGTGGCGCCGGCGTCACCCGTCCGGCCGCATGCGCGCGCTGGCCTGTGAGTTCATCGTCAGGCACGCCATGATCAGCCCTTCCATTACCCGGTCGCCCACGTACTCGGCCTCCGTGCCGTTCTGGCGCACGCGTTCGGCCGCCAGCAGCAGCTCCAGCGTCACGCGCTGGCTCGCCAGTGCGCAGTCCGCATCGCCCAGCGCCATGCGGCGGCCAGGCATCTGGTGACGCTCGGGCCAGGGCTGGCCATCGGCGGCCGCACCTTTGCCGATGCGGTGAAGCGTGGCGATGAAGGCATTCGGATCGGTCGCAGGCGCGTGCTCTGGCGACTCACCGGCACTGGCGGGTGAGTGATGCGGATGCAGGCGGGGGAAGTCCGGTGTGGTCATGGCAGTGCTCCGTGCAGGACAGACGGCAGCCGCCACGCAAAGGTGGCGGGCGGAGACGTGGCTCGAAAACCGGGACAGTGCGTACAAGGCCGGCAGGCACAAGGCCTCCACGCTCCGCCCACCATGACCGGCAGACGAATTGCCCGTCGGCGCCACACAGGGTGACGCCGACGGGCAGGCGCAAACAACGTACGCATTGCCACGGGTTTTCGAGGCCCGGCCACCCTTTTCCGGTGGCTCGCCATCTGTACGCGTGTCGCGGCGCAGTGCCAATCAGAACAGTTGCATTCAACGTTTGATCAAAGACGCTTTTGGCATTTTTGCATGCTGTTAAGCCGTCGCAGACGCAGGTGCCGCAACGTCCGTAGCGGCATGGGGAATATGCGACATGGGTCGAAGTTGATGACGTGGCGTGCGGGTACCCCACCAGGCCGATGACGACAGTGCGCAGCGAAGAACGTGGATCGACTTTGGCGCACTCTGATCTGTCAGTGCTCTTCGCGTCTCTCATACCAGCCCTGAGTACGGTTCACGATCCGCACCACGGACAGCATCACCGGCACCTCGATCAGCACGCCAACCACCGTCGCCAGCGCCGCCCCCGAATGTACGCCGAACAGTCCTACAGCCGTGGCGACCGCCAGCTCGAAGAAGTTACTGGCCCCAATCAGCGCTGACGGACCGGCCACGCAATGCGCCACGCCCAAACGACGATTGAGCAGGTAGGCCAGGCCGGAAGTGAAATAGACCTGGATCAGGATCGGCACCGCAATCAGTGCAATCACCAGTGGTTGTTCAACGATCTGCCGGCCCTGGAAGCCGAACAGCAGCACCAGTGTGAGCAGCAGCGCGCACAGTGAGACGAGCCCCAGCTTGCGAAGCACCCGCTGCAACGCTGCCTCGCCACTACGCATCAGGATCCAGTGCCGCAGCAACGCAGCCACCAGCACCGGCACCACGATGTAGAGGCCCACCGACAGCAGCAGCGTATCCCACGGCACGGTGATCGCCGACAGGCCGAGCAGCAGTGCAACCACCGGTGCATAGGCAACCACCATGATCGCGTCGTTCAACGCCACCTGGCTCAGGGTGAAATTCGCGTCGCCGCGGCACAGGTTGCTCCACACGAACACCATGGCCGTGCAGGGCGCGGCTGCCAGCAGGATCAACCCGGCGATGTAGCTGTCGATCTGTGCTGCCGGCAACCAGTCGGCGAAGGCATGGCGCAGGAACAGCCAGCCCAGCAGTGCCATCGAGAACGGCTTCACGGCCCAGTTGATGAACAACGTGACGCCAATGCCTTTCCAGTGCTGCTGCAACTGGCGCATCGCAGTGAAGTCGACCTTCAGCAGCATCGGGATGATCATCAGCCAGATCAGCACCGCAACCGGCAGGTTGACCTTGGCCACTTCGGCGGAGGCCAGCACCGCGAAAGCCTCGGGCAGGACGTGGCCCAGAAGGGTGCCGGTCGCAATGCACAGCACAACCCACAGGGTCAGGTGTCGCTCGAACAGGTTCATGGCAATGGCGCCGTCACTGCGCGCCGTTGGCAGGCAGCAGCTGGCCGATCCGGTCCAGCGCGTGCTGCAGCGCTTCGCGTTCGGACCACACCGATTCGGGAAGTGCGAGCAGCGCACGCAGGCGCGCTTTCACGATGGCGTGGGCCTGCGCGAATGCTGCGGCCTTGTCGGCATCGCTACCCGCTACGGCCGCCGGATCGGGCAGGCCCCAGTGGCTGCGGATGAAGTCACCGAATACCACAGGGCAGGCTTCGGCAGCGGCCGCATCACACACGGTGATCACCAGATCCATCGGGGCCGCATCCACGAACTCATCCCACGACTTGCTGCGCAGACCTTCAATGGGCATTTCTTCGGCCTGCAACTGGGCGAGCGCGAATGGATTGACCTCGCCGGTAGGCTGGCTGCCGGCACTGAAGGCGGTGAAGCGATCGCCGCCCCAGGCCCGCAGGGTGGCTTCGGCCAGCACGCTACGCGCGCTGTTGCCGGTACAGAGGAACAGGACAGAACGGGTCATGGGGCAATCGCTTTGATGGGGAAGGTCGTGTGCGGTGTCAGCACTTGCAGGCGGGTGCTGCGGACGAGCACTCCTCGCTGGGTGAGCCCGCGCAGCAGTTGTGCGTGAGGTACTCGATCAAGCCGTTCATGGCATCGAAGTTGGCTCGATAACAGACATTGCGGCCCTGGCTTTCGCTCTCCACCAACCTGGCCTGCACCAGTTCCTTCAGGTGGAAGCTGAGCGTGGCCGGTGGCACCTGCAGGGCCGTGGCGATGTCGCCAGCCATGCGTCCTGCCGGGCCGGCCTCCACCAGCAGGCGGAAAGCGGCCAGGCGGGTGGCGTGACCCAGGGCAGTCAGGGCGGCGATTGCATTTGACGTTTCCATATTTCTAGAATAATCGAATGAACAAGCCGATCACAAGTACCGACCTGCCCAACCTGACGGACGCCTCGCTGCCCCAGCCCGATCATCACCAGCTCGCCGCGGCAGATCTGGGGCCGCCACGCATCCTCCTGCTCTACGGCTCGCTGCGGCCGCAGTCGTTCAGCCGCAAGCTGGCGCTGGAAGCCGAGCGGCTGCTGCGTCACCTGGGGTGCGAGACCCGCGTGTTCGATCCGCATGCGCTGCCGATGCTGGACAGCGTGGACAGGAGTCATCCCGAAGTGCAGCGATTGCGCGATTGGTCGCAGTGGTCGGAAGGCCAGGTCTGGGTCAGTCCCGAGCGGCATGGCACGGTCACCGGCGTGTTCAAGAACCAGATCGACTGGCTGCCATTGGAGGATGGCAGCGTGCGGCCCACGCAAGGCAGGACGCTGGCGGTGATGCAGGTGAGCGGCGGCTCGCAGTCGTTCAACACAGTCAACACGTTGCGCGTGCTTGGCCGGTGGATGCGCATGCTGACCATTCCCAACCAGTCGTCGGTGGCCAAGGCCTGGCAGGAATTCGATGACGACGGCCGAATGAAACCCTCGCCGTACTACGACCGCGTGGTGGATGTGATGGAGGAGCTTGTGAAGTTCACGCTGCTGACGCGAGGGCGGTCGGACTACCTGGTGGACCGCTACAGCGAGCGGAAGGGCGACGCGCACACCGCTGCATTGGCGCGGGCCGCAGGGGCTACGGCTTCCTGATCCTCATGGGTGCCGATGTGAGGCACGATCACCCGCGCAGCCTCTTCATCCTTGAAGCTGCAAGGCGGATGATCACCACATAGGCAAGCAGCATGCCGGTGCCGATGCCCATCACCTCGATTTCCCAGTTGCGGCGGTAGGGCGAAGGGCCCATGAAGGCCCATGCCAGCAGCAGCACTGCAATCAGCAATGCGTTGCGGTTGGCCTTCGAAATGAGTTCATCTTCCGTCGCGCACCCCATGTTCGGATCCCAGGAACCGAGCAGCCATCCCAGGCCACGCAGGTACTCACGTCCCACGAAGAACAGGAACACGAATACGCCTGCCATCGTGCTCAGTAGAAACTGGAAGAGTGGGTCCACCGGCAGCCTCATGGACGAGGCAGACGTGGCCTCGCAGGATCGTCAATGGGCGCAGTATGCCAGCGTGCCGGGCCGCAGGGACGGTACCTTGTCTTACACGCAGGCGGCCTTCCGGGAGCCGACTGTGCATCGCAGCTGCCCGGGCGGGCAGGCTCGGTCGAGGCGTGCGCCGCAGCGCCCAGGGCGAATGCAGCAACGCGCTACTCGCCGGCGTGCTGTGCGGTCTTCTTCCCGTCGCCATCTGCGGCGGCACGGCTCTGCGCGAACTCCGGGAAGGTCTTCGCGATCGAATCCTTGTCCGGCAGTATGTAGAACACGCCGCCCTTCTCGAACGTGGACTGCACGATCTGCTCATAGAACGCGGGCGAGACATTGATGCAGCCGTGGGTGACGCGGTTGTCGTCCGGCGTGGGCGAAGCCAACCGCTCGGCGCGTTTTTCCTTCGGGCTGCCCGGCGGCAGCGGATGCAGCGAGACCGCCGAATCGTAGTCCACCCACAGTACACGCCCGGCATCGTCGGAAGGGCCGTAGCCACCAATGAAGCGGCCGGCAGGCGTGGTGCGGTCGTGGCCGGGAATCGCGCTGAGTGCGAGCTTGGCGACGCCGGGAGCGGAATGATCGCCGATGGCCGAACCGAACAGCGCCGGCGCTGCACCGCGCAGCTTGCCGTCGCCGCTGAAGATCAGAACCTGCGCCGCCGCCTTGTCCATGATTGCGAACGGATAGCCCTGGTTGTCCTTGCTGGCGACGACCCAGCCGGCCAGTTCGATCACCGTTTCGGACACGCTCTGGTCGGGCGGAAGTTCATCAACGGCAGCCACCGGTGGTGCAGGTGCGTCCTTGTCCCTGGCGTTGGCTACGCCGCTGCACGCAACGACCAGTGCCATGGCCAGTGCGGCATGGAGGGCGCGGCGTGCAGGGGAGGAGGAAGTACGAATGGGACGGCTCCTTGCAATGCAATCTTGGGTGGAAGGACGCCAGTGGCCGGCGAAGGCCACTGGTTCCCGATACAGAGATGGATCAATTCAAACAGTGAGGGAGCGATTACCCGCGCGGCTTGCGGCCGGCAGGTGCCCTTTCAAGCTGCTGCACGCGGCCTTCGATCTGGTCCAGACGCTGGTTGGCCTGCTGCGCGGACTGGTTGGCGGACTCCGCACTCTGCGCAGCACCCTGCACCTTGACGTCGAGCTGATCGAGACGCGAGTTGATCGTTGCAAACTCGTTCTTGTAAGAGGCGCAGGCGCCAAGGCTGACGGTGGCGATGAGCGCTACAGCAAGCGCGCGGGCCGTCTTCATGTGTTGCGGATTCAGGTTCATTGCACTCCCTCCTTCGTCTGGGGAAGCTGGAATATAGCGGCGTTTGTTCCCCATGCTGACAAGCGCTTTCAGCTGGAATTTGAATACGTGGATGAGCCGTGAAGTCTGCCTGTGACCCCACATTAACAAGCGGGATCAGGCGAGCTGATCTGCGTCGGCGAAGCGCCTTGCGCCTGTTCAAGATTGCCAATTCATCTGTATGAAGCGGGTGTCACAGTGCGTGGCTTCCGCACGCTTGAACGTGACGGAAACGCGGGCCGCGCCGACGGTGACGCCGGCTTGAGCCGATGCGGTTCGAAGTGAGCGAACCTGCGCGCATCGGCTTCGCTTCCGGCCAGATCAGCTCAGAGCGTCAAGGTACCGCCGCTCCGCGCTGCCAGGTCGTATACCACCAGTGCTTCCTCTGTTGCCCCGGCACTGCATTCCAGCACGCCACGGTTGTCCCACGCTGCAGATCGTCCAGCCATCTCAAATCCATCGGCGTGGCCAATGCCGTTGGATACCATCACGATCATCCCCAGCTCCCGCGCGACGGCTGCGTAATGACGGTGGGCACGCTCCATGCCACCCCGGTGTTTCGCAACACTCGCCACGTAGACCGTTGCTCCGGCTTCCTTTGCCTGCTGGGCGTTCTCCATCTGCAGCGACTCGAAGCAGATCGCGGGAATCAGCGTTTCTGCTCCGATGACGATGGGAAGCTGCGTGGTTCCAGACCTGAAGTAAGGCAGTTCGTCGGTGTGGAGGATCTGCTTGGTGTAGACAGAGGGTGGCTGGCTGCAGCGGAAGATGAACATGCCGATTTCCGGCCCCGCGTCGCCGCGATATGGCCCGCCGACTGCAACCAGCATCTGGTGACGATCGCTCAGTGATTGGAACACTCCCAGGCGAGCGTCATCTGCTGCCATTGCCAGCCGCTCTGCGCTCAGTGGCTCATAGCCGGTGAGCGACATCTCGGGGAAGAAGATCGCCGTAGCACCGCACGTGGCGGCCAGATCGATGAACTGGACATGCCGTTCGATGTTGCCGTCGATGTCGCCGGGGGCTGACTGCACCTGCGCAGCAATGATCTTCATTCCTGTCCTTTCAGTTCAGATGCAGGACGAGGCGGGTGGAGCGGCCTCGTGGGTTGAATCCATCCAGATGGCGCTCACGGAGTTCCCTGAACGGCGACCTTATTTATACACCAGTCAGTTCAATATTCAGGGTTGATTAGACCCCCTAACGGATAATTCACACCTGTCGACCGCCTCCTCTCTCTCCCCCTCCCGGGAGGCGGCCGACGAAACCAAAATAATTAAAGGTGTGTCCCGATGAACAAGAATTCGCTGCTCGCCCTGGGTCTTCTGGCTGCTCTGCCGTTCGCTGCATCGGCAACCGATGGCCTGTCGTACAACTACGTTGAAGGCGGCTACGTGAACACCGATGCCAAGGGCGGCGACGCCGATGGCTGGAAGGTGAAGGGTTCCGTGGCGGTGCACCCGAACTTCCACATCTTCGGCGACTACAGCGCGCAGGAGACCGACAAGTTCAAGAATGACGTCGACCAGTGGCGCATCGGTGCCGGCTACAACTACGGCATCGCACCGAACACCGACCTGGTGGCCCGCGTCGCGTACCAGAAGTTCGACATGAAGCACGGCCTGGACTTCAACGGCTACTCGACTGAAGTCGGCGTGCGCACCGCGTTCAACCCGTACGTGGAAGGCTACGTGATGGCCGGCTACGAGGACTACACCAAGAAGCACGGTATCAACCCGGACGGCGAGTTCTACGGCCGCGTCGGCGCCACCGCCAAGTTCAACCAGAACTGGGGCCTGAGTGGCGAAGTGAAGCTGGCCAAGGCTGGCGACCGCGAGTGGTTCGTGGGCCCGCGCTTCACCTGGTAACAAACGCCTGTCGTTAGTGCGTGTTGTGCTGGCGTGTGACTCTCTCTCTCTCTCCCACACGCCAACCGAAGCCCGGCCTCGCGCCGGGCTTCACTTTTATGGGCAATGTGACGCCACAATGCGGCATGGGCGACTCTTCCTCCCTCGCAGGTACTGGCAGGGCCTACCAGGAGCATCTGGCGCCTGCACCACTGCGCGGCCACTTTGGCCATCTGTGGCAGAGCCAGCTTCCTGCAGATACCGATGGGCGCATCACCGTATTGCCCGATGGCTGCGTGGATATCCTCTGGCGCGACGGTGCGTTGTTCGTTGTCGGCCCCGATCGCGTTGCAGCGCACCCGGCGCTGGCACCCGGTGCGCAGGTGTTGGGGGCACGTTTCCGCCCCGGACAAGCGTTGGCCGCGCTGGGCCTGCCCTTGGCCGACATCATCGGCCAGGCCGTGCCGCTGGTGGATCTGAAAGGCAGGTGGGCGCTGAAGGCTGCGGCCTCCATCGGCGATACCGCGCCTGCGCAACGCCTGCATCGGATGGCGCACTGCCTGCAGCAGCACATGGAAGCAGCCACGCTCGACACCCCGGCGCAGCGTGCGCATGCATTGTTCCAGGCACTTGCCCGAGGCGATGCCACGCTGGATGAGCTGGCCGCACGCCTGAGCCTGAGCCCGCGCAGCCTGCGGCGCTTCAGCCAGTCACAGTTCGGCTACGGCGCCAAGACGCTGGAGCGGATCCTGCGCCTGCAACGTTTCCTTCGCCACAGCCGCGCGCTGCCGCAGCACTCGCTGGCGATGCTGGCCGCTGATGCCGGCTATGCCGACCAGGCCCACCTCAGCCGCGAGGCGCGCGAGCTGGCCGGCATGACCGCCGGCGAACTGCGCCTGGAATGGGGGCAATGATGGCCGTTTCGTTCAAGACCACCGTGCCGCATTGATCGACGCTGGGCTCCCACCACGGAGCTACGCCATGAATCCCGCTACAACCCACGATACCGGACGCCGCATCGACAACATCGAATTCAACGTCGCTGACATCGCGCGCAGCAAACGCTTCTACGGTGAGGTGTTCGGCTGGCACTTCACCGACTATGGCCCGGCCTACACCGAGTTCGACGACGGCCGCCTGAAAGGAGGATTCGCCGCCGACGCGCCGGTGCGCGCACTGGGCGGTCCGTTGGTGATTCTCTACTGCGCGGACCTTGCCGATGCCCAGCAGCGCGTGCTCGCCGCCGGTGGCGAGGTGGTGCAGGCGGCGTTTGCGTTCCCCGGTGGCCGCCGCTTCCACTTCCGCGATCTGGATGGCTACGAACTGGCGGTCTGGAGTGATGTGGGCTGACGTCTTCGCGCCTTCTGCCGGTGGACGGAACGAGAACCGCTCCGTCCCCGGTCAGGCGGTTCCGCTATGATCGCCGGCACGTCGCCACGCGATGCGCCCGTCTCAAGCCAGCAGGAACTGCCGTGAATTCCCAGCCCGCACCGATCACCGCCCTCAACCACACCCTCGACAACGAGCCGCAGCAGATCACCGCGCCGCTCACCCATTCGGCGGCGTTCCTGGTGCTGAAGGTGAAGGATGACGAGGCGTCGATCGCCAAGGCGCGCGACGTGCTGGCCAGCACCGATGATCTGATCAAGAACACCGCCATCCGCGAGATCGAGCGCACCTTCACCTGCAACGTGGCCATCGGCCATCGCATATGGCAATCGCTGGTCGGCACCACGCCGCCGCGCGAGCTCCAGCCCTTCCGCGAGATCAAGGGCGCGACCCACACGGCCGTGTCCACGCCGGGCGACCTGCTGTACCACATCCGCGCACGCACCATGGACCTGATCGTGGCGTTCGAGCGCAACCTGCTGATGGCCTTCGGCGATGCGGTGGAAACGGTCGATGACGTGGCCGGTTTCCGCTATTTCGATGGCCGCGACCTGCTCGACTTCGTCGATGGCACGGCCAACCCGGAAGGGCTGTCGCTGCCGGAGGCCACCATCGTGGGCGAGGAAGACCCGGAACATGCCGGTGGCAGCTACGTGGTGGTGCAGAAATACCTGCACAACCTCGATGCCTGGCGTGCGCAGAAGACCGAGGCGCAGGAAGCGATCATCGGCCGCACCAAGCACGACAATATCGAGCTGGACGATGCGCCGGCCGATGCCCAGAAGTCGCACAAGACGCTGTGCACCATCGAGGACGCCGACGGCGAGCACGAGATCCTGCGCGACAACATGCCGTTCGCCAACCCGGGCCGTGGCGAGTACGGCACCTACTTCATCGGCTACACCCGCCGCCTGTGGGTCATCGAGAAGATGCTCGAGCGCATGTTCATCGGCAATCCCGCGCCGCTGCACGACCGCATCCTCGACTTCTCCACCGCCACCACCGGCGTGACCTTCTTCGCGCCGTCGCGCAAGGTGCTGGCCGACCTGGGCGAGTGATCCGGGCCATCACCGGCCGCCATCTGCCTGTCATCTATGGCGCCGACCATGGCGCGTTGGATGAGAGCGCAGGAGGCAGGTGATGGCCATGGCAGGGAACAGGACCGGCATGCGCCGCTGGTGGCGGCCACTGGCCGCAGTGTTCGGCGCATTGGCACTGGGGAGTGCCTCGGTGTCCGCACAGGAAGCCCCTGCGCACTGGATGGCCTACGCCGCCGCAGTGGGCGGCCAGCTGCAGCAGCGCCTGCAGCAGGAGCAGGACCCGCAGGCGCAGCGCGTGCTGGAATGGCTGCAGGCACATCCGGATACGCCGACGCCACTGCCAGTGAGCGTATGGATCGCGGCGGATGGCCGCATTTCGAAACTGGAGTTCGACAGCCTGGGTGACCCCCAGGTCGACGCCGATCTGCGCGCGACGCTCCAGGCCGCGCCGTTGCAGGCGGCACCGCCGGCCGACATGCGCCAGCCGATGCGATTGGGCTTGGTGCTGGAGCCGAAGTAGATCCACGCCATGCGTGGATGGGCCCAGCGGTGACCCCTCAGCCACGCATGGCGTGGCTCTACTGTGGATGGCCAGCGCCCGGCCCTTCGCATCAACGCGCGGGTGCACCTTGTGGCTCGCGCGCGGCCGCGCTCCATGCGCGCAGGCCGAACACGGCCAGGCCGAGGAAGAACACGTACAGCGCGGCGGTCACGTGCAGCGACTTGAACAGGTACGCACCCACGTAGACCACGTCCACGGCAATCCACACCCACCAGCAGGCCACGTGGCGGCGCGCCTGCCACCACTGGCCGACCAGGCTCAGGCCGGTCAGCAGGGCATCCAGCCACGGCAGGGCGGCGTCGGTGAAGCTGTGCATGGCCGCGCCCAGCGCCACACCACCACACACGCCGATGGCCAGATCGCGCAGCAGCTTGCCACGTGCCAGCGGCACGATGCGGATGCTGCCTTCATCGGCGGCATGCTGGCGCCAGTTGATCCAGCCGTAGACCAGGAAGCCGCCGAAGATCACCTGCAACAGCGTGTCCGAGTACAGCTTGGCCTCGGCGAACACCAGCCCGTACAGCGTCACCGACAGCAGGCCTACCGGCCACGCTGCCAACCGGCGCCGGGCCATCAGCCAGACGCCGAGGATGCTGCACAGCGCGGCGCTCCACTCGAGCATCACGCCGCTCACAGCGCGAACGTCACCGACAGGCGGGCCTGTCGCGGCGCGCCGGGGAACAGGTAGTAGTCACCGCCGCTGCTGCCGGTATCGCGCCAGTAGAAGCGGTTGAACACGTTGTCCACCGACAGGTTCCAGGTCACTGCGCGCTCGTGCAGGCGATGCTGGAAACGCAGGCCGGCATCGAACACCGAATAGTCCGGTGCGCGCACGCCACCGTCCGCGCGTGCCACGTTGGCACCGGCATAGCGCCAGCCGCCGGTCACATCCAGGCCCTGCACGAACGGCAGCGCGTAGGCCACATGCACGCTGGCACGCACCTTCGGCACATTCACCAACTGATGGCCTTCATAGGCCGGCGTGCCGGTGTCGCGCGCGCGCGCCTGCAGCATGCTGGCGCTGGCCACGATCTGCAGCGCATCGGTCAGCTGCCCGTTGGCAGTCAGCTCCAGGCCGGTGTGGGTCTGTGTGCCTTCCTCGACGAAGGTGTAGCCGACGTCGCTGTTGTCGGGCTTGGCGTACTGGTACGGCTGCGAGATGCGGAACACGGCCGCACCCAGCGTCAGCGCCTCGACCGGCACGTATTTCACGCCCACTTCCAGCTGGCGCGACTGCACCGACGGCAGGAAGGTGTCGGCATTGCTGGTCCAGAACGGCGCCTCCTGGCCCAGCGAAATGCCGCGCACATAGCTGGCATAGGCGTTGAGCTGGTCGGTGGCCTTCCACACCACGGCGGTCTGCGGCAGGAAGCGCGACAAGCGGCTGTGCCGCTGCGGCACCCCGCGCTTGTCGTAGGCACGCTCATCGAGGCGCACGAAGCGGCCACCGGCCAGCCACTGCCAGTCATCACCGAAGCTCATCCGGTCCAACGCGAAGAACGCGGTCTGGCGGCTGTCCAGGCGCCGAGCGGACGGCCCCGGCATCTTCGGCGACGGCTCGAACACCGGCACCTGTGCGTCGTGGATGTTGCTGGTACCGACGTACTCGTTGACGCTCGGGCGCTTGTCCACGGTGCGGCGGAAGTAGTCGGCACCCACGGTCAGCTGATGGCCGACGCTGCCGGTCTCGAATTGGCCGCGCAGCTCGGCACGGGCCTGCTGGTTGCGGCGGGTATCGTCCGGGCTGCGATAGTCGTAGACATCGTAGTCGCCGTTGGGCGCGAAGTAGTTGCCCGGTACGCTGCCATCGGCGCACTGCACAGCGTAGTAGCAGCCGTAGGCGAAGGCGACGTTGTCATCGATCACCGAGCGGCTGTGGCCGACCGAGACGCGCGACTGCCAGGCGTCGTTGAAATCGTAGGTGTGCAGCGCGGTGATATTGGTGCTGGCGATATCCACCTGGCGCTGCCACGGCTGGTAGCCGAGCAGGTGTTCGCGGTCGACGCCGCGCGGCAGTTCGCGTGCGCCCAGCAGCTGGTAGCCGGACACCGAACGCTGCGAGCTGGTCTGGTAGTTGGCATCCACCTCCAGCTTGCCGCGCTCGCCGATCAGCCAGTCGGCGGCGAGCGAGTAGAAGTTGCGGCGGCCATCGGCGTGCTCGACATAGGAGTTGCTGGAATCCCAAGCGGCATTCAGGCGCAGGCCGAAGCGCGGGGTGATCCAGTGGCCGACATCGACGGCGACGTAGCGCGAGCCTTCCGAATCGGTACCGAGCGTGGCGGTGCGCACTTCGGCCGGGCGCTTGCCGATGTAGTTGATGATGCCGCCCGGTGCCATCACGCCTGCGGCCAGGCCGGCTTCACCCTTGAGGATCTCCACCGACTGTACGTTCTCCAACGCCAGGCGTTGTTCGCCGGCGATCGACAGGCCGTTGAAGCGGTAGCCGGTGGCGGCGTCCAGGGCGAAGCCGCGGACGGCGATGTTCTGGTAGTAGCCCACCGGCGCATAGGCATCCCCCAGCGAGGCATCGTTGCTGGCCAGCTCGGACAGTGAGCGCACCTGGCGGCGGTCGAGGTAATCGCGCTCGAGCACGTTCACCGACGCCGGCGTGTCCTTCCAGCTGCCGCCACCGAAGGCGTTCACGCGCGAAGTGTCAGTCTTCGGTTTGCCGGCCTGCACGCGCACCGCTGCCAGTTCGGTGGGTGAGCGTTCGGCGCCGGCGGCAGCCGCGTCGGTGGCAGCGTCAGCCTCGCTGGCATGCAGCGGCAGTGCGGCGCAGAGGGCGAGGGAGAGCAGGGTGGGGCGCAGGCAGCGGTTCATTCGGTTCGTCTTCGGACAACAAGGGAGACGAAGCGACGGCGCGCAGGTGCACCGGCCCATGATGGGGGTGTGGCTGCGGCTCAAAGCTCCCTACGCCGGTGCAAACCGGATCAGGTTCCAAGGGACTCTCTCAGCCTGGCAGATCCAGGCACCCCCGCTTCAGGTGACCATTTCACTACAAATGGTACGGATTTGCGAGCCGACGCCCTTCAGGCGTCGGGGTCAGATCCCTTTCCGCAGGAAAGGGATCTGACCCCGACGGTGTGCCAACCGAGTCACGCCGCCGCGTGCAGGGCCTGCAGCAGCGCCTTTCCGGGCGGGCTGTGGAACCACGCCGGATGGCCCAGCATGAAGGGTTGCCAGGCCACGTCGGCATTCGCAGTCGAGCCGGTGACACCTTCGAAGTACTCCACTTCGGACAGTGCGAAGTCGAAATGCACCATCGGCAGCAGGTCGGCCAACAGGTGCACGCGTGCCGCCGACAGCGGCAGCACCTCGCGGTAGCCGTCGAGCAACGCCAGCGCGATATCGATGCGCACCGCCTCCCGGCCGCGCTCCAGTTCCAGCCACGCCACCGCGTTGCGCTCGATTGCCGTGGCGAGGTCGAACAGCGCGCTGGTGGGCGAAGCCAAGCCGAAATCCAGCACGGTACTGACCTGCCCGTCGCGCCACAGCAGGTTGGAAACATGCCAGTCGTTGTGCGCCCACAACCGTGGCTCATCGCGCAGACGCTCGGCCAGGCCGGCATGCCACGGCAGTACGTCGCGCTGCAGCTGCGCTTCCCACGGAATGCGCGCGAGATAGCGGGCCAGCCCGGGGCGTTCGCGCAGACCTGCCTTGATGGCCGCGATCGGATCGTCGGCGCGGATCAGATCGTCGCGCGCGACCAGCACATGGGTGCTGCGCTGGGGCGCGTGGTAGCTGGCTGCGGCACGGTGCAGCTGTGCGAGCGCGCGTCCGGCTTCTCGGGCCTGCGCGACATCGGTCAGCAGCGACCACGACACCGCGTCGCGATACAGGTCATCGCCCACGCCGACGTCGTGCAGTTCAAACGTCCATTCCCCGTGTTCGACCGCAGTGTGGCCATCGGTCGCCGGCAGCACCTGCACCACCGGCACACCGGCAGCGGCGAGATGGGCGATGAAGTGGTGTTCTTCTTCCAGGCAGGTCGCGCTGCGCACACTATGGTGGTGGCGCTTGATGAACACCGCACCGCGCGTGCCGTTGACGATGGCGGCAGCCGACAGCGGCCGCGGGCTT
>DQIG01000345.1:0-193 GCA_003525885.1 Stenotrophomonas sp.
CCGGCCAGCGGCCGGCACTCCCCTCCAACCGCTGCCTCAGCCCTTGTAACCGTTGCTGATCGGGTAGCGGCGCTCGCGGCCGAAGGCACGGCGCGAGACCTTCGGCCCCGGCGCGGCCTGGTGCCGCTTCCACTCGCTGATGCGCACCAGGCGTAGCACGCGATCGACCACGGCCGCGTCGTAGCCAGCCGCC
>DQIG01000345.1:356-9021 GCA_003525885.1 Stenotrophomonas sp.
CCCGCCACGATCTCCCCGCGCGACTGCTCCTGGTCGATGTAGCGGTACAGGATGCCGTCCAGCACGTCATAGGCCGGCAGCGAATCCTGGTCGAGCTGGTTCTCGCGCAGTTCGGCCGACGGCGGGCGGCTGATCACCGCCGGCGGGATCACCGGTGCGCCGCCCACGGTGTTGCGCCACTTCGACAGGCCGAACACCTCGGTCTTGTACAGGTCCTTCAGCGGCGCATAGCCACCGCACATGTCGCCGTAGATCGTGGCGTAGCCGACGGCGTACTCGCTCTTGTTGCCAGTGGTCAGCAGCAGGCCGCCGAACTTGTTGGCCAGCGCCATCAGGATCACGCCACGGCTGCGCGACTGCAGGTTCTCTTCGGTCACGTCCGGCGCGGTGCCTTCGAACATCGGCGCCAACGCCTCCATCAGGCCCTTGAACGCCGGCTCGATCGACACTGCTTCCAGCTTCACGCCCAGCGCCTGACACTGCTCGGCCGCCAGGTCGTTGGACAGGCCGGCGGTATAGCGCGACGGCAGGCGCACGGCGGTCACGTTCTCCGCGCCCATCGCGTCCACCGCCATGGCCAGCACGATCGCCGAGTCGATGCCGCCGGACAGGCCCAGCCACACCTTCTTGAAGCCGTTCTTGCGGCAATAGTCCTGGATGCCACGGGTCACCGCACGCCAGGCCAGCGCGTCCATGCTCTCGTCGCCGTCGTCCATCCATACGTGCGGCATGAAGCCGCGGCTGGCGCCGTCGTACTCCACCACCAGCCACTGGTCGACGAAGGCGGCGGCGGCCGGGTGCACCGTGCCGTCACCGTCCGCCACCACCGAAGCACCGTCGAACACCAGCGCGTCCTGGCCGCCAACCACGTTGAGGTAGGCGATGGCCGCCCCGCTCTCGCGGGTACGTGCAGCCAGCACGGCGTCGCGCTGGGCATGCTTGCCACGCTCGTAGGGCGAAGCATTCGGCACCACCACCAGCTGCGCACCGGCGCGCATGGTGTCGGCCAGCGGCTCGGCAAACCACAGGTCCTCGCAGATCAACAGGCCGACCGGAATGCCATTGACCTCGAACACGCAGCTGCCACCGTCCGGATCGACATCGAAATAGCGGCGCTCGTCGAACACCGCGTAGTTGGGCAGCTCGCGCTTGCGGTAGGTCTGCTCGACCAGGCCGTCACGCAGCACGCTGGCGGCGTTGTAGACCACCGCGCCGGCGGCCTGCGGCCAACCGACCACGGCAGTGATGCCACGGCAGGCAGTGGCGATGCGGGCCATCGCCTGCTCGCACTCGTACAGGAAGCCCGGGCGCAGCAGCAGATCCTCCGGCGGGTAGCCGCTCACCGCCAGCTCGGGGAACATCACCAGCTCGGCGCCGTACTCGTCGCGCGCCTGGCCGATCATCTCGATGATGCGCTCGGTGTTGCCGGCGACGTCGCCGACCGGGAAGTCGAACTGCGCCATCGCGATGCGGATCGAAGCCATGGGAATCCAGCCTGTGGTTGCAATGCCCACATTGTAACGCCGGGGTCAGATCCCTTTTGCTGCGCAAAAGGGATCTGACCCCACGCCAGACGCAGAAAGGCCGCCCGGAGGCGGCCTTTCTGTTTCAAGCAGCCGGCCAGCGGCCGGCTCTACAGATCGTGCCGGCCGAGGGCCAGCAACAATCTTATTTGACCAGCTTGGCGATGGCAGCGCCCAGGTCGCCCGGCGAACGGACGGTCACCACGCCAGCGGCTTCCATCGCGGCGAACTTGCCTTCCGCGGTGCCCTTGCCGCCCGAGGCGATCGCGCCCGCGTGGCCCATGCGCTTGCCGGCCGGAGCCGACGCACCGGCGATGAAACCGACGACCGGCTTCTTCACGTGGTTCTTGATGTACTCGGCGCCGGCTTCTTCAGCGTCACCGCCGATTTCGCCAACCATGATGATGCCTTCGGTCTGCGGATCTTCGTTGAACAGCTTCAGGCAGTCGACGAAGTTCAGGCCGTTGATCGGGTCACCACCGATGCCGATGCAGGTGGACTGGCCCAGGCCGACTTCGGTGGTCTGCTTGACCGCTTCATAGGTCAGGGTGCCCGAACGCGACACGATGCCGATCTTGCCCGGCTGGTGGATGTGGCCCGGCATGATGCCGATCTTGCACTCACCCGGGGTGATGACGCCCGGGCAGTTCGGCCCGATCAGCACGGTGTCCGGATGCGAACGGGTCAGCACGTTCTTGACGCGCAGCATGTCCAGCACCGGGATGCCTTCGGTGATGCAGACGATGACCTTGATGCCGGCAGCAGCGGCTTCCAGGATCGCGTCGGCCGCGTACGGCGGCGGCACGTAGATGACCGAAGCATTGGCGCCGGTGCTCTGCACGGCGTCGGCAACGGTGTTGAAGACCGGCAGGTCGATGTGGGTGGTGCCACCCTTGCCCGGGGTCACGCCGCCAACAACCTGGGTGCCGTACTCGATCATCTGAGTGGCGTGGAAGGTGCCCTGCTGGCCGGTGAAGCCCTGCACGATCACCTTGGTGTTCTTGTTAATCAAAACAGACATGGGAATTCCTTGGTGTCGAATCAGGCAGCGTTCTTGACAGCTTCAACGATCTTCTTGGCGCCATCGTTGATGTTGTCAGCCGGGATGATGGCCATGCCGCTGTCACGCAGCAGCTGCTTGCCTTCTTCCACGTTGGTGCCTTCCAGGCGCACCACGACCGGAACCTTGACGCCCACTTCCTTCACGGCGGCGATGATGCCTTCGGCAATCATGTCGCAGCGGACGATGCCGCCGAAGATGTTGACGAAGATGCCTTCAACCTTGTCCGAGGACAGGATCAGCTTGAACGCTTCGATGACGCGCTGCTTGTTGGCACCGCCGCCCACGTCCAGGAAGTTCGCCGGCTCGCCGCCGTTGAGCTTGATGACGTCCATGGTGGCCATGGCCAGGCCGGCGCCGTTCACCATGCAGCCGATGTTGCCGTCCATGGTGACGTAGTTGATGTCCAGCTCCGAAGCGATCACTTCGGTCGGATCTTCCTGGGTCTTGTCGCGCATGGCGACCAGGGCCTTCTG
The DNA here is from genome assembly GCA_003525885.1 of Stenotrophomonas sp. Classification (GTDB taxonomy): domain Bacteria; phylum Pseudomonadota; class Gammaproteobacteria; order Xanthomonadales; family Xanthomonadaceae; genus Stenotrophomonas. Next base: position 3,416 of record DQIG01000345.1, read on the forward strand.
GCGGAACGCGGCGTTGTCGTCGCTGTCGAACTTGCCGTCCAGCGCGTACAGGTTGCCGTCGTCCAGGATGGCCAGCGGGTTGATTTCAACCAGGGCCAGGTCCTTTTCGTTGAACAGGCGGTACAGGTTCACCATGATGCTGGCGAACTGGCCGGCCTGCTTGGCGGTCAGGCCCAGCTTGAAGCCGAAATCACGGCCGTGGTAACCCTGCACGCCTTCGACGAAGTCGACGTTCAGCGAGTGGATCAGCTCCGGGGTCTCGGCAGCGACCTGCTCGATTTCCACGCCGCCTTCCGAAGAGGCGATGTAGGTGATGGTCTTGGTGCCACGGTCGACCAGCACCGACAGGTACAGTTCCTTGACGATCTCGCCGGCGGTGGTCACCAGCACCAGGTTGACCGGCAGTTCAACGCCTGCGGTCTGGTAGGTGGCCATCTTGGTGCCGAGCATCTTGGCCGCAGCGGCCTTCACGTCGTCGGTGGTCTTGCAGAACTTGACGCCGCCAGCCTTGCCGCGGCCGCCAGCGTGGATCTGCGCCTTGACCATCCAGGGGCCCTGGCCCAAGGAGTTGGCAGCGGCAACCGCTTCGTCCGGGGTCGCAGCGACCTTGCCGGCCGGGACCGGGATGCCGTACTCGGCAAGCAGTTGTTTTGACTGGTATTCGTGGAAATTCATGCGTCACCGTGGGAATAGGAACGACCGCACGCAATTCCTCAGGGCCCCGGCGGGGCGCCGGCATGGACCGCGGCGGGCCCACTATTGTGGCCGAGCCAGCGCCGAGGCGCAAAGAAGTCTGTACAAAACGCCAGACCCGGCCAGATTTCCGCCGCCATTCAGGCAGTTGCGCCCGGGGTCCGGCTGGCCACCGGTATCCATCCCGGGCCAAATGCGCGATCCGGGCTGCTCCGGCGGCGCCTTGCCGGGGGCCCTATACTGGTCAACCAAGGTGTGTAGAGTCGGGCCTGTTCGACGGCTTCCACCGCGGGCCACATCGAAGCGACGTACCCGCCCGGCTTCAGGGGACGCCAGGCAGGCCCGCCGCAGAGTCCAGACCCAGGCAGCCAGAAGGGGAGTTCCGGCGTGTCACCCAGTGCTTCATTGATCGACCGCATCGAATCGATTCCGCGGCGTGAGCTGTATTTCTTCGCGCTGTACCGGGTGCTGATCGCCTCGGTCATCGCCGGCCTGCTCTACAGCCCCCTGTCCGGCATGGTCGGCGAGGCCCATCACCCGCGCCTGGCCGATACCGTCGCGGCCATCTATCTGCTGCTGTCGCTGCTGGCCCTGGCGATCGGCCGCAACGAACGCTGGCTGCGCCCGATCGTGGTCAGTGGCGTGCTGGTGGACATCGTCGCCGCCACCCTGCTGTCGCATGCCCTGCCCGGCGCCAGCGCCGGCATCTCGATGTCGCTGCTGTTCAACATCGCCGCCGCCGCCACCCTGCTCCCGCTCAGCCTGGGGCTGGGCCTGGCGCTGGCCGCCAGCCTCGCTACCGGCGTGGAATACACCTGGAAGCTGCTGGAAGGCGGCGACCCCACCCGCACTCTGGCCGAACTGGCGATGTTCGCCACCAGCTACCTGGCACTGGCCTTCATCAGTTACCAGGTCGGCAGCCGCGCGCGCCGCAACCAGCAGCTGGCCAACCAGCGCGGCGACGAAGTGGCCAACCTGTTCCAGATCAACGAGCTGATCATCCGCCGCATGCGCACCGGCGTACTGGTGGTCGACGCCGACAACCGCGTCACCCTGGCCAACGAGGCCGCCTCGATGCTGCTCGGTGACAGCGACGGCAGCGGCGAAAGCGGCCGCCTGGACCTGGCCAGCGCCGCGCCGGAACTCGCCCGCCGCCTGCAGCGCTGGCGCAACGGCTGGGCCCAGGACGAACTGCCGCTGCAGCTCAACCCCGACCAGCCTGAAGTGCAGCCCCGCTTCGCGCGCCTGCTGGCCGGCAGCGACCTGGCCCTGGTGTTCCTGGACGACTCCAGCGTGGTCTCGCGCCGCGCCGAGTCGCTCACGCTGTCAGCGATGGGGCGCTTCTCGGCCAGCCTCGCCCACGAGATCCGCAATCCGCTGGCCGCGATCAACTACGCGGTGCAGCTGCTGGAAGAAGGGACCGGCTTCAACGAAAGCGACCGCCGCCTGCTGCAGATCATCCGCCAGCAGTGCCAGCGCACCAACGGCATCGTCGAAAGCGTGCTGGGCCTGGCCCGGCGCGAACGCGCCACGCCCGAGAATGTCGACCTGGCCGCGTTCGTGCGCCGCTTCGTGCTGGAGTACAAGCAGGGGCAGACGCTGGAGACCGACAGCATCGAGCCGATCATCAACGACACCTCGGTGCTGGCCCAGGTCGACACCAAGCACCTGTACCAGGTGCTGACCGTGCTGGTGCACAACGCGCTCAAGTACGGCCGCATCGGCCAGCAACCGGCACGGGTGCGCCTGCGCGTGGCCCAGCACGAGCGCAGTGCGGTGATCGACGTGATGGATCGTGGCCCCGGTATTCCCGAGAGTGTGGCCGCGCAGTTGTTCCGACCCTTCTTCACCACCTCCGAGCACGGCACCGGGCTGGGCCTGTACATCGCCCGCGAGCTGTGCCGGGCCAACCAGGCGCGGCTGGACTACATCCCGGTTCCGGCCGGTGGCTCCTGCTTCCGCCTGGTGTTGCCCGGCCCGCATACGTTGTTGCCCACCTGATCCCGATTCTGTGCGTCAAACATTTGTCGCTTCCAGCCCCCTCGTTTATCTTTCACGCCCATGAACGAAACCCGCAGCGCCCTCGTCGTCGACGACGAACGCGACATCCGCGAACTGCTGGTACTGACGCTCGGCCGCATGGGGCTGCGCATCAGTACGGCAGCCAACCTTGCCGAAGCGCGTGAACTGCTGGCCAGCAATCCGTACGACCTGTGCATCACCGACATGCGCCTGCCGGACGGCAATGGCATCGAGCTGGTCAGCGAGATCGCGCAGCACTATCCGCGCACGCCGGTAGCGATGATCACCGCCTTCGGCAGCATGGACCTGGCCGTGGAAGCGCTGAAGGCCGGCGCCTTCGACTTCGTCAGCAAGCCGGTGGATATCGCCGTGCTGCGCGGCCTGGTCAAGCACGCGCTGGAACTCAACAACACCGAGCGCCCCGTGCCCGGCCCCGCCGCCGAACAGGGCGCACGCCTGCTTGGCGATTCGCCGGCGATGGACGTGCTGCGCACCACCATCGGCAAGGTCGCGCGCAGCCAGGCGCCGGTCTACATCCTCGGTGAATCCGGGGTGGGCAAGGAGCTGGTCGCACGCACCATCCACGCGCAGGGCGCCCGCGCGGCCGGCCCGTTCGTGCCGGTCAACTGCGGCGCCATTCCTGGCGAGCTGATGGAGAGCGAATTCTTCGGCCACCGCAAGGGCAGCTTCAGCGGCGCCCATGCCGACAAGCCCGGGCTGTTCCAGGCCGCCCATGGCGGCACCCTGTTCCTCGACGAGATCGGCGATATGCCGCTGCTGCTGCAAGTCAAGCTGCTGCGCGTGCTGCAGGAGCGTGCGGTGATGCCCCTGGGCAGCCACCGCCTGATTCCGGTGGAGTTCGCGCTGGTATGCGCCACCAATCGCCCCTTGCGCGAAATGGCGGCCAGCCATGCCTTCCGCGAAGACCTGTACTACCGCATCAACGGCTTGCAGGTACGCCTGCCGGCATTGCATGAGCGCAGCGATCTGGCGCAGCTTATCCGGCACATCCTTGAACGTGAATCCGGCGGACAAGCCCCGCAGTTGGCTGCCGAAGTACGGCATCTGCTGCTGTCCCATCGGTGGCCGGGCAACTTGCGCCAACTGAGCAACCTGATCCGTACCGCATTGGCCATGGCCGGCAGCGAAGAATGCATCACGCTGCAGCACTTGCCCGATGATTTCCTCGACGAGGCCGGCGCCCTTCCCGCCCCGGCCATTTCAATGCCGGCGCCAGTGGCATCGGCCTCATTGTCATTGCAAGACAACGAATGGTCCGCCATCGAGCGTGCACTGCAAACGCATGCCGGCAACGTCAGCGCCGCAGCCAAATCGCTGGGCATCTCGCGCAACACCATCTACCGGCGCATCAAGGCCCGAAGCGGTTGAACCGTTCAGCGGCCGGCCAATTGCGGCAGGGCGTCGTACTCCTCGTCGGTAAATAGCCGCGAGCGGGTCAGGAAGCGCTTGCCGCTGCCGTTCTCCAGCGAGAACATGCCGCCGTTGCCGTTGACCACGTCGATGATCAGTTGGGTGTGCTTCCAATATTCGTACTGGTCGGCGCCGATGTAGAACGGCACGCCGTCGAGTTCGCCCAGATGCACGTCGGTATCACCCAGCGTGAACTCGCCGGCGGGATAACACATCGGTGCGCTGCCGTCGCAGCAGCCGCCGGACTGGAAGAAAATCAGCTCGCCGTGGCGCTGCTTCAAGTCACGCAGCAACCCGATCGTCGCCTCGGTCGCGGTTACGCGTTCCGGTGCCTGCATTCGCATCTCCATGTTCTTTTCTCCACCATGAAAAACGGCGCCGGCCGCAGCGCATTGCCACGACCCGGCACCGTCGTCCGCATGCCGCCCGGTTCAGAAGAAGCCCAGCGCCTTCGGACTGTAGCTCACCAGCAGGTTCTTGGTTTGCTGGTAATGGTCGAGCATCATCTTGTGGTTCTCGCGGCCGATGCCGGACTGCTTGTAGCCGCCGAACGCTGCGTGCGCCGGATACAGGTGGTAGCAGTTGGTCCACACGCGGCCGGCCTGGATCTCGCGTCCCATGCGGAAAGCGCGGGTGCCGTCGCGCGTCCACAGGCCGGCGCCAAGGCCATAGAGCGTGTCGTTGGCGATCGCCAGCGCTTCCTCTTCGTCCTTGAAGGTCGTCACCGACACCACCGGGCCGAAAATTTCTTCCTGGAAGATGCGCATCTTGTTATTGCCCTGGAACACGGTGGGCTTGACGTAATAGCCGGCCCCCAGGTCGCCGCTCAGCTCTTCGCGCCCGCCGCCGGCCAGCACCTTGGCGCCTTCCTGCTTGCCGATGTCGATATAGGAAAGGATTTTCTCCAATTGCTCTTGCGAAGCCTGCGCGCCGATCATGGTGCCCTTGTCGAGCGGATTGCCCTGCTTGATGGCAGCTACGCGCTTCAGGGCCCGTTCGATGAAACGGTCATAGATCGACTCCTGCACCAGCACGCGCGAGGGGCAGGTGCAGACTTCGCCCTGGTTCAGCGCAAACATGGCGAAGCCTTCCAGCGCCTTGTCGAAAAAGTCATCGTCCTTGTCCAGCACGTCGGCAAAGAAGATATTGGGCGACTTGCCACCCAGCTCCAGCGTCACCGGAATCAGGTTCTGCGAGGCGTATTGCATGATCAGACGGCCGGTCGTGGTTTCGCCGGTGAAGGCGATCTTGGCGATGCGCTTGTTGGAGGCCAGCGGCTTGCCGGCTTCCAGGCCGAAGCCTTGCACCACATTGAGCACACCCGGAGGGATCAGGTCCTGTATCAGTTCCAGCAGCACCATGATCGAGGCCGGCGTCTGTTCGGCCGGCTTCAATACCACGCAATTGCCTGCGGCCAGCGCCGGTGCCAGTTTCCACACCGCCATCAGGATCGGGAAGTT
>DQIG01000381.1:0-4981 GCA_003525885.1 Stenotrophomonas sp.
GCCGGCCGCTGGCCGGCAACCAGGTAATGCCGCCGAAGATCATGAGGTTGCCGGCCAGCGGCCGGCACTACCGGATTGCGCACGCGTTGTTGGGTAAGGCGATGCCCGGCGGACGGGAACGCGCGGCCTACGGTCCCGGCGGCAAACGCACTTCGAAGCGGGCGCCGCCCAGTTCGGCGGAACGGCCTACGGTCAGTTCGCCGCGGTAATCCTTGATCAGGTCCTGCACGATCGACAGGCCGATGCCGTGGCCCTGCACGCGCTCGTCGCCACGCACGCCGCGCTGCAGCACCTTGCCGATGTCGTCCGGGGCGATGCCCGGGCCATCGTCGTCCACCGCCAGCAGCAGGCCGGCACGGCGCGCGTTCGGGGCCGGCAGCGGCTGCGCGGTCAGCAGCACGCGACGGTTGGCCCACTTGAAGGCGTTCTCCAGCAGGTTGCCGAGCAGTTCCTGCAGGTCGCCCGGCTCGCCGTGGAAGCGTGCCGCCGGGTCGATATCGAATTCGCACAGCACGCCCTTGGAGGCGTAGACCTTTTCCAGGCCACGCACGATTTCCTCGGCATTGGACTCGATCGGCAGCGGCGCAGAGAACAGCTTGTGGCCCGACGAGGCGGCGCGCGCCAGCTGGTACGAGACCAGGTTGTTCATGCGTTGCAGCTGCACGTCCAGCTCCTCGCGCAGCGCATTGTCGCCGGCGCCGCTGTCCATCTGCGTGCGCAGCACCGCGATCGGCGTCTTCAGGCTGTGCGCCAGGTCGGCCAGGGTATTGCGCTGGCGCTCGAGGTTCTCGCGCTCGCTTTCGATGAAGGCGTTGATGCTGTCGGTCAGCGGTTCCAGCTCGCGCGGGTGGCGCTCGCTCATGCGCTCGGTCTCGCCGCGCTGCACCTTGGTCAGCTCGGTGATCACGCGGCGCAGCGGGCGCAGGCTCCACTGCAGGATGACGGTCTGCAGCAGCAGCAGGATCAGGCCGATGCCGCCCAGGTAGAACCAGACACGGCCACGGAACACGCGCAGCTGCGCACCCAGCGCGCGCGAGTCTTCCATCACATAGATGGTGTAGGGGAATTCGGTGGCGGGGTCGGCGTCGGCGCCCCACACCAGGCCCAGGCCGTAGCGGTACACCGAGCCCTGGCTGCCATCGATCTGGATCATCGGCAGCGGGCCTTCGAACACTTCCTGGCGCGGCGCCAGCAGGCCGCCGCCCACAGTGGGCAGCATCGGGCCTTCGGCGGACATCGAATTGCCCTTGCCGTGCGGCATCACCACCTGCAGGTAGAGGCCACTGCCCGGTACATCGAAGCGCGAATCCGGCGGCTGCTCGCGGATGTACAGCGAGCGGTCGCGGGTGAAGTCGATGCCGGCCGCGTAGGAGGTGGCGTAGTTCTTCAGGCGCTCACGCAGGTTCGCCTTCGCCGTATCGGCGAAGGCGGCGTCGAGCGCGTAACCGGCCAGGGCCAGGAACGCAACCAGGCCCACGGACGCGGCGAGCATCTGGCGCGCCTGCAGTGAGCGCGGCCGCCAGCGTCGGAAGAACCACAGACGGCCGGACATCGTGTTATCGCCAGGGTGAGCCGGCTCAGCCCTCGTTGCGCGGGATCGCGAAACGATAGCCGCGACCGCGCACGGTCTCGATCGGCTTCAGTTCGCCATCCGGGTCCAGCTTCTTGCGCAGGCGGCCGATGAACACTTCCAGCACGTTCGAGTCGCGGTCGAAGTCCTGCTGGTAGATGTGCTCGGTGAGGTCGGCCTTGGAGACCAGTTCACCGGCATGCATCATCAGGTACTCCAGCACCTTGTACTCGTAGCTGGTCAGGTCGACATTGCTGCCGGCCACGCTGACGGTCTGGGCGGCGAGGTCCAGCGCGACCGGGCCGCATTCCAGGGTCGGCTTGCTCCAGCCGGCGGCGCGGCGCAGCAGCGCGTTGACGCGGGCCAGCAGCTCTTCGACGTGGAACGGCTTGACCAGGTAATCGTCGGCGCCCTGCTTCAGGCCCTCGACCTTGTCCTGCCAGCTCGAACGCGCGGTCAGGATCAGCACCGGGAACTTCTTGCCTTCGTCACGCAGGGCCTTGATCAGCTCCATGCCCGACATCTTGGGCAGGCCGAGGTCGATGATGCCGACATCGAACGGAACTTCGCGCCCCATGTAGAGGCCTTCCTCGCCGTCCTGCGCAGCATCGACGGCAAAGCCTTCGCGCTTGAGCCGGGCTGCCAGGGTCTCACGCAGCGGGGCTTCGTCTTCGACCAGAAGGATACGCATGAACTCTCCCTAGTGTCCTGGGTGTGGCCCGGAGGCCTGTGGGGTACGGGTTGATAGCGACAACTATCCCTGTTCAGGGGTTATCGCCGCGTAGTGATGACATATCCGACCGCGGGGTGCGCGGCTGTGAACGCGACGGGGCGGGGTCGTCCATGTAGCGGACCCGGCCCCGGTCGTCCATGTACTTCACCCGGTTGATATCACGACCATCGAACGGCACGCGCTCGGCACCGAGAATGTGGCCACCCGTGGTGCGCTGCACACGGCGCACGGCATCGGACAGCGAACGCTCGTCGCCACGGTTGCCGCGCTCGCCCCGCTCCATCATCTCTGCACGCCCCTGCTCGCCACGCGGCGGCTGCTGAGCCAGCGCCGACGACAGCGGCGCAGCCGCCAGCACAACGCAGGTGGCCAGGGCAATGCGGCAATGGAGGGGAGCGGAAGACATCGATGCGATCCTAGCCGAGCACGGCGATTCGTTCAAAAGTCGTAAATCCGGATGCCGGGTTCGGGGCCCGGCGCTTTACAATTCCTTTGCAAATTCTTGGTTTGGGGCAGTGAATCCGGTCTGAACTTTTCCGGCCGCGGCCCCACGATGTTCAGCTAGGTGAACATTCGGGACCAATTGCCGCGCTGTGTCAAGTCAGGAATGTGACGGAGGTCACGCTGCGACGCGATCGGCGTCGCGTTCGGTCACCGCCAGCGCCTGCTCGACGAGGCTCCAATCGGCACCCGGGCGGTGTGCGCCCTCGCTCAGCACCTGGCGGAACGCGCGGCCACCGGGCTGGCCATGGAACAGGCCGAGCAGGTGGCGAGTGATGTGCTTCAGCGCCAGGCCTTCGCCCAGGCGCGCTTCCACGTACGGGCGCAGCGCGCGCAGCAGGTCACCGCGGGCCTGCAGCGGGGCACCGGTGTGCAGCGCCTCCAGCTGATGCAGCAGGTAGGGATCGTGGTAGGCCGCGCGGCCCAGCATCACGCCATCGACGTGCGCGGCCTGCGCCTGCACCGCCTCGATGCTGGCCAGGCCGCCGTTGAGCACCACCGGCAGCGCCGGGCGCTCCTGCTTCAGGCGGTAGGCCCAGTCGTACTTCAGCGGTGGAACCTCGCGGTTCTCCTTCGGCGACAGGCCCTTCAGCCACGCGTTGCGCGCATGCACCACCACCATCGCGGCACCGGCGGCAACCTGGCGGTCGACGAAGGCGGCGAACACGTCGTAGTCGTTGTCCTCGTCCACGCCCAGGCGGCACTTCACCGTCACCGGGATCTCGACCGCGTCGGCCATCGCCGCCACGCACTCGGCCACCAGTACCGGCTCGCGCATCAGACAGGCGCCGAAGCGCCCGGCCTGCACGCGGTCGGACGGGCAGCCGCAGTTGAGGTTGACCTCGTCGTAGCCCCACTCGGCGGCGATGCGCGCAGCCTGCGCCAGCAGCGCGGGATCGCTGCCCCCCAGCTGCAGCGCCAGCGGCTGCTCGCTGCGGTCGAAGCCGAGCAGGCGCTCGCGGTCACCGTGGATGACCGCATTGGCGTGCACCATTTCCGTGTACAGGCGCACACCCGGCGCCAGCACGCGATGGAACACGCGGCAATGGCGGTCGGTCCAGTCCATCATCGGGGCAACGGACAGGCGCAGGGAATCGGCGTAACGGGCGGTGGCGGACGTCATCGGGGTGTTGATCGTGGAGACTGGCATTGCCAGTGAGATCAATAGTTTACACCGGACGGCTGAATGGCGGCGGGTGGCTCCGGGGCCGCTCGACCGGCCCCGGGACGCCGCGTGGCTTACAACCCGCGGTTGCGCACCTGTTCCTGCTGCTGTTCCTGTGCACGCTGGTTGAACTGGCTGTCCAGCGCTTCGCTTTGCCGGCTGCTGGCCTCGACCGAGTGCGATACCGCCTGCTGGCGGTCGACGAAGGTCCGCTGCGCCGCCGGATCACCCAGCTCGCCCTGCACCGCGAACAGGCCGGTGCCGTCGGGACGGGCCACAACGTGGTCGATCTGGCGCATGCCGGACACCTTGCTTTCGTAGGCCAACTGGCCGGCCGCACGCTCGGCCTCCTGCGGGTTGTCGAACAGCGGCTTCAGCCCGGCCTGGGCACGCTGCTGCTCCAGCGCCTGCAGTTTGCCCAGCGCCTGATCGAAGCGCGCGTTGTCGGCGTGCCCGGCGTCGCGCATGCTGGCCGGCGCTGCGGGTTCGGCCCGGGCCGGTGCCACCGGCGGGGTACCGGCCTTCACCGCGTTGGGGGCATCGACCTGCGCCAGGGTCTTGCGGCCCGCTTTGCCATCGTCGTCCAGGCCGTTGTTGGCCTGGAACTGCTTGACCGCTGCGAGCGTGTCCTTGCCATACACGCCATCGGCGTGCAGCGGCTTGCCATCGGCCCCGGCATAGCCCAGCGCCGCCAGCTTGCCCTGCAAGGCCTTGACCTCATCGCCCCGCTCGCCCTGCTTCAGCACGCCGTCGGCCATCGGCGCCTGCTGTGCACTGCGTGCGGCCTGCGCGGCCTCTGGCCCATGCGCCTGCACCTTGCCGCCCAGGGTGATGCGGTCATTGAGCATGTCACCCAGGAACCTGCGGTACTGATCGGGCTCGAGCTCGATATGCGCGTGCACGGCACCCGGGGTACCGGCATCGGACTGGCGGATCAACGGCGCGCCGTACTCGACGAAATCACCGGTCTTGTAGGGGGTGGTTCCACGCGCACCGTGCAGCACCTGCCCGA
>DQIG01000381.1:5126-5666 GCA_003525885.1 Stenotrophomonas sp.
GCACCGTGCAGCACCTGCCCGACAAGTTCACGCTGCGGATGCCCGGCCGGATGGCTCCAGATGCTGATGGAGTTCCACTTGTCGTTGTTGACCTGCACGTAGCCCGCGACCGGATTGGGAATCATCACTTCCCGGTCGCCGCGCGAAGTACTCAGGATCAGATCCTTGTGCACCAGCGGAATGCCGTTGCGATCACCACGGGTCCGCACCGTTTCCAGCTCGCCCTCGACCATTGCCGACGGGCGGTCAGCCTTGGCGGCATTGCCGGTACGCACGGCCTCGGCGTTGGTGTTCGGGTGATGGATCTTCAGTTCGCGGTAGGCATCCTCGCCACTGGTGCCATGACGCAGTGTGCGGTTGCTGCTGCCGTTGCCGAAGGGTTCGACCACGACGATGCGCTGGCCACCGGGCGCGGCGGCGGCATCGGGTTCGCGCGCAGTCGCGGGCGCGGGTGCCGCAGCAGGCGTGGCCGGTGCAGGCGCAGCCGGTGCCACAGGCTGCGCCGGCGTGTGCTCGCGTACCGCCGTATCCAGGGCCTGC
>DQIG01000440.1 GCA_003525885.1 Stenotrophomonas sp.
CGCCGCTGGCTGTGGATCGCGATCATCGTGATTGCGCTGCTGCTGGCCGCCGGCGCCTTCGCGCTGTTTGGCCGCAGCCCCGCCGTGGAGGTGGAAACCGCCCCCGCGGTAGCCATCCAGCAGGGCAGCGCCAGCAGTTCGGTGCTCGACGCCAGCGGCTATGTGGTGGCCCGGCGCATGGCCACGGTCTCGGCCAAGATCACTGGCAAGGTGCGCGAAGTGATGATCGAGGAAGGCATGCGGGTCGAGGCCGGCCAGGTGATGGCCACGCTGGACCCGATCGATGCCGACGCGCAGCGCAGCCTGTATGCCTCGCAGCTGCAGGCCGCGCGCAGCCAGGTGGCCGGGCTGGAGGCACAGCAGAAGCAGGCCGCCGCCGAAGCCAGCCGCCTGCAGGCACTCGTCGGCCAGCAACTGGTCTCGCGCTCGCAGTACGACCAGGCCGTGGCCCAGCGCGACAGCCTGCGTGCGCAGCTGGATACCGCGCAGCGAAACGTCAAGGTCGCCCACGACCAGCTGGCCATCGCCGACCTCGGCGTGGACAACAACGTGGTGCGCGCACCGTTCTCCGGCGTGGTCACCGCCAAGGCGGCGCAACCGGGCGAAATCGTCTCGCCGCTGTCGGCGGGTGGCGGCTTCACCCGTACCGGCATCGGCACCATCGTCGACATGGACTCGCTGGAGATCGAAGTCGAGGTCGGCGAGGCCTTCATCGGCCGCGTGCAGCCGAAGATGCCGGTGGAAGCCACGCTCAACGCCTACCCGGAGTGGAAAATTCCGGGCGAAGTGATCGCCATCATCCCCACCGCCGACCGCGGCAAGGCGACGGTGAAGGTACGCGTGGCGCTGAAGGTGAAGGACCCGCGCATCGTGCCGGAGATGGGCGTGCGCGTCAGCTTCCTGGAACAGGCGCAGCCGCAGGCGGCGACCAAGCCGCAGGGCGTGCGCGTGCCAGGCGGCGCCGTGGTGCAGCGTGAGGGTGCCTCGGTGGCCTTCGTGCTGGGTGACGAGAGCCGCGTGCAGCAGCGCACGGTCGAGGCCGGCCAGGCGATGGGCAAGGACCGCCAGATCCTCAAGGGCGTGAGCGCGGGTGAATCGGTGGTGGTGAACCCGCCGGACACCCTGCGCGATGGCGCCAAGGTGCAACAGAAACAAGCGCAGTAACGGCCTGGCGCCTGCGGGCGCCGCCGGCAGCACCGCTCGACGCACGCCCGCGGCCATCGCGGGTGGGCTTCCCCGTTTCCCGCCTTCCGTGGAGAACCATCCATGTCGACCCTGGTTTCACTGCGCAACATCACCAAGACCTACCAGCGTGGCCCCGAGAAAGTGCAGGTGCTGCACGGCATCGACCTGGACATCGCCAGCGGCGACTTTGTCGCGCTGATGGGCCCGTCCGGTTCCGGCAAGACCACCCTGCTCAACCTGATCGGCGGCCTGGACAACCCCAGTGGCGGCGAAATCAGCATCGAAGGCGAGCGCATCGACCAGATGAGCGGCGGCCAGCTCTCGACCTGGCGCAGCCACCACGTCGGCTTCGTCTTCCAGTTCTACAACCTGATGCCGATGCTGACCGCGCAGAAGAACGTGGAGCTGCCACTGCTGCTGACCCACCTCAGTGCGGCGCAGCGCCGCCGCAATGCGGAGATCGCGCTGACCCTGGTCGGCCTGGCCGACCGCCGCAGCCACCGCCCGAATGAACTGTCCGGCGGCCAGCAGCAGCGCGTGGCGATCGCCCGCGCGATCGTCTCCGACCCGACCTTCCTGATCTGCGACGAACCGACCGGCGACCTCGACCGCCAGTCCGCCGAGGAGATCCTGGGCCTGCTGCAGCAGCTCAACCGCGAGCACGGCAAGACCATCATCATGGTCACCCATGACCCGAAGGCCGCCGAGTACGCCACGCACACGGTGCACCTGGACAAGGGCGAGCTGGCCGACGCGCCGCTGGCCCACTGACGGAGGCCACGGCGATGAAATACTTCTCGTTGGTGTGGGCGCAGCTGTTCCGCAGCCGCACGCGCACCTTGTTGACCCTGCTGTCGGTGGTGGCCGCGTTCCTGCTGTTCGGCATGCTCGATTCGGTGCGCGTGGCGTTCTCCTCCGGCGGCAGCGTGGAAGGCGCCAACCGCCTGGTGGTGGCCTCGCGGCTGTCAATCACCCAGTCGCTGCCGATCCGCCTGGAAACCCAGATCCGCCAGGTAGCGGGCGTGCGCGACGTGGCCTATGGCATGTGGTTTGGTGGCATCTACCAGGACCCGAAGAATTTCTTCCCGAACTTCTCGGTGTCGCCCAACTACTTCGATGTCTACCGCGAGCTGCAGATCGACCCGGCGCAGCTGGAAGACTGGAAACAGACCCGCACCGGCGCGATCGTCGGCGAATCGCTGGCCAAGCAGTTCGGCTGGAAGATCGGCGACACCATCCCGTTGCAGGCCACGATCTTCCCGCGTGGCGGCAGCAACGACTGGCCGCTGGAACTGAAGGGCATCTACCGTTCCAAGGACCGCGCGCTGGCCGCCAACGAAGAACGCCAGTTGATGATGAACTGGAAGTACTTCGACGAATCCAACGACTACATCAAGAACCAGGTGAGCTGGTACACGGTGACGCTGGACAATCCGGACCATTCCTCGCGGGTGGCGCAGGCCATCGATGCAATCTCGGCCAACTCCGACCACGAGACCAAGACCCAGACCGAATCGGCGTTCCAGCAGGCCTTCGTCAAGCAGTTCGCGGATATCGGCATGATCGTCACTTCGATCATGGGCGCGGTGTTCTTCACCCTGCTGCTGTTGACCGGCAACACCATGGCGCAGGCGGTGCGCGAGCGCGTGCCGGAACTGGCCACGCTGAAGACACTGGGCTTCAAGGACAGCACCGTGCTGACCCTGGTGATGGTCGAGTCGGTGCTGCTGATCGGCCTGGGCGGCCTGATCGGCATGGGCCTGGCCGCGCTGATCCTGCCGGCGATCGGCCCAAAGAGCATGGGCATGCTGCCACCGCACGTACCGACGCCGACCTGGCTGATGGGGCTGGGCCTGATCGTGGTGATCGGCATCATCGTCGGGCTGCTGCCCGCGCTGCGTGCCAAGCGCCTGAAGATCGTCGACGCACTGGCCGGCCGCTGAGGAGGACACTGACATGTTCAAGAGCAAACTCAAGAAGTGGCTGGGTAACGCGGTGACCGTGCTGCTGCTGGCTGTCGGCCTGATGCTGTGGATCGGGCTGCCATGGATCGGCGTGCTGGCCGTGGCCGTGCTGGTGGCGCTGTGGCTGCTGCTGACCCGCGGTGGACGGCTGGCGTTGGCCGCCACCCGCATCGGTGTGGCCAGCCTGCCGCAGCGCTGGGGCGCGTCATCGGTGATCGTGGTCGGCATCGCCGGCGTGGTCGGGGTGCTGGTGGCGATGCTGGCGATGGGCGAAGGCTTCCAGGCCACGCTCAACAACACCGGCGATGACACCACCGCCATCGTGCTGCGCGGTGGCTCGCAGGCCGAGACCAACTCGGTGATCACCCGCGAGCAGGTTCCCACGCTGTCGACCCTGCCCGGTATCAGCCGTGATGCGCAGGGCCGGCCGCTGCTTTCGCCGGAGCTGTCACAGGTGGTCAACCTGGTGTCGAAGTCCGACGGCACCGACGTCAACGCGCAGTTCCGCGGCGTCGGCCCGCAGGCGTGGGCCGTGCATGACAAGGTCAAGATCGTTGAGGGCCGCAAGTTCGCCACCGGCCTGCGCGAGATCGTGGTCGGCCAGGGCGCCAAGGGCCAGTTCCGCGACATGGACGTGGGCAAGACGCTGACCCTGGGCAACCAGACCTGGACCGTGGTCGGCGTGTTCGCCACCGGCGATGCGCATGATTCGGAACTGTGGACCGACGCCGATACCCTGGCCACCACCTACCAGCGCAGTGCCTGGCAGTCGATCAGCGTGCGCACCGATGGCAAGGCCGGCTTCGAGCAGTTCAAGGCCGCCGTCGCCGCCGACCCGCGCCTGAAGCTGGACGTGGAAACCACCCGCGTCTACTACAGCAAGCAGGGCGGCGGGCTGACCAAGCTGATCGACATCCTCGGCAAGGTGATCGGCACCATCATGGCGGTGGGTGCAGTGTTCGGTGCGCTCAACACCATGTATGCGGCAGTGGCCACGCGTGCGCGCGAAATCGCCACCATGCGTGCGATCGGCTTCCGCGGCCTGCCGGTGGTGACCGCGGTGATGCTGGAGACGATGCTGCTGGCGCTGCTCGGTGGGCTGCTCGGCTGTGCGGTGGCGTGGCTGCTGTTCAATGGCTACAGCGTGTCCACCATCGGCAGCAACTTCAGCGCGGTGGTGTTCAAGTTCCATGTGTCGCCGGAGCTGCTGTGGACCGGCCTGAAATGGGCGCTGGGCATCGGCCTGGTCGGTGGCCTGTTCCCGGCGCTGCGCGCGGCCCGGTTGCCGATCACCACGGCGTTGCGCGAAACCTGAGCATCACGCAGCGGTGGACTGCGCATCACGCAGGGGGACGGAGCGAAGGCTCCGTCCCTTTTTTTGTTCCTGGACTCAGAAATCCACCGCCGCGCCATCGGTTGGCGCGCTCCGCAGGGCCAGATGCTGGCGAAGAACCTCCTCCGGCGCGTACGCCGTGCCCAGCGCGTGCTGCTCACCCGTATGCCTGTCGACGAAGATCGGTCCATTGCCCACCAGCGCATCCGATATCTCGCCGGATTGCAGGTAGCGCAACGACTGGAAGCAGAACAGCCAGCCTTCGACCACCTCATGCTCGTGCGTGATGGCAACCGGCTCATCGTCGCTGGCAAGTGCAGCCTCCACGCGACGGCGTGCTTCTTCGAGCTGGATCATTCCTTCGTCCCCTACTTTCGATGACAGCGCGATGAGCATTTCATGCAGATGGATGCATCGCAACGGATAAGCACCTGCGTGCTGGTGCGCACTGCGGCGTGTTGTCGCACCCACTCAAGCGTGCCGGTTTCGTGCCGCTATCGATGCCTCTGCCCATCGCAAACGCAGCGCACGTGACGCTGCGCACAGCGCATCTGTGGATTGTTGGTTGCGATTCATTTTCGCGCACTTCCAGCGGCGTCGAGACAAACAGTTACGAATGGAAACATTCTAGAATCGCGCCCCCCACGTTGGTTTGCAGCACCCCACGCGCCCATAGAACGGGCGCTTGTTTTTACTGAAACACGAGATTTCACGGATGTCCCTGAAAACCAATCCGCTGCGCAACGCGATCGTCATCGCGCTGGCCGCCAGCTGCGCCACCCCCGCCTTCGCACAGAGCGCCGGCGATACCCCGACCAACCTCGACCGCATCGAAATCACCGGCTCGCGCATCCGCCAGGCCAGTGTCGAAACCGCACAGCCGGTGGTCGCGCTCAACCGCGCCGAGATCGAGAAGAAGGGTTACGTCAACGTCGCCGACATCCTGCAGGACATTCCTGCCGCCGGTGCGCCGAGCATGAGCCGCGCCTCGTCGCTGACTTCTTCGCGCGATTTCGGCGGCATGTACGTCAGCCTGCGCAACCTGGGCCCGGAACGCAGCCTGGTGCTGATCGACGGCCGCCGCATGGGCGTCAGCGCCGGCGGCTACTCCGACCTGGCCTCGATCCCGTCGTCCATCGTCGAGCGCGTGGAAGTGCTGACCGACGGCGCCTCCGCGCTGTACGGCTCCGATGCCATCGCCGGCGTGGTCAACATCATCACCCGCAAGAATTTCGATGGTGGCGAAGCCAGCGTCTATGTCGGCCAGTACGGCCAGGGTGACGGCCAGAAGCGCGCATACAGCGCGACCTTCGGCAAGACCTTCGAGCGCGGCTGGTTCAGCGTGGGCGCCGAGCGCACCAAGGAAGACGAGGTGCTGGGCAAGGACCGCGAGTTCAGCCGTTACACCAACGGCCCGCGCCACCCGAACGATGGCCTCAATGGCAACACCCCGTGGGGCTACGTCACCGTCGGTGGCAAGAACCTGACCGTGGGCCCGGGCGGCGACCCGAGCAAGGCCGGCAACTTCCATGCGCCGGATCCGACCGATGGTGCCAACACCAAGTCGAACATGAGCCTGCTGACCGGCCTGGAGCGCACCTCGGTGTTCGCCAACGGTGGCTTCTCGATCACCGACAACCTGCGCATCGTCGCCGACGCGCTGTACAGCAAGCGCGAGTCGACCAAGCACCTGGCCGGCTACCCGTACTCGGTCAGCGCCGCACAGGCCCGCAATGGCAGCCGTGCCGCCCTGTCCAAGGACAGCGCGTTCAACCTGTGGGGCCAGGACGCGCTGTTCGCGCACCGCACCGAGGAACTGCCGCGCGGCACCGAGAACAACCTGGAAACCAAGCGCGCCAGCATTGGCCTGGAAGGCAGCTTCGAAACCGGTTCGCGGTACTGGGACTGGAACGTCAACTACATGTACAACCGCAACGAAGGCGAGCGCATCGGTACCGGCAGCATGTACCAGCCGCACGTCAACCTGGCCGTCGGCCCGTCCTTCATGGACGGCAACGTGGCCCGTTGCGGTGCGCCGGGCGCGGTGATCGCCGGCTGCGTGCCGTGGAACCCGGCCGCCCCGATGGGTTACACCGGCCCGGGCTCGCTGAGCAACCAGGACGTGCAGGACTACCTGTTCACCCGCTTCGTCGACAAGATGCAGAGCACCACCAAGGTCGCCAGCGGCAATATCTCCGGCTCGCTGTTCACCCTGCCGGCCGGCGACATCCTGGCCGCGATGGGCTTCGAGCACCGCAGCGAGGAGGCCAGCTACACGCCGGACATGATGGTGCAGAAGGGCGAGATCGCCGGCACCAGCGGCCAGCCGACCCGCGGCAACTACTCGCTCAACGAGGTCTACCTGGAGTTGCAGGTGCCGCTGCTGGCCGACCTGCCGTTCGCCCGCGAACTGTCGCTGGACGTGGCCGGTCGCTACTCGGACTACAACAACTTCGGTTCCACCACCAACAGCAAGTTCGGCCTGAAGTGGAAGCCGATCGACAGCCTGCTGGTGCGCGCCACCTACGGCACCGGCTTCCGTGCGCCGACCGTGGATGACCTGTACGGCGGCACCGTCAGCAGCCGCGACTCGTTCACCGACCCGTGCGATACCTCCTTCGGTACCGCCGCCACCAGCCCGACCGTTGCTGCCCGTTGCCAGGCGCTGAAGGTGCCGGCCAACTTCCGCCAGCTCAACAGCGATGGCAGCGTGGCCACAAAGCCCGGCCAGCAGGCCACCACCGATTTCAGCTCGGGCTCCAACCCGAACCTGAAGCCGGAAACCGCCAAGACCTGGACCGTGGGCCTGGTCTACAGCCCGGACTTCGTGCAGGGCCTGGACGTCAGCCTGGACTGGTGGAAGATCCGCATCGACAACGCCATCGTCGGTGAGTCGGCCACCAACATCCTGGAACAGTGCTACGTGCAGGGTTCGGATGCCGCCTGCGGCCGCTTCACCCGTGGCAGCAACGGCCAGGTCACCTCGCTGGACCGCTCGCTGGTCAACGCGGGCTACCGCGAAACCGCCGGCTATGACATCAACGTGCGTTACCGCCTGCCGGAAACCGCGTTCGGCAAGTTCGCCGTCAACTGGAACACCACCTACACCGACTACCTGGAGCAGCGCAACGACAGCGCCGCCACCACCCCGGTGGAACAGCGTACCGGTTGGGCGGGCGACTTCCGCGTGCGCTCCACCTTCAACCTGGATTGGCAGTACGGCGACCTCGGCATCGGCTGGACCGCGCGCTACTACTCCAGCATGAAGGAGAAGTGCTCGTACATGGACGAGTGCAACATGCCGGGCTTCAACTCGTCGTACACCAGCGCGTCGCCGACCAACAAGGTGGGCTCCAACACCTTCCACGACCTGCAGGTGCGTTACAGCCTGCCGTGGGATGGCACCGTGTCGCTGGGCGTGAACAACGTGTTCAACCACCAGGGTCCGATCATGTACAGCCAGCCGAACAGCAGCTTCACCTACTACGGTGGCTTCGACATCGGCCGCTTCATGTACATGAAGTACCAGCAGCGCTTCTAAGCCTGCAACCGCGTTCCCGCTACGGCCATCCCTCTCTCCTGGCCGTGGATGGAAGCAGAACGGCGCCCCTCGGGGCGCCGTTCTTTTTTGCGAGAAGGCTGGGGTCGTTACCGCTTGGCGCGCATCGTGCGGATGTTGTCGCCGACGAACAGCACCAGGCCGGCCCAGATCGCGGCGAAGCCGATCGCCTTGGCGGTGTCGAACGCTTCGTGGAAGAAGAACACGCCCAGCAGCAGCTGCAGGCTCGGCGCGATGTACTGCAGGATGCCGACAAGCGACAGCGGAATGCGCTTCACGCCGTAGGCGAAGCCGATCAGCGGCACGGCGGTGATCGCGCCGCCGAAGATCAGCAGCAGGTCGTTGCGCCAGCCCCAGCCATGGAAGAACGCACCACCATGGCCGTTTTCCGCCCAGATCGCGAAAGCCAGCGCCGGCAGGAACAGGTACATGCTTTCCACGCCCAGCCCGGCCACCGGATCGACCGAGACCAGCTTGCGCAACAGGCCATACAGGCCGAACGAACAGGCAAGGCCCAGCGCGATCCACGGCGGCGTGCCGGCGTCGATGGTCAGCCAGGCCACGCCCACCGCCGCCATCGCCACCGCGACCCACTGCAGGCGGCGCAGCCGCTCCTTCAGCACCAGCACGCCCAGCAACACGTTCACCAGCGGGTTGATGAAGTAGCCCAGGCTGGTCTCGATGACGTGGCCGGCATTGATCGCCCAGATGTACAGGCCCCAGTTGAAGGCGATGGTCAGGCTCGACACCAGCAGGATCGGCAGCGCGCGCGGCTGCGCGGCGATCTTCTGCCACCAGCCCAGGCGCGAGCTGATCAACAGCCAGCCCAGCACCATCACGGTGCTCCAGATGATGCGGTGGGCGATGATCTGGAACGAGGGCACCTCGTTGAGCAGGTGCCAGTACACCGGCACCAGGCCCCAGATCACGAAGGTGGAAGCAGTGACCAGCAGGCCACGGCGTTGTTCTTTCTCGTCCATGCTCACTTCTTTCTCGTCCTTGCCATTGTCAGTACCACCACACCCAGAAGAATCACCGCCATCGCCAGCAGGTCGCGCCAGCCGAATCGTTCACCGTTGAGCAGCGCGCCGAGCAGCACCGCGATCACCGGATTGACGTACGCATAGCTGCCGGCCAGCGCCGGGCGCACGTTCTGCAGCAGCCACACGTAGGCGGTGAACGCGACGATGGAGCCGAACACGCACAGGTAGGCCATCGCCAGCAGGCCGCCGGTGTCCGGCAGCGTGGTCGGGCGCTCGCCGACCGCCAGGCCGATCAACACCAGCAGCACGCCACCGCAGATCATCTGCCCGGCCGCGGTCATGAACGGGCCCGGCAGGTCCAGCCCGCGCGCCCACACCGAACCGAACGCCCAGCCGATCGGCGCGATCAGCAGCAGCACCAGCCCGGTCGGCGAGGCGGTCAGGCTGCTGCCTGCGTTGAGCCAGACCACGCCCAGGAAGCCGATGGCGATGCCCAGCCACTCACCACGGCTGGCATGCTGCCCGCGCAGCGCCGAAAACAGCGCCATCCACAGCGGCACCGAGGCCACCGCGGTAGCGGCCAGGCCCGAAGACACCTCGCGCTCGGCCAGTACCACCATGCCGTTGCCCAGCACCAGCATGGTCACGCCCATCACCACCAGGTTGCGCCACTGCCGCAGGGTCGGGTTCGGCATCTTCCAGAACAGCCGCAGCGCCGCGAACATCACCCCGCCGGCAATGATGAACCGGCTGCCGGAGACCATCGTCAGCGGCAGCGCGCCGCCGTGCAGGGCCTTGGCGATGCCCAGGTAGGTCGAGCCCCAGACCACGTAGACCAGCAGCAGTGCCAGCGCGACAAGGCCACCCCGGGGGGCAGCCGCAGACGAAGAGAGAGGAGCCGACATGACGCACCAGCAGGCGGGGGAAAGCCGATTCTAGAGCGTTCGCCCGAGGGAAATCACTCCGGTTTGCGACCCACGGCCACCGCCCCGCCGCGACGGTCCGGCCGCGCGTACGACGATTTAGTTATGGCCCGGCGGGCGGGCCTGCTGCACCCTGTGCGGTCCCCATGCCCTGCCAGCCCCCGGCACCCGGCGTTGACGTGGGATGCAGTACCTAGGAGGCTGACCGCGGCGCCCTTCGCGCGCCGGGTACCCGATATTTCCCGCAAGGAAGCGCCGCATCGAGGATCCACACCCAGATGAGCACCACGTCCCAACCCGCCGTACCCGCGAACGACCGCGCCGCCCTGCGCCGGTCGATCTCCAACACCCTCAAAGGCTCCGCCGGCAATCTGGTAGAGTGGTATGACGTCTACGTGTACTCGGTGTTCGCCGTGTACTTCGAATCGCAGTTCTTCTCGCCGGACGACAAGAACTCCACGATGTACGTGTGGGCGATCTTCGCCGCAACGTTCCTGATGCGCCCGATCGGCGCCTGGTTCTTCGGCCGCTTCGCCGACCGCCACGGCCGCCGCCTGGCGCTGACCGTTTCGGTCACGCTGATGGCGCTGTGCTCGTTCCTCATCGCCATCACCCCCACCGCCGCCAGCATCGGCATCTGGGCCGCGGTCATCCTGCTGTTCGCACGCCTGCTGCAAGGCTTCGCCACCGGTGGCGAGTACGGCGCCAGCGCCACCTACATGTCCGAGGCCGCCATTCCCGGCCGCCGCGGCTTCCTGTCCTCCTTCCACTACGTCACCCTGGTCGGTGGCCATGTGCTGGCCCAGCTGACCCTGCTGCTGATGCTGACCTTCTGGGGCAAGCCGGAGATTTCCGAATGGGGCTGGCGCATCGCCTTCGGCATCGGCGGCATCGCCGCGGTGGTGGTGTTCTGGCTGCGCCGGGGCATGGACGAGTCGCTGTCGGAGTCGTCGATCGAAGCCGCTCGCGAGGGCAAGGCACAGAAGTCCGGTTCGATGTACGAACTGTTCGTGCACCAGTGGCGGCCGCTGCTGCTGTGCTTCCTGATCACCGCCGGTGGCACCGTGGCCTTCTACACCTACTCGGTGAACGGCCCGAAGATGATCCAGAGCGCCTTCGCCGGTAACGACCCGATGACCGGCACCCTGATCAACCTGGGCGTGCTGGCCTTCCTGATGGTGCTGCAGCCGGTCGGTGGCTGGCTGTCGGACATCATCGGCCGCAAGACCCTGCTGGTGTTCTTCGGCGTAGGTGGCGTGCTGTACAGCTGGTACCTGATCACCCAGCTGCCGCACCAGCATGACGCCACCCTGGCCTTCCTGACCCTGGCCATGGCGTTCGTCATCCTCACCGGCTACACCTCGATCAACGCGGTGGTGAAGGCCGAACTGTTCCCCACCCATGTGCGCGCTCTCGGCGTGGGCCTGGGCTATGCGCTGGCCAACTCGCTGTTCGGCGGCACTGCCCCGCTGCTGTACCAGGGCGCGCTGAAGACCGGCCACGTCGACTGGTTCGCCATCTACGTCACCGCCACGATCGCGGTATCGTTGGTGGTCTATGTGTTCTTCCTCACCAACAAGGGCCCGAACTGGCTCGACGGCACCCGCAAGTAAGCGCGTTGCCGTGATCGCGGCCACCGGTGCACTGCCGGTGGCCGCTGCGTCTCCCGCCACCCCGCTGATGTGGATCGCGGTGACGCTGGCCGCAGCCACGGCACTGGCCTGGCTGCTGCGCCGCCCCAACGCGCAGGCCATGTGGCCGCGCACGGGATTCGGGGTCGCCCTGCTGGCGTTCTGCGCCGCGCTGGCGCTGCAGCTGGCGGTGGACCTGGGCAGTGGTCACAGCTCGCTGCACCTGCGCCTGCATCGCGGCGTCAGTCCGGCACCCCTGGTTGGCCTGCGCACGATGGTGGCGTGCTATCTGGCAGCGCTCGCCGCCGGCGGCTGGGGCGCATGGAAGCTGCTGCGCCGGCGCTGACGAACACCCGGCCGCTGGCCGGCAACGCCACCTTCTTTCGGTAGTGCCGGCCGCTGGCCGGCATCTGCCTCAATGGCTGAATGCATCCGGCAGTTCACCACCGCATTTGCGGCAGTGGCGTGCATCCGGTTCATGCCCCTCCAGCCCGCAGTGCGGGCAGCCGCGTGCATCCCGGCGCGCGGCCTGCTCGGCTTCGCGCATGGTGCTGGCCAGTTCGGCGGTGTAGATGCCGGTGGGCACGGCGATGATGCTGTAGCCGATCAGGATCAGCACCGAGGTGACGAAGCGGCCGAGCACGGTCTGCGGCACGATATCGCCGAAACCGACCGTGGCCATGGTCACCACCGCCCAGTACATGCTGGCCGGGATGCTGGTGAAGCCGTGTTCGGGACCCTCGATCACGTACATCAGCGCACCGGCGATGATGGTGATGGTGATCACCGTGAACAGGAACACCAGCACCTTGCGCCGGCTGCGCCACAGCGACGTCATCAGTACGCCGCTTTCCTCGATGTAGCGGGTCAGCTTGAGGATGCGGAATACGCGCAGGATGCGCAGCGCGCGCACCACCAGCAGGCTCTGCGCGCCGGGGATGAACAGCGACAGGTAGGCGGGCAGGATCGACAGCAGGTCGATGATGCCCCAGATGCTCACCGCGTAACGCAACGGGCGTTTGACCACCGCCAGCCGCAGCAGGTACTCGGCGGTGAAGATGATCGTGAAGGCCCATTCCACGATGTACAGGCCGTTGGCCCACTCGGCATGCAGGTGCTGCACGCTGTCGATCATCACCACCAGGATGCTGGCGACGATCGCCACCACCAGGATCAGGTCGAAATTGCGCGAGGGCCGCGAGTCATGGCGGTAGATGATGTCGAACCACCGACGGCGCCAGCCGGTCTCGGTGGCGGGGTTCAGCTGGGGGGCGGAAAACGGTCGCATGGGCGCATTGTGCCGCAGGGGTTCCGGCGCGAGAATGGGGATTCCTGAACCCTGCCGACTGCCATGACCGCCGCTACCGATCCGCTGATCTCCCTTTCGCACTATTACCTGCCGGTCTACAAGCCCCGTCAGGTGGTACTGGAGCGAGGCCAGGGTGCCCGCGTGTGGGACAGCCAGGGCCGTGAGTTCATCGACCTGGCCGCCGGCATCGCCGTTTGCGGGCTGGGCCACAACGATCCGGACCTGGTGGCCGCGCTGGTCGAGCAGGCCGGCAAGCTCTGGCACACCAGCAACGTGTTCTACAGCGCGCCGCCGCTGCACCTGGCCGAGGAGCTGGTGAAGGCCAGCCGCTTCGCCGAGCGCGTGTTCCTGTGCAATTCCGGCGCCGAAGCCAACGAAGTGGCGATCAAGATGGTCCGCAAGTGGGCCTCCAGCCAGGGCCGCCCGGCCGACAAGCGGGTGATCATCACCTTCCGTGGCAGCTTCCATGGGCGCACCATGGGCGCGGTTACCGCTACTGCCCAACCGAAGTACCAGGAAGGCTACGAGCCGCTGCCCGGTGGCTTCCGCTACATCGATTTCAACGACGAAGTGCAGCTGGAAACCGCGATGGCCGCCGGTGACGTGGCGGCGGTGATGCTGGAGCCGATCCAGGGCGAGGGCGGCGTGATGCCGGCCAAGTCCGGTTTCCTCAAGCGCGTGCGCGAACTGTGCGACCAGCACAACGCACTGCTGGTGCTGGACGAGATCCAGGCCGGAATGGGCCGCACCGGCACGCTGTTCGCGCACTGGCAGGACGACGTGGTGCCGGACATGGTCACCCTGGCCAAGGCACTCGGCGGCGGCTTCCCGATCGGCGCGATGCTGGCCGGCCCGAAGGTGGCCGAGACCATGCAGTTCGGCGCACACGGCACCACCTTTGGTGGCAACCCGCTGGCCGCTGCCGTCGCCCGCGTGGCACTGCGCAAGCTGGCCTCGGCGGAGATCGCCGCCAACGTCAGCCGCCAGTCCAAGGCGCTGCGCGATGGCTTCGCCCGCATCAACGACGAGTTCGGCGTGTTCAGCGACGTGCGTGGCCGCGGTCTGATGCTGGGCGCGGTGCTGAGCAAGGACTTCGCTGGCCAGGCCGGGGCGATCCTCGACCATGCTGCCGAGCAGGGCCTGCTGACCCTGCAGGCCGGCCCGGACGTGCTGCGCTTCGTGCCGTCGCTGAACATCACCGACGAAGAAGTGGCCGAAGGCCTGAAGCGCCTGCGCGCAGCGATTGCTGCGTTCATCGCCGCGCGCTGAAGCCATGGCGGTGGGGTCGGATCCCTCTCCTGCGGGAAGGGCTCTGACCCCGATCAGCTCACCGCGTAACGCTTCAACACCCTGCCCAATCCACGGCCATCGCGCACGGTCTCCGCATGCAGGCCGGCGGCGCGTGCGCCGCGCACGTTGGCGAACAGGTCATCGACGAACAGCGTGTGCGAAGGCGCCACGCCGAGTACCTCAAGCGTGCGCAGGAAGACCTCCGATGCGGGTTTGCGCAGGCTGAAATCTGCGCTGCAGAACACGCGGCCCTGCAGGGCAGGGAACAGTTCCGGCAGCAGGATGGGCAGCGCCTGTACCATCAGCGCGCCGTTGTTGGTCAATACCGCCATTGGCAGTTGCAGGGCCTGCAGTCGCTGCAGCACCGACTGCTGCGGATGGCTGGCGGCCTGGCGCGCGGCGATCCAGGTGGGTACATCGACGGGCCTGCCCAGCAGCGCTCCCAGTCGCGCCAGATAGGAAGGGCCGTCCAGCGTGCCGTTGTCATGCGCCGCTTCCAGTCCACTGCCATACAGTGCCGCCTGTACCGCCGCAGCAGGAACCGCCAGCGCCTGCGCCAGGTGCAGCACGCGCTGCGCGCGCTGGTACTGCACCAGCACCCCATCCACATCCAGCAGCAACAGGTCGATCCGCATCGGCTGAGCATGCCATTGCAGTGAATGCGCGGGAACCCTGGAGTGGGCGTGCGACAGACGGTCGCAGCCGGGGCCGCAGGGGCCTGCCTAGAATGGCGGTTGAATCCGCAGGAGATACAATGATGAAGGCTTGGGTGGTGGCAGTGGGACTGGGCGTGCTGATGCTGGCACCGTCGGCGATGGCGCGGGTGTGTGCGGTGAGCATCGACAGCACCGACCAGATGAGCTTCAGCAGCCGCGAGATCAAGGTCGCCGCCGACTGCAGCGCCGTGGACCTGACCCTGCGTCACACCGGCAAGCTGGCCGCTACCGCGATGGGCCACAACTGGGTGCTGACTCGTACCGCCGATTACCAGCCGGTGGCGATGGCGGGCATGCGCATGACCCTGGCCGACAGCTACCTGCCGAAGGCCGACAAGCGTGTGCTGGCGCACACCAAGGTGATCGGCGGCGGCGAGACCACGCGCGTTCGCTTCTCCACCCAGGGTCTGCAGAAGGGTGGCGACTACACCTTCTTCTGCTCCTTCCCCGGCCACTTCGCGATGATGAAGGGCAAGTTCGTCTTCGGTTGAGTGGATGGAAAAAGGGGACGGAGGGGATTAAGTCGTTTGTGCACAAACGACTTAATCC
>DQIG01000017.1:0-20645 GCA_003525885.1 Stenotrophomonas sp.
CCGCCTTCGCGGGGATGACGGAAAAGGGTGGCGTTCATCAAAGAACCTCCCGCAGCTCAAGCCGCACCCTTTCAAATCTCCCCCCTCAACGACGCCACTGCGAAATTTTGAACTCCCGTTCAAACTTGCTCTTCCCGACGAGCCCCATTTCCGTTTAGCCCTATTCCCCAACGAGGCGCACCATGCGCCGCATGGGAGAATGCAATGTCCTACAAGGTTGCCATCGTCACCGGCGCCGCCGCCGGCATCGGCGCGGCCTGCGCGAAGCGGCTGGCGAAAGAAGGGGTGGCCGTGGGCGTGCTCGACCTCGACGCCGAACGCTGCGCCGATACCGTTAAGGCCATCCGCGAAGGCGGCGGCACCGCCATCGCGCTGGGGGCCGACGTATCCAACCGCGAATCCGTGAAGGCCGCCGTGGAGCAGGTGCGTGAAGCGCTGGGCCCGGTCTCGATCCTGGTCAACAATGCCGGCGTCACCGACTTCACTCCGTTCGAGGAACTGACCGACGAGCGCTGGGACTTCATCTACGCGGTCAACGTGCGCGGCCTGTTCATCATGACGCAGGTGTGCCTGCCCGACATGAAGAACGCCGGCTGGGGCCGCATCGTCAACATCTCCTCCTCCAGCGCGCAGACCGGCGCGGTGAACATGATCCCCTATTCGTCCTCGAAGGGCGCGGTGGTGACCATGACCCGTTCGATGGCGCAGGAATTCGGGCCTTACGGCATTACCGTGAACAACATCCCGCCGGGTTCGGTAATGGGCACGATCATGTCCGAAGCCAACCGCGAGCGCTTCCAGATCCCGACCGAAGTGCTGCTGCAGACGATTCCGGTTCGCCGCATGGGTGAGCCCGACGACATCGCCAACGCCTGCGCCTGGCTCTGCGACGAACGCAGCCAGTATGTCACCGGCCAGACCATCGGCGTGAACGGTGGGCGTGTGGTGAGTTGATCCCGTTCCTCCCCGTACAGGGGAGGAACTCCACTTCGAACACACAAAAAAGGGCCGACGGATCACTCCGCCGGCCCTTCCTTCACATGGGGTGTGAACTTGTCAGGCTCAGGCCTTGGCAGCCTTGTCAGCCTCATAACGCTCGATCGCCTCGACGACGATCTGGCGGGCTTCATCAGCGCCGCCCCAGGTACCGACGCGCACCCACTTCTCGGCCTCAAGGTCCTTGTAGTGCGTGAAGAAGTGCTCGATCTGGCTGAACACGATCGGCGGAAGGTCGCCCTTTTCCTGCACGTCCGAATAGTACGGGAACGTCTTGTCGTCGGGCACGCAGACCAGCTTTTCGTCGCCGCCGTGCTCGTCTTCGAGGTTCAGCACCGCGATCGGGCGCACGCGCACGACGGCGCCGGGCACGAAGGGCGAGCGGGCAACGACCAGCGCGTCGAGCGGATCACCATCGGGCGAGAGGGTGTGCGGCACGAAGCCGTAGTTGGCCGGGTAGCGCATCGGCGTGTGCAGAATGCGGTCCACGAAGAGGGCGCCGGAATCCTTGTCGAATTCGTACTTTACGGGCTCACCGCCAACGGGAACCTCGATGATGACGTTCAGGCTCTCCGGCGGATTCTTGCCGACAGGGATCATGTCGATGCGCATGTTGGTCCTTTTCAACGGGCACGATTTGAGCGGCGCTCCTGACGGTGCGCCGCATTGAACTGTGACGGCGGGGCTTAGCGACACGGTTAATGCATCGCAACCGCCTTCTCGCACATGCAGTGCAAGGATCGCGGGCCCGTCGCAAAAACGAAACAGGGCCGGACCGTGAAGTCCGACCCTGTTCGTAATAAGATTAGACGCAGGTTTACTTGGTGCGCGGTGCCAACAGACGATCGAGACCGTTGGCCTTGCCCGGCGTGGTGCTTTCCAGCCAGGGGAAACGCAGGCCGCCGTGATAGTCGATGGCAACGGTGTTGAAGGTATCGCCGCGCTTTACCAGCAGGCTGATCGGCGCCTGAGCGGACTTCGCCGCGGTGATCGCGTCCTTGATCGCTTCGCCGCTGTAGGCCTTGCCGTTCACCGCCACGACCTTCACGCCGCCGACGAGACCGGCGTTGTAGCCCACGCTATCCCATACCGATGCGGTGACGGTGCCCTCGTTATCGAGCGACACGCCCAGCGAATAGCTGAGATCCAGCGACTTGCGCGAATCGCCGACACCCTTCTCGTAACCGTTCTGCGTGTCCTTCCAGACCAGCTTGTAACCGGCCATCTCGATGCCTTTGGTCGGCGCCGGCTGATTGGTGTCGTAGATACGGGTCTTGAGGAAGGTAGCCCAGTCATAGGGATAGACGCCGTTCAGCGTCTTCACGACTTCGTCGAAATCGTAAGTCAGCTCGCCCCAATCGCCATCGCGCACGCCGAAAAAGGCCTTGGCGAAATCGTCCAGGCCCTTGGCGCCCTTGGTGCCCTGACGGATGATCTGGTCCGCTTCCAACCAGGTCAGCGCGCCCTCGACGTAGTAGTCCTCGGTACGGGTGATCGAGGTGTAGGGCAGCGGGCGGCGCATGTTGAGGATCGGTGCGTGGGTAGTGTCCTCCACCGAACGCCAACCACGACCCGGCGTTGCCTCGGCATAGCGCGCAACGGCACCGGCCAGCGTGTCGAGGATCGTCTGCTTGGTCTGCACGCCCGAACGCGCGGCGAGGATATAGCCCCAGAACTGGGTCTGGCCTTCGTAGACCCAGAGCAGGCTGTCGCCCATCGGCGTGTTGAAGTTGGCAGTGGCCAGATCGGCGCCGCGACGGTACTTGCCATTCCAGGAATGGGTGTACTCGTGCGGCAGCAGATCGCGCATCCACGCGTTGTTGTCCCACTCGGTGAAGTACCCCGGGTCGGCGCTGTTCTCGCTGGAACGGTGATGCTCCAGGCCGATGCCACCGAGGCGGTCGGTCAATGCCAGCAGGAACTCATAGTGGTTGTAGTGGCGCGCGCCGTAAAGCTTGTCGGCCTGCTGCACCAGCGCGCGGTGCATCGTGATCTGCGCCTCGCTTGGCTTCAGCGACTTGGCGTCGTCGGCGAACACGTTGAGATGCACCGGCACCTTCGCGCCGGGGTCGAGATCGATGCGCTGGTAGTGTTCGCCGGCGAACAACGGTGAATCGACCAGATGGTCATAGGAGATCGGCTTGAACACCACCGTGTCGCCGTCGCGGCGCACGGTTTCCAGAGCAGTGGCAAACGACCAGCCCTTGGGCAGGGTCACGCTGGCCTGCGCCTGCAACTGGCGTGCATCGACACCGGCCGGGTACAGCGAATTAGCGTTCCATTGCAGGTTGAGCATCTCCGGGGTCATCACCACCCGGCCCTGACTGCCGCCCTGCGAGGACAGGAAGTCGAAGTGGGCGACGATCTCGGCCACACCCGCAGGCACGTCCACCTTGAACGCATAGACGTTGTACTGGTCGCGCTGCCAGGCCAGCGGCTTGCCGTTGGCAGTGACGCGCAGGCCAGCCAGCTTGTCGATCGGGCCGGTCGGCGAATGGTTGCCGGGAATCCACTGCGGGTACAGCAGGGTCAGCGGGCCGGGTTTGGCCGGCACCGTGGCGGTCACCTTGAAGATACGCCGGGCCAGATCGCGCGCGTCAACGTCGATGCGCAGCAATCCAGAAGCCGCAGCGTCGGCTGGCGGCGAGGTCTGCGCCAGCGCAGGCGTGGCGGCCAGCGCGAACAGCAACGACATCGCCAGGGCTCGGGTCTTCATCGGGCAACTTCCAACAACGGAGAATCCTCCGATGCTAGGCCTGTGTGGTGCGCGGCCCCATGGCCAAAGGTCATGGGGCGAAAGAACTGTCTACGCAAATCCATCAGGGAACGTGCTTGCCAGACCGATCGTCAGCCTGGCAAGCCACCCGGAAGGGAAGTCTAGTTTGATGCGCCTTCTTTGTAAGCCGCCTCAATGGCCCCCTTCAATCTCGTCGGATCTTCGATCCTCACACCGGTCAAGCACTTGGAGCCTGTGGCATCAAAAAACACTGTCGATGCGGAGCCGCCCTGGAAGTGTGCATAACCAAACACCGGCGCGGGGGAATCGGCCAACGGCGCCCATACGATTTTTCCGAGGAGCAGTCTAGCCTTGGCAACATCCCGCTCGATGCATCCGCCCGACGCCTTCACGACGATCGTTACCTGGCCGGATCGCTCTTCAAGTTGGGTCAGAAGCGCGATATCGCCGAAATTGCGAGCGATGCCGGAAGCCGAAGCGGAGTTCGCGCGGAAGCCATTCCCAATACCCAATGCATCAGCGGCGGCCTGCGGCCCAGCACTTCGCGCCACCTCCAGCCTCTCGATGTAATCCAGTGCTGCCAGTTGGGAGTCTCTTGAGGCGGCACTCCACATTTGAGAAGGAGGTGTCGCCGCAACCGCTGCAAGGGGAATGACCGCAGACAAGACGAGTAGTGCTTTCAGGGGCACTCTCACGAATTCACCAAGGATAGTTGGCATCGTAGTAGTCCTCATGCTGCTTGGTATAGGTTTTCCCCGATGCGACATGGTTGTTGTCACAGAATGCCTTGCCAATATCCACAAGCGAAGCACCACTTGACCACATGCCCCAAAGCGTAGCGGAATTCTCGGAAATCAGCGGAATCTCAACGGTTCCTTCCGAAAATCCTCGAATCTGATCACTCACGATCGCGTTATTGACAACGGCCTTGGCCTCCCACACACAATTTCTTTCAACGTACTGCGCCCTGGTAATCGGAGCATCAATATTGGGAATACCAGCCACGTGATGACCAAGCTCATGACTGAGATAGCCTACGGTCTTGTAGAGCCCAGGCAGATCAAAGCTATCACAAGAGTAAGGCGGAACCAGTATTTTCGCCGTAAGCGGGTCATAGCTGGGAGGGAGACCATATGCCCTGACGCCCGAATGAGCCTGGATCTGCGAGGTAAGTGTTGTGGATGCAGCGGAGATGAAGTCTACGCACTGGCCCAAACCAGTTACAGGGTAGGATTGCGCCTTCGCGTAGACGGGAAAAATAAGTGAAAAGATCAAAATCAGGTATTTCCATACCATATTCCAGCCCCGTCCCCCGGATCCCAGCGATCCGACTCAAATCCTGGCGCTAAGGATCTTTTCTCTCTATAGGAAAACTCCTAAAGACTCCGCTACGTGCAACCGATCACGCCTGAAACGAGAGGGTCTTCGAACTTTCCGGCACCAAGGGCAAGGGCTAGGGGCGTGAGGCCACAACGCTGAATGCTCGCAGAGAGGTTCCAGGGTCATACAGGCGATACGACCGCTCATCACAGTGCGCCACATTCACGTCAAAATGATCACCCTGTTAAACAAGCCGTGAGCGGCGCGAGAGCACGGGTCTTCATCATCAGACAAGTTCCAGCCATGAAAGAGGCCCCGCTGCCAGACCAGTAGCAGGCGCAGCACCGTCACCAAAGGCCATGGTTGTAGCATCCATCCAGATATGGAGCGGATGATGCGCATGCAGGCGCGTTGCGCAGTGCGAACCAAGGTTCGCACCCACCTTGTGCCGGTTCGCACCCCTCTTGTACAGTTCGCACCCACCAGGGACAGGCCTGGTCAGTCGACCAGGCGCAGGCGCAGTTCCTTCGGCAGCGCGAACACCATCGATTCCGGCTCGCCGTCCAGCTCGCCCACGCCGGTGGCGCCCAGCTCGGCCAGGCGCGCGAGCACGCCATCGACCAGCACCTGCGGCGCCGAGGCGCCGGCGGTCACGCCGATATGCTGCTTGCCGGCCACCCACTGCGGGTCGATCTCGTGCGCGCCGTCGATCAGATACGACTCCACGCCTTCACGACGGGCCAGCTCGCTCAAACGGTTGGAGTTCGAGCTGTTCGGCGAACCGACCACCAGCACCAGGTCGCAGCGCTTGGCCAGGTCGCGCACGGCGTCCTGGCGGTTCTGCGTGGCGTAGCAGATGTCGTCGTTCTTCGGGCCCTGCATCGCCGGGAAACGCTCGCGCAGCGCATCGATGATGCCGCGCGTGTCGTCCACCGACAGCGTGGTCTGGGTGGTGTAGGCGAAGTTTTCCGGCTGGTTGATGTGCAGCGTGGCGACCTGCTCCACGTCCTCGACCAGGTAGATCTGGCCGGTACCGGCTTCGCGGTTCCACTGGCCCATGGTGCCTTCCACCTCCGGGTGACCGGCGTGGCCGATCAGCACCACGTCACGGCCGGCACGGCAGTGGCGGGCGACCTCGAAGTGGACCTTGGTCACCAGCGGGCAGGTGGCGTCGAACACCTTCAGGCCACGGCGCTCGGCTTCCTGGCGCACCGCCTGGGACACGCCATGCGCACTGAAGATCACCGTGTTGTTGTCCGGCACTTCGTCGAGTTCTTCGACGAAGATCGCGCCGCGCTGCTTCAGGTCGTCGACCACGAAGCGGTTGTGCACCACTTCATGGCGGACGTAGATGGGCGCGCCCAGCGTTTCGATCGCGCGCTTGACGATCTCGATCGCACGATCGACACCGGCACAGAAACCACGCGGGTTGGCGAGCAGCACATCCATCAGTTCAATCTCCCGGCAGCGGCCGGCTTACGGTTTCGGGTTGGCATTATCCGCCTTTTTGGCGGACTTGCCGTCGAACAGCCCAAACAGGGCGATGCCGATGGCACCGACCACGATGGCCGAATCGGCGATGTTGAACGAGGGCCAGGTATAGCTGCCCACGTACCACTGGATGAAATCGACCACATGGCCGTGCACCTGGCGGTCGATCACGTTGCCAATGGCGCCGCCGATGATCAACGCATACGGCACCGCGGCCTTCCAGTTGCCACGGGCAGTGCCGCGCAGCCACCAGGCCATCAGGCCACTGATGGCGATCGCCAGCGCGGTGAAGAAGTACTTCTGCCAGCCACCGGCGTCGCTCAGGAAACTGAACGCCGCTCCGGTGTTGTAGGTGCGGTACCAGTTCCAGAAGCCGTCGATGACCACCACCGGCTGGAACTCCGGCAGGCTCGACAGCACCCAGGCCTTGGACCACTGGTCCAGGCCGATGATGGCCGCCGACAGCAGCAGCCAGACCAGGGCGTTCGGATGCGGACGGGGCGCGGCCATCAGAACCAGCTCCGCACTTCACCGGCACCGGTGATGTTGCTCACGCAGCGGCCGCACAGTTCCGGATGGTCGGCGTTGCTGCCGACGTCGGCGCGGTGGTGCCAGCAGCGCACGCACTTGGCCTTGGTGGTCGGCTGGGCGCTGACGAACACCTCGTCGGTGGTCGCCGGGCGCACCTGCACGTCGCCGCTGATGAACAGGAAGCGCAGTTCATCGGCCAGCGGCTGCCAGCGCGCTGCCTGCTCTTCGCTGGCGGCGATGGTGATCTCCGCTTCCAGCGCGGCACCGATCGCGCCGTTGGCACGCATCGGTTCGAGCACCTTGGCCACCTGCTCGCGCACGGCCAGCAGCTGGTCGAAGTCGGCGGCATTGAGCTGGGCATCCGCCGGCAGCGGCGCCAGACCGTCATACCAGGTGGTGAACAGCACGTGGCCGGCGTGCTTGCCCGGCAGGTAGCCCCACAGCTCGTCGGCGGTGAAGGTCAGGATCGGCGCCACCCAGCGGGTGAACGCTTCGGCGATGTGGTACATCGCGCTCTGTGCCGAACGGCGACCGTGCGAATCGGTCGGCATCGTGTACAGGCGGTCCTTGGTCACGTCCAGGTACAGCGAGCCCAGGTCCACGCTGCAGAAGTTCAGCAGCAGCTGCACGATCTCGGCCATGTTGTAGCCGTCGTAGGCCGCCTTGATCTTCTCCTGCAGTTCCCACGCGCGGTGCACGATCCAGCGGTCCAGCGCGACCATCTGGTCGAGCGGTTGCAGGTGCTGGGCCGGATCGAAGCCATCCAGGTTGCCGAGCAGGAAGCGTGCGGTGTTGCGCAGGCGACGGTAGGCGTCGGCATTGCGCTTGAGGATCTCCTGCGACAGCGACATCTCGTTGCTGTAGTCGGCCGAGGCGATCCACAGGCGCAGGATGTCCGCGCCCAGCTTGTTCATGATGTCCTGCGGCTCGATGCCGTTGCCCAGCGACTTGGACATCTTGCGGCCGTGCTCGTCCACGGTGAAGCCGTGGGTGAGGCACTGCTTGTACGGCGCGCGCTTGTCGATCGCTACGCCAGTCAGCAGCGAGGACTGGAACCAGCCGCGATGCTGGTCGGAACCTTCCAGGTACAGGTCGGCCGGCTTGCCGAAGCCACGCGCGGCGAGCACGCCCTCATGGGTCACGCCCGAATCGAACCAGACGTCGAGGATGTCGGTGACCTTCTCGTAGTCGGCCGCTTCGGCACCCAGCAGTTCGGCGGCGTCCAGCGAATACCACACGTCGATGCCCTCGGCTTCGACGCGGTCGGCGACCTGCTGCATCAGCTCCACCGAACGCGGATGGATCTCGCCGGTCTGGCGATGGGTGAACAGTGCGATCGGCACGCCCCAGGTGCGCTGGCGCGAGATGGTCCAGTCCGGGCGACCGTCGACCATGCTCTGGATGCGCGCCTTGCCCCAGGTCGGGAACCAGCCGACGGTGTCGATGGCGGCCAGCGCATCGCGGCGCAGGTTGGCCTTGTCCATCGAGATGAACCACTGCGGGGTGGCGCGGAACACCACCGGCGTCTTGTGGCGCCAGCAGTGCGGGTAGCTGTGGCGGATCGGGTGGAAGGCCAGCAGCGCGCCGTTGTCGCGCAGCACGCCGACGATGGCTTCCTGCGCCTTCCACAGGTGCTGGCCGGCCAGCACCACGTCACCGGCCGGGGGGGTCGATTCCAGATACACGCCACGGCCGTCGATCGGGGTCACCTGGCCGGCGTTGTACTTGTCCAGCAGGCCGTACTTCTGGCTGACCACGAAGTCTTCCTGGCCGTGGCCGGGGGCGGTGTGCACCGCACCGGTACCGTCCTCGTCGGAGACGTGGTCGCCGTTGAGCACCAGGATCTCGCGCTCCGGATAGAACGGGTGCGCCAGCAGCTGGTTTTCCAGCGCCGCGCCGGTGGTTTCACCGTGCAGCACCACCTCGTCCACGCCATAGCGCTGCAGTGCACGCTCGGCCAGCGCGGCGGCCAGCACCAGCCAACGGCGCTTGCCGTTGTGCGCCGGGCCCTCGGCCAGCACGTAGTTGATCTCCGCACCGAGCGATACCGCCAGCGAGGCCGGCAGCGTCCACGGGGTGGTGGTCCAGATCGGCACCGCCACTTCGACGTCGGCCGGCACGCTCACGCCGAATGCCTGGCCGATGGCCTGCGCATCACGCGCGGCGTAGGCCACGTCGATCGCCGGCGATTCCTTCTCCTGGTATTCGATCTCGGCTTCGGCCAGCGCCGAGCCACAGTCGAAGCACCAGTACACCGGCTTGGCGCCACGCACCAGGTGGCCATTGGCCACGACCTTGGCCAGCGCACGGATCTCGTTGGCTTCGAAATCGAAACTCAGGGTCTTGTACGGGTTGTCCCAGTCGCCGGTCACGCCCAGGCGCTTGAAGTCCACGCGCTGGATGTTGATCTGCTCTTCGGCGAATTCGCGGCACTTCTGGCGGAACTCAACCGCGTCGAGCTTGGTACCGACCTTGCCCCACTTCTTCTCGACCGCGATCTCGATCGGCAGGCCATGGCAATCCCAGCCCGGCACGTAGGGCGCATCGAAGCCGGCCAGGTAGCGCGACTTGACGATGATGTCCTTCAGGATCTTGTTGACCGCGTGGCCCAGGTGGATACGACCGTTGGCGTACGGCGGGCCATCATGCAGCACGAACAGCGGGCGGCCGGCGGCGTTGTCGCGCAGCTGCTGGTAGAGCCCCTGCGCTTCCCACTGCGCCAGAATGCCCGGCTCGCGCTTGGGCAGGTCGCCGCGCATCGGGAATTCGGTGGCTGGCAGGTTCAGGGTGGTCTTGTAGTCCTGGCTCACGCAGTGGCTCGCAATCTATGTTCGGAAAGGATGGCGCGCGCCTGTTCGGCGTCGCGGTGCATCTGGTCGGTCAGGGCCGCCAGATCATTGAATTTCTCTTCGTCGCGCAGCTTGGCGACGAACTCCACGTCGATGTGGCGCCCGTACAGGTCGCCCTGGAAATCGAACAGGTGGGCTTCCAGCAGCGGTTCCACGCCCTCCACCGTCGGCCGCGTGCCGAAGCTGGAGACCGACGGCCACGGCTGGTCGAACACGCCGTGCACCCAGGTCGCGTAGATGCCCGACAGCGCCGGGGTCTTCGGGAACCGCAGGTTGGCGGTGGGGAAGCCCAGCGTACGGCCGAGCTGGCGCCCGCGCACCACGCGCCCGCTGATCGCGTACGGACGGCCGAGCAGATCGCCGGCACGGGTGAAATCACCGTCCTGCAACAGCTGGCGGATGCGGGTGCTGGAAATGCGCTCGCCATGCAGGTCGACCGCTTCGATCTCGCCGGCGCTGAAGCCCAGTTCGGCGCCCATCTCCTGCAGCAGGGCCAGATCGCCACGGCGACGGTTGCCGAAGCAGAACTCCGGCCCGATCCACACTTCGCGGGCGCCCAGCCGGTGCACCAGCAACTGGCGCACGAAGGTCTCGGCCGGCATCGCCGCCATCGCTGCATCGAAACGCAGCAGGCCGATCGCATCGACGCCCAGCTCGCGCAGGATCTCGACCTTGCTGCGCGCCAGGGTCAGCCGCGGCGGCGGCGTGCCCTGGGCGAAGAATTCACGCGGCAGCGGTTCGAACGCCACGGCCACCGCAGCCACGCCCAAGGCGCGCGCGCGGGCAACCGCATGGCGCACCAGCGCACGATGGCCCAGGTGGAGGCCGTCGAATGCACCGATACAGACCACGCTTCCGTTGGGGAACAGCTCCCCGCCCTCGACGCTTCTGAACAGCCTGCTCATCAACTCTCGTTCCGGCCCGACCGGGGCCGCCGCTTCAATGGTGTAACCCTGAAGTATAGCCGCCACGGGCCGCGATCAATGCCCGCGCAGGTCGCGCGGGCGGAAGCCCATCGCCAGCATGGCCACCGCGTAGGTCGCGCCGCCACCGCCGACCAGCAGCATCAGGCCACCGATACGGTGCCATTTGTCCATGCCGGTGAAGTCGGGAACCCAGTGCAGCAGGGCCAGCAGCACACCGACCATGGCCACGCAGGCCACCCCCAGCCGCACCAGATAGCCGCCCCAGCCCGGCAGGCGCTGGTAGACATCGGTCTTGCCCAGCCAGTACCAGAGCAGGCCCAGGTTCAGGTAACTGGACAGCGCACTGGCGATGCCCAGTGCCAGATGCAGGCCCGGCTGCTTGCCGATGGCCGCCATCACCCCCTGTGCCTTCAGCTCGTCCGGCACCATCACGTGATACAGCACGGCCAGCAGGGCGAAGTTGAACACCATGTTGGCCACCAGTGCGGCCACACCGGCGCGCACCGGGGTCTTGGTGTCCTGGCGGGCGTAGAAGGCCGGCAGCACCACCTTGAGCAGGGCGAATGCCGGCAGGCCGAAGCTCAGGCCGTACACCGACAGCGCGGTCATGCGGGTATCGAAGGCGGTGAACTGGCGGTACTGGAACAGGGTGGCGATCAGCGGCTCGGCCAGCAACACCAAGCCCAGCATGGCCGGTACCGAGATCAGCAGG
Organism: Stenotrophomonas sp.; assembly: GCA_003525885.1. GTDB lineage: Bacteria > Pseudomonadota > Gammaproteobacteria > Xanthomonadales > Xanthomonadaceae > Stenotrophomonas. The sequence continues at coordinate 11,563 of DQIG01000017.1, forward strand.
GTCATGCGCAGGCCCCAGTCCAGCGAGCGCGAGAAGCCTTCACGGTCGGTGCTGACATGGTGGCGGGCCAGCGCCGGCAGGATCACCGTGCCCAGCGCCACGCCGAATACACCCAGCGGCAACTCCAGGAAGCGGTCAGCCAGTGACAACCACGACTGCGAGCCGTCGGTCAGCTTGGCGGCGATGAGGGTATCCAGCAGCAGATTGATCTGCGCCACCGAGGAACCGAACAGGGTCGGCACCATCAGCGTCAGCACCTTGCGCACGCCCGGATGGCTCCAGCCCCAGCGCGGCAGGGTCAGCAGGTTGATGCCTTTCAGCGAGGGCAGCTGGAACAGCAGCTGCAGGAGGCCGGCAGCCAGCACCGCCCAGCCCAGCGCCAGGATCTGCTTCTCTGGAGTGCCACCCAGCCGCGGCGCCAACCACAGCGCACCGGCGATCATGCACAGGTTGAGGATGACTGGGGTCAGCGCCGGCATCGCGAAGCGCTGGAAGCTGTTCAGCGCACCGCCGGCCAGCGCGGTCAGCGAGACGAACAGCAGGAACGGGAAGGTCAGGCGGAACAGGTCGACCAGCAGGGTCTGCTTGACCGGGTCGGTATCAGCACCACTTGAGAATGCGACCGCCAGCTGCGGCGCGAAGATCAGCGCCAGCGCGGTGACCAGCATCAGCACCCCGCCCAGGGTGCCGGCGGTCCGGGCCATCAGTTCGCGCAGTTCGGCGTGGCTGCGGGTCTCCTTCACCTCGGTGAACACCGGCACGAAGGCCGTGGAGAAGGACCCCTCCGCAAACAACCGGCGCAGGAAATTCGGTATCCTGAAGGCAACCCAGAACGCATCGGTAACCGCATTGGTGCCGAACGTGGTAGTGATCACCTGATCCCGGACAAGTCCGAGAACCCGCGAGACCATGGTCATGCTGCTGAACGACAGCAGGCCCCGCAACATCTTCGGTGAACTCACTCAGCGTCCCTCTTGACAATCGACTTGACGTGCATTTCTCGGGCCATCATACTAGCTAGCTTGCTGTTCCCATAACACCGATTTTTTCAGGAAACCACCACCGTGGCCAATATCAAGTCCGCCAAGAAGCGCGCCAAGCAGACCGTCGTGCGCAACGCGCGCAACGTGGCTCAGCGCTCGATGCTGCGCACCGCTGTCAAGAAAGTGATCAAGGCGCTGGACGCCAACGATGCCGCCGGCGCCGAAGCCGCCTTCGCCGTTGCCCAGCCGATCCTGGATCGCTTCAGCGCGCGTGGCCTGATCCACAAGAACAAGGCTGCTCGCCATAAGAGCCGCCTGAACGACCGCATCAAGGCCCTCAAGGCCGCCTGATCCGGCGTTGCCGCCCTGCCCTTCGGGGTTGGGCTGCAGACAAAAGCCCGGCCTCGGCCGGGTTTTTTGTTGCCTGCGATTCCGTGCGATCCCCGGGGTCCGCACGACCGGTAGTGCCGGCCGCTGGCCGGCAGTTCACCGGGATTGCCGGCCAGCGGCCGGCACTACCAAACAAAAAACCCGGCCGAAGCCGGGTTTTCCGCATGGAACCACAACGGCATCACTGCGCGTTGCGGGCTTCCAGCTCATCTTCCTTCTGGCGATCGAAGAAGGCCATGATCCGACTCATGATCGGGAAGGTACCTTCGCGGCCCAGCGCGGAGACCAGGAACCACGGCTCCTTCCAGCCCAGCTCAGCGACGATCTGCTCGGCTGCTGCCTGCGCCTCGTCCTCGAACATCAGGTCGGCCTTGTTCAGCACCAGCCAGCGCGGCTTGTTCAGCAGCTCCGGATCATGCTTCTCCAGCTCGCGCTCGATCGCACGCACCTGCTCCACCGGCGAAATACCTTCCACGCCACCTTCCATCGGCGAGATGTCCACCAGGTGCAGCAGCAGGCGGGTGCGCTGCAGGTGGCGCAGGAACTGCGCACCGAGGCCGGCGCCATCCGCCGCGCCTTCGATCAGGCCCGGAATATCGGCGATCACGAAGCTGCGGTAGTTTTCCACCTTCACCACACCCAGGTTCGGGTACAGCGTGGTGAACGGGTAATCAGCCACCTTCGGCGTCGCCGCGGAAACGGCGCGGATCAGGGTGCTCTTGCCGGCGTTGGGGAAGCCCAGCAGGCCGACGTCGGCCAGCAGCTTCAGCTCCAGCTTCAGCGTGCGCTCTTCGCCCGGCTCGCCCGGCAGCGCCTGGCGCGGCGAGCGGTTGGTCGAGCTCTTGAAGTGCATGTTGCCGAGACCGCCGCGGCCACCCTGGGCCACCAGCAGACGGTCGTTGTGCTGGGTCAGGTCGCCGATGACTTCATCGGTGGCCACGTTGATCACGACGGTGCCGACCGGCACGGTGATGGTCAGGTCTTCGCCGCCCTTGCCATAGGCCTGGCGGCCCATGCCGTTCTCGCCGCGCTGCGCCTTGAAGATGCGGTCATGGCGGAAGTCGACCAGGGTGTTCAGGTTTTCGTCGGCGCGGATGTACACGCTGCCGCCCGCACCGCCGTCGCCGCCGTCCGGGCCGCCGAGCGGAATGAACTTCTCGCGACGGAAGCCAATGCAGCCGTTGCCGCCGTTGCCGGCGAACACTTCGATTTCTGCTTCGTCTACCAGTTTCATTGTTTCGATGCCTGCGATGGGCGCGACCTGGCGGCCGCCACCTTGAATGTCATGCCGGCCACGGGCCGGCAACCCGGCCTGGCCGGTCTTGCGTTCACTCTAACGAAAAGCCCCGCCGAAGCGGGGCTCTCCATGCAGCGTGCTCTTCATCCAGCACAGCCATGCCGAGACATGGGTGCCGGCGATGCCTGGATCAGGCGTCGGCCGAGACGATGCTGACGGTACGACGCTTCTTGGCGCCCTTGACCGAGAACTCCACCTTGCCGTCCACGAGGGCGAACAGGGTGTGGTCACGGCCCAGGCCAACGCCCGAACCCGGGTGGAACTGGGTGCCGCGCTGACGCACGATGATGTTGCCGGCTTCGATGGCCTGGCCGCCGAAGATCTTGACGCCCAGGTACTTCGGGTTGGAGTCGCGACCGTTGCGCGAGGAGCCTACGCCCTTTTTATGTGCCATGACTGCTTCTCCTGATACTTAGCCGGCGATGCCGGTGATCTCGATTTCGGTGTAGTACTGACGGTGACCCTGACGCTTCATGTGGTGCTTGCGGCGACGGAACTTGATGATCCGGACCTTGTCAGCACGCCCCTGGGACAGGACCTTGGCGGTGACGGCAGCGCCCTTCAGCGCATCGCCCAGCTTCACGCCGTCGCTGTCACCCAGCATCAGGATGTTGTCAAACTTGATCTCGCTGCCGACTTCGACTTCGAGCTTTTCAATGCGGAGCTTTTCGCCCTGCGCCACGCGGTATTGCTTACCGCCGGTGACCAGTACTGCGTACATGACCAGGCCTTCCTCTGTAGTTATTGTGGTCTGAGCTGCCGCCATCGAGGGCGGACAGGAGCGGGATTGTACGCAGATCAGCGGGCGCGGGTCAAGTCAACCCCTGAACGACCCGGAACGCCCGGCCGGAACGGGTCAGATCCCTTTTCACGTTGTGAAAAGGGATCTGACCCCTGCCTGTCGGCCTGTCTCACAAGGTGAGACACCGGGCTGGCATTGTCGCCCATTGCCCCCATCTGGTCACCTCGGTAGGCTGACCGATTGCCGTTCCCTGCTGGCCCGGCACCCAGCCAACGCCCCCACAACCGGATCCCCCATGGCGATGGATTTCATCCGCATCCGCGGCGCGCGGACGCACAATCTCAAGAACATCGACCTCGACCTGCCCCGCGACAAACTGATCGTGATCACCGGCCTGTCCGGTTCGGGCAAGTCCTCGCTGGCGTTCGACACCATCTATGCAGAGGGCCAGCGCCGCTACGTCGAGTCGCTGTCGGCCTATGCGCGCCAGTTCCTGAGCGTGATGGAAAAGCCGGACCTGGACCACATCGAGGGCCTGTCCCCGGCGATCTCGATCGAGCAGAAGTCGACCTCGCACAACCCGCGCTCGACGGTCGGCACCATCACCGAGATCTACGACTACCTGCGCCTGCTGTACGCCCGCGTCGGCACCCCGCGCTGCCCGGACCACGGTTACCCGCTGGAAGCGCAGACGGTCAGCCAGATGGTCGACCAGGTACTGACCCTGGATCCGGAACAGCGCTACATGCTGCTGGCCCCGGTCATCCGCGACCGCAAGGGTGAGCACGCGCAGGTATTCGACCAGCTGCGTGCGCAGGGTTTCGTGCGCGTGCGCGTGGACGGCGAGCTGCACGAAATCGACGCGGTGCCGCCGCTGGCGCTGCGCCAGAAGCACACCATCGAGGCGGTGATCGACCGCTTCCGCCCGCGCGAGGACATCAAGCAACGCCTGGCCGAGAGCTTCGAAACCGCGTTGAAGCTGGGCGACGGCATGGCCTCGGTGCAGAGCCTGGACAACACCGAAACCGCGCCGACCCTGTTCTCCTCCAAGTACTCCTGCCCGGTCTGCGATTACTCGCTGCCGGAACTGGAACCGCGCCTGTTCTCGTTCAACGCACCGATGGGCGCCTGCCCCGGCTGCGATGGCCTGGGCATGGCCGAATTCTTCGACCCTTCGCGCGTGGTGGTGCACCCCGAGCTGTCGCTGGCCGCCGGTGCGGTGCGCGGCTGGGACCGCCGCAATGCCTACTACTTCCAGCTGATCGCCTCGCTGGCCAAGCACTACAGGTTCGACGTCGACGCGACGTGGAACTCGTTGCCGCAGAACGTGCAGCAGGCCGTGCTGTACGGCAGTGGCGATGAAGCGATCACCTTCACCTACTTCACCGAAGCCGGTGGCCGCACCCAGCGCAAGCACCGCTTCGAGGGCATCATTCCCAACCTCGAACGCCGCTACAAGGAAACCGAGTCGCCAGCGGTGCGCGAGGAGCTGTCCAAGTACATCAGCGAACAGCCGTGCCCGGAATGCCATGGCGCGCGCCTGAACAAGGCTGCACGCAACGTGTTCGTGGCCGACCGCCCGCTGCCGGACCTGGTGGTGCTGCCGATCGACGAGGCGCTGAAGTTCTTCAGCGAGCTGAGCCTGCCCGGCTGGCGTGGCGAGATCGCCTCGAAGATCGTCAAGGAAATCGGTGAACGCCTCGGCTTCCTGGTCGATGTCGGCCTGGATTACCTGACCCTGGAGCGCAAGGCCGACACCCTGTCCGGTGGCGAGGCACAGCGCATCCGCCTGGCCAGCCAGATCGGCGCCGGCCTGGTCGGCGTGATGTACGTGCTCGACGAACCGTCGATCGGCCTGCACCAGCGCGACAACGAGCGCCTGCTCGGCACCCTCACCCGCCTGCGCGACCTCGGCAACACGGTGATCGTGGTCGAGCATGACGAGGATGCGATCCGCCTGGCCGACTATGTGCTGGACATTGGTCCGGGCGCGGGCGTGCATGGCGGCGAGATCGTCGGCCAGGGCACCCTGCAGGACATCCTGGAGGCACCGCGCTCGCTGACCGGCCAGTACCTGTCGGGCAAGCGCGCGATCGAGATTCCGGCGCGCCGGCACAAGCCGAACCCGAAGATGACCCTGCACCTGCGCGGGGCCAGCGGCAACAACCTGAAGGGCGTGGACCTGGCGATTCCGTCGGGCCTGCTGACCTGCGTGACCGGCGTGTCCGGCTCGGGCAAGTCGACCCTGATCAACGACACCCTGTTCTCGCTGGCCGCCAACGAGATCAACGGTTCCTCGCACCCGATCGCCCCGTACAAGGAGATCGATGGCCTGGACCTGTTCGACAAGGTGGTGGACATCGACCAGTCGCCGATCGGCCGCACCCCGCGTTCGAACCCGGCCACCTACACCGGCCTGTTCACTCCACTGCGCGAACTGTTCGCGCAGGTGCCCGAAGCGCGTGCACGCGGCTACTCGCCGGGCCGCTTCAGTTTCAACGTGCGTGGTGGCCGCTGCGAAGCCTGCCAGGGCGATGGCCTGATCAAGGTCGAGATGCACTTCCTGCCGGACGTGTACGTGCCGTGCGACGTCTGCCATGGCAAGCGCTACAACCGCGAGACGCTGGAGATCCTGTACAAGGGCTTCAACATCAACGACGTGCTGGAAATGACCGTCGAGGATGCACTGAAGCTGTTCGAGCCGGTGCCGTCGATCGCACGCAAGCTGGAAACACTGGTCGACGTCGGGCTGAGCTACATCAAGCTGGGCCAGAGCGCGACCACGCTGTCCGGTGGCGAAGCGCAGCGCGTGAAGCTGTCCAAGGAACTGTCGCGCCGCGATACCGGCCGCACCCTGTACATCCTCGACGAGCCGACCACCGGCCTGCACTTCCACGACATCGAAGCGCTGCTGGGCGTGCTGCACAAGCTGCGCGACGAAGGCAACACGGTGGTGGTGATCGAGCACAACCTGGACGTGATCAAGACCGCCGACTGGATCGTTGATCTCGGCCCGGAAGGCGGCCATCGCGGCGGCACCATCCTGGTCACCGGCACGCCGGAAGACGTGGCGGCCTGCCCGCAGTCGTACACCGGCCAGTTCCTGGCCCGCATGCTGCCCTCCACCAGCGCACGCCCCGAACAGCCGGCCGCCGTGGCCAACAAGCCCGACGCCCGTCCGCCGCGCAAGGTGAAGCCTGAGAAGCCGGCCAAGGTGGCGAAGAAGGCCGTGGCCGCCAAGAGCACCGGCAAGGCCAGCAAGAGCACGATGAAGAAGAAGGACGCCTGATGAGCAGCGAACACAAGATCCTGGCCCGCATCCCGATCAGCGTGCGCTGGCGTGACATGGACAGCATGGGCCACGTCAACAACGCCAAGTACATTTCCTACCTGGAAGAAGCGCGCGTGCGCTGGATGCTGGGGGTGGACGGCGTGTCGATGACCGACCGCATCGCACCGGTGGTGGCCGCGACCAACGTCAATTACCGGCTTCCGATCGTGTGGCCCAACGACATCCTGGTTGAGTTGTTCGTCGAGCGCCTGGGCAACAGCAGCGTGACCATCGGCCACCGCATCGTCGACCAGCAGGACGCGTCGAAGCTGTACTCGGACGGCAACGTGGTGGTGGTGTGGATGGATACGCAGACCGGCAAGAGCGCACCGCTGCCGGACGCGATCCGCAACGCCTCCACCTGACGCGCATCGGGTAGTGCCGGCCGCTGGCCGGCAACCTCCAGATGTATCACGGATGCCGGCCAGCGGCCGGCACTACCGATCCAATTCAAAGGACTGACATGATCCACCAGACTGAACTGCGCGACCTGCTGCCCGGCATGGTCCCCTTCCCCGCCGATGTCTTCCCTGCCGATCAGGCGTGGCTCGCGCAGCACATGCTGCCGCTGCTGAAGATCGACCTTGGTGTACTGCGCCCGGAACTGGCTGGCCAGGTGGCGACGATGCTGTGCCCGATCGAGCCATATGACGGCTGCATCGGCGAGACCACCGAAGAACACCACAACGATTTCACCGGCACCAACTGGATCGCCTTCGAACTGACCGCCGGCAACGAGATGCGCTTCCTCGGCAACGAGGGCTACTTCATCGGCGACGCGGCGCAGGACAAGGACGCGCAGGAGCACATCGCGCAGATGCGTGAGAGCTACGCCAAGGCCCGCGATTACCATGCCGCACACGGTCGCCTCGCCTGCTACTCGCGCTATGGCAAGGGTGAGGCCAGCGAGCGCGATTACCTGGATACGCTTGGGGGACCGATTGGTTTCGGCAACTGGACCGAGACCGCGGAGATTCCCGCCGCCTTCGAGCTTGGCTTCACCGAGGCAGCCGATGACCCCGACGCCCCGGACGACGCCGAAACGGTGATCATCACCCGCAATGGCAACAAGTTCTTCGCCGTGGCCGACGTCGCTGGCTACAACTGGTGCGCCACCGGCGCCGATGCGATCGTGATGCTGTATGAGCCGGAAAGCCGCACGGTGCTGTTCTCGTACGACTGGACGTAGCATCCCGCCGGGCATGGCCCGGCGAAACGGACGACGCGTTACGGCGCGGCCTTGCGCACGGTCAACGTCGCACTCGCTTCACCACCGCCTTCCAGCTGCAGCCGCAGCGGCAGCGCCTGGCCTTCCTTCAACGCGCCCTTGCCCTGCATCAGCATCAGGTGCAGGCCACCGGGCTTGAGCTCGGCACGCGCGCCCGGTGCCAATGGCAGGCGTTCAATGGCCCGCATGCGGCTGACTCCATCGACGATGGTGGTCTCATGCAGCGACACATCATCAAAGCTGTTGCTGGTCGCACCGGTGATCGCCACCGCCTTGCCGCAGCCGTTGTGGATGACGCCGTAGCCGGCGGTCATCGGCATCGCCGGATTCGGTGGCAGCCGCGCCCAGCCCTGCTCGACCGTGACGCAGCCCGATTCCGCAGCCGAGGCCGATGCTGCGGCCGCACACAGAACCAACAGTACGCCAACGAATGGTTTGGTTATCATCGCCCAGGTTCCTTCTTCGCAACGAGACCGCAGCATGACGACGCTCATCGAGGTGATCAACCATGGCCCCATCCGCGAACTGCGCCTGGCGCGGCCGCCGGTCAACGCACTGGACACCGAACTGTGCCGGCAGTTGATCCATGCCATCGAGCTGGCCATGGCCGAAGACGCGCACGGCATCGTGCTGTCGGGCAGCGAGCGCATCTTCACCGGCGGCATGGACGTGCCACACCTGCTCTCGCATGGCGATGACAAGCACAAGCTGTTGGACACCTGGAACGCTTTCTTTGGCGCCGTGCGCACACTGGCCGAAAGCCGCATCCCGGTGGTCGCGGCGATCACCGGCCACGCCCCGGCGGGTGGCTGCGTACTGGCCCTGTGCTGCGACTACCGGGTGATGGCGCGCAGCGCCGATTCGTCGCGGCCGTATGCCATCGGCCTGAACGAAGTGCAGGTCGGCCTGATCGCACCGGAGGGCATCCAGCGCCTGCTGCGCCGCGCGGTGGGTGTGCACCGCGCCGGCGTCCTGCTGACCACCGGTTCGCTGGTGCCGGCCGAACAGGCGCTGCAGATCGGCCTGGTCGATGAACTGGCCGAAGGTGACCTGGTGGTGGCGCGTGCCGTGGCCTGGCTGCAGAACCTGCTCAAGCAGCCGCGGCAGCCGAT
>DQIG01000017.1:20798-20978 GCA_003525885.1 Stenotrophomonas sp.
GCCGCGGCAGCCGATGCTGCTGACCCGCGCCATCGCCCGCGCCGACCTGCACGTGGCGCTGCAGCCGGACCTGATCCAGCTCGACCGCTTCGTCGAGGCCTGGTTCGCCCCGGACGCGCAGAATGCCCTGCAGGCGCTGGTGGCCCGGCTGGGCAAGTAAACCGGTAGTGCCGGCCGCTG
>DQIG01000018.1:0-3086 GCA_003525885.1 Stenotrophomonas sp.
TCGAGTCCAACTTCGGGCGCCAGATACTGCAAAAGCCGCGAGAAATCGCGGCTTTTGCTTTTCTGCGCGTGTTCGGCAGGGCGTGCTCAGCACGGGGCGTTCCGGTCTACGCGCTCGCTTCGGGTGCGACCGCCATTGTTGACGACCAATGCGCCATGCAGCCGGTTGCCCGCACAGATGCGCAGGGTCACGTTGGCCCCGGGGCTGCGTCCATCTGCCTGGAAGAACAGCTGGGGACGCCCGCTGCTGGCCAGGGCCAGGATTGATATGTCCGAGCGTCCGGCGTGGTGGCTCAGGATCGCCTCCGGCGACGCCGGCTCCCTGCGCTGGTCGCCACTGCGGTAGATGATCCAGCCCGCGCTCCAGTCGTCGCTGCAGCGCAGGCCGTCGGCACTGGCGCAGAGGCCGATCAGCTCCCGCCTGTGCAATGCCTCGCTGCGCGCGCCGGACAGGCTGGCGTGCAGGGTCAATTGCAGTGCATCGGCGCGTTGCCGCAGCAGCAGGGGTTGCAGCGCCGGCCAGGATGCGGCCAGCAGCACCGCCAACACGGCGACGACCGCCAGCAGTTCAGTCAGGTGCACGCCCCGCGCAGAGCGGGGGCCAAGGGGGCAGGGGGCATGGGTCGGGTACATGCATCCAGCCTCCGCGCCCGGCTGCTCGGCCGCCATCGGGAATTCCCGTGGCGGACTGCCCGGTGACCCCTCAGCCAGCCGTCACCCCTCGCCCCGTATACTCATCATTCCCGGGAACTGGCAACACCATGAGCGACAGTTTTGAACTTGTCTCGCCGTACTCGCCGGCGGGCGACCAGCCCGATGCCATCGCGAAGCTGACCAGCAACTTCGAGGCCGGCATCGCCAAGCAGACCCTGCTCGGCGTAACCGGCTCGGGCAAGACCTACACCATCGCCAACGTCATCCAGAACGTGCAGAAGCCGACGCTGATCATGGCGCCGAACAAGACGCTGGCGGCGCAGCTGTATGGGGAGTTCAAGGCGTTCTTCCCGCACAACGCGGTGGAATACTTCGTCAGCTATTACGACTACTACCAGCCGGAAGCCTACGTGCCGTCGTCGGACACCTTCATCGAGAAGGACAGTTCGATCAACGAACACATCGAGCAGATGCGGCTGGCGGCGACCAAGACCCTGCTGTCGCGCCCGGATGCGATCGTGGTGGCGACGGTCTCGGCGATCTACGGCCTGGGTGCGCCGGAAGACTACCTGTCGCTGCGCTTGATCCTGTCCAAGGGCGAGCGCATCGATCAGCGCGACCTGATCAATCACCTGACCCAGCTGCAGTACACGCGTAACGAGTACGAACTGCAGCGCGGTACCTTCCGCGTGCGCGGCGAAGTGATCGACGTGTTCCCGGCCGAGTCGGACAGCGAGGCGCTGCGCCTGGAGCTGTTCGATGGCGAGGTCGAGAAGATCACCCTGTTCGACCCGCTGACCGGCGAGACGCTGCGCAACATGCAGCGCTTCACCGTGTACCCGAAGACCCACTATGCGACCACGCGCGAACGCGTGCTGGCGGCGATCGAGACGATCAAGGTGGAGCTGAAGGAGCGGTTGGAGCAGCTGTATGCACAGAACAAGCTGGTGGAGGCACAGCGACTGGCGCAGCGCACCCAGTTCGACCTGGAGATGATGGCCGAGGTCGGCTACTGCAATGGCATCGAGAACTACTCCCGCCACCTGACCGGCAAGGCCGCAGGCGAGCCGCCGCCGACCCTGTTCGATTACCTGCCGGCCGATGCGTTGCTGGTCATCGACGAATCGCACGTGACCATTCCGCAGATTGGCGCCATGTTCAAAGGTGACCGTTCGCGCAAGGAGACACTGGTCGAGTTCGGCTTCCGCCTGCCGTCGGCGCTGGACAATCGTCCGCTGCGTTTCGAGGAATGGGAGGAGCGCTGCCCGCGCGCGATCTACGTGTCCGCTACGCCGGGGCCCTATGAGTACCGCGAGGCCGGTGACGAGATCACCGAGCTGGTGGTGCGCCCGACGGGCCTGATCGACCCGGTGGTGGAGATCCGCCCGGTGGGTACCCAGGTTGACGACCTGATGAGCGAGGCCAACGAGCGCATCAAGGCGGGCGACCGCGTGCTGGTCACCACGCTGACCAAGCGCATGGCTGAAAACCTCACCGAATACCTCACCGAGCATGGCATCCGCGTGCGCTACCTGCATTCGGACGTGGACACGGTCGAGCGCGTGGAGATCATCCGCGACCTGCGCCTGGGCAAGTTCGATGTGCTGGTCGGCATCAACCTGCTGCGCGAAGGCCTGGACATGCCCGAGGTATCGCTGGTGGCAATCCTCGACGCCGACAAGGAGGGCTTCCTGCGTTCCACCGGCTCGCTGATCCAGACCATCGGCCGCGCCGCGCGCAACGTGCGCGGCAAGGCGATCCTGTACGCCGACAGGATCACCCGTTCGATGCAGGCGGCGATCGATGAAACCGACCGCCGCCGCGCCAAGCAGGTCGAGTACAACGAAGAACATGGCATCGTGCCGCGCTCGGTGGCGCGCCCGATCGTCGATGTCCTTGAAGGCGCGCGTTCGGATGCCGCGGAGAAGGAGGCGAAGAAGGGCAAGGGCAAGGGCCGGGCGGGCGTGGCCGAAGAGGCCGCCGATTATCGTTCGCTGTCGCCGGCGCAGCTGGGCGTCCGTCTCAAGGCGCTGGAACAGCAGATGTACCAGCACGCCAAGGACCTGGAATTCGAGGATGCCGCGCGCGTGCGTGACCAGATCCGGCAGCTGAAGGAAGCCAGCCTGGGCTGAACGCGGCAGTGCAGCATCATCTTCACAAAAGTGTTGCGCTTCCCTGCCGGCATCCGTAATATACGCGGCCTGCACCGACGCAATCGCGGAAATGCAGAAGCAAAACGGGCGGTTAGCTCAGCGGTAGAGCACTACCTTGACATGGTAGGGGTCACAGGTTCGAACCCTGTACCGCCCACCACGAAGTCCTCGGAAGAGGGCTGTCGTGAACTGCAAAGCCCGGCCCTGGCGCCGGGTTTTTACGTAACAAGGCCAGCCTTCGGGCGGCAAGAACAAGATGGGCGGTTAGCTCAGCGGTAGA
>DQIG01000018.1:3170-4005 GCA_003525885.1 Stenotrophomonas sp.
CGAACCCTGTACCGCCCACCACCTGCTCCCGGCGTTGCCGGTGAAGCGGTGGAAACGATGAAAGCCGGCCCTGGGGCCGGCTTTTTTCGTTCCGGAGGAGGCGGTGCCCGCCTTTCCGGTGAAGCCGCATCCCTGCCGGTTCAGTGGCGTGAAATCAGCGGGTGATGCTGATCGAACGCTGGATCTGCCAGTGGCCATCGACGCGCTCCCACAGCTGCGCCACACGTACCCGGGCCAGCTCAGCATGAGGGTTGCCGCCGTGGTCGCCTGCCGGTTGCTGGCTGCCGAGGCGCAGCACGCGGTCCTGGCGCAGGTGATAGAGCTGCAGGGGCAGCGCTTCATGCGTGTCCTGCGGGCCCTCAGTGCGCAGGATCTGGCTGCGCAGGGCGTCCTCGGTGGGCCCGCTGCCGTCGCCGAACAGGCTGGAGAACAGCAGGATCAGGGCAAGCATCGGCATGGCACGGTGCTCCAGCGGGAAAGTGCGTGCAGGCTGGCACGGCCGGCCGGACACCGCAGCCGGCCTGCGACGAAGGCGGGGATTGCGCCGCCAAAGGCAGGCAGACGGCGATGAATCCGGGCCGCGCAGGCGTAGACTCGGGGCTACTGCGCAACTGCGCCATCACTGCAAGGAGCTGCCGTATGAGCGATCACGTCCCGGTGTCCAGGCCCAATCCGATCCTGGAGCGCCTGTTCGGCGGCAACATGCTGGAAGGCACGTTCAAGGCAGTGATCTGGGTTGCGATCCTGTGCGCGCTGCTGGCGTGGACCACGCTGCGCTGAGCGACGCTGCCGCGCCGGACCTGGCTGCTGCGATGAATCCCGCTGCCGCCGCAAG
>DQIG01000018.1:4168-12632 GCA_003525885.1 Stenotrophomonas sp.
CCGCCGCAAGTGTGCGGCGGCGGTGTCCGTGTGCCGTCAGGCGCTGAAGGCCTGGCGCAGGCTGCGCAGGGTTGCCTGGCGGTGTTCCCGGGCCGTTGGCTCACCCATCTCCAGCTCCTGCAGGCGCAGTCCGACCAAGGTCATCGACAACGCATAGCCGCGTGCCGCGTCGGCAACGCGTGACAGGCCCACTGCACGGCGGGCCAATGCATTCACATGCTCAAGATCGGGCATCAGGCCAAGGTAGACGCGCTCGGCGCTGTCCAGGTCGGGTGCGCGCAGGATCGCGTGTGCTTCGGTAGCGGGGGAGACGGAGGCCATGGGGGGTCCTTGTCCGTAGCGGGCGCTCGATCAGAACGAGCGCATCAGGGAAACGAAGGCCGACGTCTGAGTGCCACGTCGTGCCATCGGGCTGTCCTTCACTGCATCGCCGAACCACTGGTTGGCAACTACGCCGGTCGCGCGCCACTTGGTGCCCAGTGGCGTGCTGACCGCGATCTGCAGGCTCGGCGACGTGGTGCTGCCCGGGCTGTAGGCAGCCAGTCCCGAGCGCAGTGCCTCTTCGTCACTGATGCCGTAGTAGTAGTCGAGCAGCCGTGCACTGGAATGCACCACACCCGCCCGCGGCACCCAGGTGAAGCGGCCCGCCTGGATCGGATAGCTGTAGTGCAGGCGCGACTCGATACCGCCACCATGGCCGGTCACTTCCCGCATCACGCTGGCCTCGACCATGCCCCAGTCGGCACTGTACTCACCGTTGATGCCCGCCATGGCCGACATCTGCCGGCTGTGCAGGCGGCGCAGCTGTGCATCGTTCACGTCATCGGTCTTGAAGCGCAGCGTGTAGGGCGTGACCGCCGCCGAAAGGCGCAGTCCCTGTCCCTTGTAGAGGTACATGCCCAGCGAGCCGGGGCTGGCGAAGAAGCGCTCGCCCTGCCAGGCAATGGCCGGAACCACCAGTGGCTTGACGTCATAGTGCGCGTACGCACCGGAGGTCGCGCCAGCGCTGATGCCGGCCTGCACGCCCGGGTTCTGCTCGGCAGCGTGGGCGAGGAACGGCACGCCGAGGACAGCAGTGAACAGCAGCGGGCGCAGCAGGGTCGGGGACAGCGACGGCATCGATCAGCCACTTTGCAGGGGATGGCTGCGCATGGTGACGGGGCAACATTGTCAGAACATTGCGCCCGCGCGATCGGCACGCATGGGCGCAAAACCATGGCGCCAGGCACTATGATCGGCAGCGTTTCCGGTAGACGAGTTCCTGATGCGCATCCTCCTTGTCGAAGACGATCCTGATCTGTCCCGTGCCCTGCAATCGGGCCTGGAGCGGCAGGGTGTGGTCGCCGACGTGGTCGGTAGCCTGGCCGAGGCCGCGCTCGCGTTGCGCGAACCGGTGCACCAGCTGCTGCTGCTTGATCGCCAGCTGCCCGACGGTGATGGCGCCGGATTCGTCGCGACGGCGCGTGCACTGCGGCCGAACCTGGCGGTGATCATGCTGACGGCCAAGGGCACGCTGTCGGACAAGGTCGAAGGTCTGGACGTCGGTGCCGATGACTATCTGGTCAAGCCGGTGGCGATCGAGGAACTGATGGCGCGCATCCGTGCGGTATCGCGCAGGCCTTCGGCGATGGTGACGCCGAGCCTGCGGCTGGGGCGGCTGGAGTTCGATTTCGAATCGCTGCAGGCACAGGTGGAGGGCCAGCCTCTGGCGCTGCCACGTCGGCAGGTGCTGGTGCTGCAGGCGCTGGCGATGCGGCAGGGCCGCACGGTCACCCGCAGTGCGTTGGAGGCGGCGGTGTACGGGTTCGACGATGAGATCCAGTCCAATGCGCTCGATGCGCATATCTCCAAGCTGCGCAAGGCGCTGCAGCAGGCCGGGGCCGGTGTGGAGATCCACGTGATCCGCGGCGTCGGCTACCTGCTGGCGGAGGCCTGAGATGGCCCGTCCGATCCGTTCGATCACCCTTGGCCTGGCCTGGCGCCTGTTCCTGGCGCAGGCCTTCACCGTACTGTTCGCGGTGGTCGCGCTGATCCTGACCTGGGGTGACAAGGACTCCTGGGGCATGGACATGTTCGTTGCCGAGGCGGTGGCCAAGGCGGTGCACAGCGAAGGTGGTCGCCTGGTGCTGGACCAGGCGCGCTGGGACAAGCTCGATGCCAAGGCCGGGGGAAATCTCTGGTTTGCCGCGGTGGACGACAAGGGCATGTGGCTGGAGCGCGGCACCATTCCTGCGATCCATGCGCCGCTGCTTGCGCGACTGCCGACCGTGGGCGCCACCGAACTGGGTTCGCTGGCGCCGCCCTACCTGGACGTGGCACGGGTGATGATCCGCAACGAAGATGGGCGTCGCATCACCGTGATGGTCGGTGGCGCACCCAAGGGCGGGCTGCTGGACGGTGCGCTGATGGTGCTGCGCCTGATCGGCCTGTGGTTCTTCCTGCCACTGATCGTGGTCACGCTGCTGGTGATGCCGACCGTGATCCACCGTGCAATGCGTGGCGTGCGCCGTTCTGCGCAGCAGGCCAAGGAGCTGGACATCGGCCAGCCCGGTGCGCGCCTGGATGCACAGCTGGTTTCGACGGAAGTGGCGCCGCTGGTGGAAGCCTTCAACGATGCCATCGACAAGGTGCAGCAGGGCTATGCAGCGCGCGACAAGTTCCTCGCCGACGCGGCGCACGAGCTGCGCGTACCGATCGCTGTGGTGCAGGCGCGCCTGTCTCAGCTGCCGCAGGGTGAGCTGAAATCGCAGCTGCTGACCGACGTGGCGCGGCTGGGCAACGTTGCCGAGCACCTGCTCGATCTGCAGCGGCTTGACCGCAATGTCGGCGCATTGCAGCGGCTGGACCTGGCCCTGCTGGTGCGAGAGGCTGCCGCGGACCTGGCGCCGTTGGTGGTGGGTGCCGGTTATGGATTCGAAGTGGACGCGCCGGAGGCGCCGGTGTGGATCCACGGCGACAGCCTGGCGCTGGGGCGGGTGATTGCCAACCTGGTGCACAACGCGATCGTGCACGGTGGCGGCCGAGGCACCATCTGCGTGCGGTTGGACACGCGCGGGTTGCTGGAAGTCAGCGACCAGGGCGCGGGCATTCCAGTGGGCGACCGCGAGGCGATCTTCGAGCCGTTCCATCGCTTGCGTGCGGCCGGCAGCGGCAGTGGACTGGGTCTGCATCTGGTGAAGGAAATCGTGCAGCACCATGGCGGCTCGGTCAGTGTCGGTGAGGCTTCGGGTGGCGGCGCGAGCTTCCGGGTCAATTTCCATCGCGGCAGCGTCCGGCGCTGACGCGTCTGCGGGGCAAGTCCCGATAGGCAACCTGCCGCAGGCAACGTCAAGCTGGCCTCATGGCCGTCGAGCGTTCCCCTTCTCCCTTGCTGGGCAATGGCGCCGCTGTGGCGCTGACACTGGGGGCGCTGGCCTGCGTGCAGCTGCCGCAGCTCCCGCCGCCGTGGGTCTGCAGGGTAATGATCGTGCTCGGCATGGCAGGGTGGGCCCTGCGTTGGCGGGGGCGCCTGCTGGCGGTGGTGCTGTTCGGTGTCGGATGGGCGGCGGTGCACGGGCACTGGGCATTGCAGGACCAGCTTCCACCGGGCCAGCCAGCACGGGACGTGGTGGTCAGTGGCCGGGTCATCGATCTGCCGGATCATGGGGCCACGTACACCCGCTTCCTGCTGCAGGTCAGCGAGAGCAGCGAGCTGCCATCGTTGCGCGGCAAGCGCCTGCAGATCACCTGGAACGATGCCTGGCGTACCGCCGACGCCACCGACACCACCGACACCACCGACACCAGGCGTAGGCGCCATCAGGTCCTGGCCGGTGCGCAGTGGCATCTGGCCCTGCGCGTGCGGGCGCCGCGATCGCGGATCAATCCCGGTGGTTTCGACAGTGAGCGCCATGCGCTGCTGCGCGGCGTGTCCGGCAACGGCACGGTGCGGGCGCCGGCCAGCGCGCGTGAGCTGCAGGCCGCGCATGGTCTGCCGGCATGGCGTGAACGCACCAGCGCCGCCATCGCCGCGCAGGTGGCCCATCCAGCTGCGCGCTTCGTGCAGGCGCTCGCCCTGGGCGATACGCGCGGCCTGTCCGATACCGACTGGAATCAGTTGCGGGCGCTGGGGCTGACCCATCTGGTGGCCATTTCCGGGTTCCATGTCGGAGTGGTCGCGGGGCTGGGGGCGTTGCTGTGCCGGGGGCTGTGGTGGCTGTGCCCCCTGCTGGCGCGCCATTGGCCGCGTCCGCAGGGGGCGGCCTGCGCTGCAGCCCTGGCCGCAGCAGGCTACGCGGTGCTGGCCGGCGGTGAATTGCCGACCGTGCGCACTGCGCTGATGATCGGGTTGGTCGCAGTGGCGCGCAGCGGGCGACGCCCGCTCGGTCTCGTGCAGGGGCTTGCGCTGGCAGCGCTGGCGCTGTTGCTGCCGGCGCCCCTGTCGGTGTTGTCGGCGGGCTTCTGGCTCAGCTTCGGCGGCGTACTGTGGCTGGTGTGGTGCTTGCCGCAGGGACGTCCGCGCGGGGTGGTCGCCCACCTGCGCGGGTTCCTGGCCGCACAAAGAGTGACCAGCATCGGCCTGCTGCCGCTGGGCATCGCCTTGTTCGGGGGCACCGCCTGGCTGGGGCCGCTGGTGAACCTGCCGGTCATCCCGTGGTGGACATTGCTGGTGGTGCCACTGTCGCTGCTGGGCACCGCGCTGCAGGTGCTGCATGACGGGGCCGGGCGCTGGGCGTGGCGCGCCGGGGCGTGGTTGTTCGAGATCAGCTGGCAGGCCCTGCAGCCGCTGGCGGCGCATCCACAGGCGATGTGGTGGTTGGCCGAGGCGCCGGCCTGGGCAGTGCCGGCGGCGCTGCTGGGCGTGTTCTGGTGGCTGCTGCCACGTGGCGCCGGGGGCGGGCTGGCGGGCCTGCTGTTGTGCCTGCCGCTGCTGTGGCCGCAACGTGGGCGACCGGCGGAGGGTGAGTTGGAGCTGCTGGTGCAGGATGTCGGGCAGGGCACGGCGGTGTTGCTGCGTACCGCGCGGCATGCGCTCTGGTACGACGTCGGGCCGCCGAACGGGGGCGAGGGCAGCGAGCGGGTCCTGGTTCCGTCACTGCGGGCGCTGGGCCAGGCTCCGCCAGACCGGGTGCTGATCAGTCACGACGACCTCGATCATTCGGGCAACCTGCCGAGCCTGCGTCTTCAGCTGCCGGGGCTGCCATTGCTGGTGCCGCCAGGCAGCAAGCTCGCCGGGCACCGGCGTTGCCAGCGCGGCCTGCGCTGGCACTGGGACGGGGTCGATTTCCAGGTGCTGCACCCGGATGCCGGCAGCCAGCGGGCCGAAAACGAGGACAGCTGCGTGCTGCGCGTGGCCAGCGCGCATGGCGTGGTCCTGTTGCCCGGGGACATCGGCCGTCCGGCCGAACAGGCGCTGCTGCGGGCGTCTCCGGCGGCGCTGAAGGCGGATGTGGTGCTGGTGCCGCACCATGGCAGCGGCGGCAGCTCCAGTGCGCCCTGGGTGGCGGCGGTGTCACCGCGGCTGGCGCTGGTCTCGGCCGGGCACCAGAACCGCTTTGGCCACCCGCGCCGGGAGGTGGTCCGGCGCTGGCAGGCGCAGGGAGCCGAGGTGGTGTCCACCGCAGAGTCCGGGGCGATCCGCGTATGGCTTGGCGCACAAGGGCTGCAGCTGCGTGAACAGCGTATCCATGCATCCCGGTGGTGGGATGCCGCTGGGCGGGCGCGGTCGGCTGCTATCCTATCGCCGATCGAACAAGCGGCCGTTGGGCCGGAGGGTTGAAACGTGTGGGAACTGGTCAAGGCCGGTGGCTGGCCGATGGTGCCGCTGCTGCTGTTGGGCGTACTGGCTTTGGCGATCATCCTGGAGCGTTTCTGGTCCCTGCGGCGAACGGAGGTGCTGCCGCCCGGTCTCGGCCAGGAAGTGCGCAACTGGGCCGCACGCGGCAAGCTTGACCCGGCGCACCTGCAGACCCTGCGCGCCAACTCGCCGTTGGGCGCGTTGCTGGCGGCCGCGTTGGAAGCCCGCAACCGCCCGCGCGACCAGATCCGCGAGCGCATCGAAGACACCGGCCGCCACTTGGTGCATCGCATGGAGCGTTTCCTCAACGCGCTGGGCACCATCGCGTCGGCCGGTCCGTTGCTGGGCCTGCTGGGTACGGTGATCGGCATGATCCAGATGTTCCTGGGCATCCTCGACCATGGCGTGGGTGACGTGAACCAGCTGGCTGGCGGCATCGGCAAGGCGCTGGTGTGCACCGCCACCGGCATGATCGTGGCCATCCCGGCATTGATGTTCCATCGCTACTTCAAGGGCCGCATCCACGGCTACGTGGTGGAAATGGAGCAGGAAGCCAGCGCACTGCTGGACACGCTCGACGGCCGCCCCGGGGTGATGACCCCGTCGCCGTCCGTGCGCCCGGCCAGCGCCGCCACGGCGAAGGCCTGATCGATGCGTATCGGCAATGACCGATCCCAGGAAGAGCCGCATATCGATCTGGTCCCGCTGATCGACGTCATCCTGGTGCTGATCATCTTCTTCGTGGTCACCACCACCTTCGATGCGCGCTCGACGCTGCAGGTGCAGCTGCCCACCGCCAGCCAGCAGCCCAACAACGAGCCGCCGCGTTCGCTCAGCGTGCTGATCAACGCCGAAGGCCGTTATTTCATCAATGACCAGGAAGTGCTGCGCAGCGACGTCGAGTCGGTCAAGCAGACCATCGCGTCTGTCGCCGGCAGTGACCGCAGCCAGCCCGTGCTGCTGCGTGCCGACGCACGCACCCCCTATCAGGCCGTGGTGACTGCGCAGGACGCGCTCGGTCAGCTCGGTTTCCGTCGTATCGCCATTGCAACTGCGCCAGAGGTGCGTCCATGAGTTCCCATCACGCGCCGGTGTGGCCGATCTACAAACGTCTGCTTGGCTACACCCGCACCTACTGGGTGTTCATGGTGGGCGCGGTCATCGCCATGGTCGTTGAAGCCCTGGCCGGTTACCACTTCACCAAACTGATGGAGCCGCTGGTCAACGAAGGTTTCGTCGACCCGCAGCCGCGCGCGGCCGTGGTGCTGCCGCTGACCATCCTCGGCCTGTTCCTGATGCGCAGCGTAGCCACCTGGGTCAGCGACTACACATTGGCGAAGACCGGCCGCAGCGTGGTCCGCGACCTGCGCGAGCAGGTGCTGCAGAAGTACCTGCACCTGCCGTCGTCGCATTTCGATACCGAAGCCACGCCGGTGATGGTCAGCCGCCTGAACTTCGACACCGAGCAGGTCACCCAGGCCAGCGCCGACGCGCTGAAGACCGTGGTGGCCGATACCCTCACCATCATCGCGATGCTGGCGGTGATGCTGCAGATGAGCGTCAAGGTCACCCTGGCGATGCTGGTGGTGGTGCCGCTGATCGGCGTGATCGTGTCCTACGTCGGCAAGCGCTACCGGCGCATCAGCCGCGGCATCCAGGACGGCATGGGCACCATGGCCCAGACTGCCGAACAGTCGCTGGCCGCGCAGCAGGAAGTGAAGGTGCATGGCACCCAGCAGCACGAGATCTCGCGCTACTCGCGCCTGGCCAACCGCATGCTGGCGCTGAACATGAAGGTCGAGGTCACCCGCGCGGCCGCCTCCAGCGTGGTGCAGTTCCTGGCCGCACTGGCGCTGGCAGTGATCGTCTGGGTGTCGACCCGCGAAGCCCTGGCGGGCCGCCTCAATGCCGGCCAGTTCATGGGCCTGATGACCTCGATGATGGCGATCATTCCCTCGCTGCGCCGCCTGACCAGCGTACAGACGTCGATTTCGCGCGGTGTCTCCGCCGCCGAGCGCCTGTTCGGCATCATCGACATGCCGGTGGAGCGCGACGAGGGCCAGTACCGCGTGCAGCGCGTGCGGGGTGAACTGGCGTTCGACCACGTCATGCTGCGCTACCGCGAAGACAGCGGCATCGCCCTGGACGACATCAGCTTCGTTGCCAGGCCGGGCACGGTGACGGCCATTGTCGGCCGTTCCGGTAGCGGCAAGACCAGCCTGATCCGGCTGGTGCCGCGCTTCTACGAGCCCAGTGGCGGTGTCATCACCCTCGACGGTGTGGCCCTGGACGACTACCCGCTGGCCGACCTGCGACGTCAGGTGGCGATGGTCGGGCAGAAGGTGATGTTGTTCGATGACACCATCGCCGCCAACATCGCCTATGGCATGGAAGCGACCGATGAGCAGATCCGCGCGGCGGCCGAAGCCGCCAACGCGTGGGAGTTCATCGCACGCATGCCGCAACAGCTGCAGACCCCGGTGGGCGAGAACGGCGCGCTGCTGTCCGGTGGCCAGCGCCAGCGCCTGGCGATTGCCCGCGCGATCCTGCGCGACGCTCCGATCCTGATCCTCGACGAAGCCACTGCGGCGCTGGACAACGAATCCGAGCGCCTGGTGCAGGATGCACTGCAGCGCCTGATGCCCGAACGCACCACGCTGGTCATCGCGCACCGCCTGTCGACCATCG
>DQIG01000018.1:12779-13426 GCA_003525885.1 Stenotrophomonas sp.
GCGCACCGCCTGTCGACCATCGAGCATGCCGACCAGGTGCTGGTGATGGATCATGGCCGCATCGTTGAACGCGGTACCCACAAGGAGCTGCTCGAACTGGGCGGCCTGTACCAGCATCTGCACAGCATGCAGTTCCGCGAAAGGCAGGACTGATGGCCGGCAAGGGTACCCAGACCCCGCCGTACTGGTACGACGGCACCCCGGTTCCGTGGACGATGCGCCTGCTGGCGCCGCTGTACGCAGGTGTCACGGCGTTGCGCCGGCGCGCCTATCGACGTGGCTGGCGCAAGCGCCATTCGCTGCCGGTGCCGGTCATCGTGGTCGGCAACATCACGGCTGGCGGTACCGGCAAGACGCCGCTGACCATTGCCCTGGTCGAACGCCTGCGCGCGGCCGGCTGGAAGCCGGGCGTGGCCAGCCGTGGCTATGGTCGCGAAGACGCCGACAAGCCGCTGTGGGTGCAGGCCGATACGCCGACCGCCAAGGGCGGTGACGAGCCTGTACTGATCGCCTGGAAGACCGGCGTGCCGGTGCGCGTGGACCGCGACCGCGTCGCCGCCGGCAAGGCGCTGATCGAGGCAGGTTGCGATGTGATCGTCTGTGACGACGGCCTGCAGCATTACCGGCTGGCGCGCGACATCGAGATC
>DQIG01000018.1:13575-13809 GCA_003525885.1 Stenotrophomonas sp.
CTGGCGCGCGACATCGAGATCGAAGTGGTTGATGCGCAGCGTCGCTACGGCAATGGCCGGATGATTCCGGCCGGGCCGCTGCGCGAGCCGGTCAGCCGCGCCAGCGAATGCGACTTCCGCGTGGTCAATCTCGGCCAGGCCGATGAGGAGACTGCGGCACAGGCCTGTGGCTTCGGCCAGTGGCCGATGGCCCTGCACATCGACAGTGCACAGCCGCTGGCCGGCGGCCGCGCG
>DQIG01000015.1:0-21481 GCA_003525885.1 Stenotrophomonas sp.
CCTGCGCGACCGCCTGACCGCGCTGTTCCTGTCGCACGGCCTGGAGCAGCCGGCGGAGACTGTCGAAACGCTGGACATGCCGGTGGTCGCCAGCCTGCTGCTCAACAACGACATGGTGGTTGCGCTTCCAGTGGAAGCGGTACAACCCTATATGGATGCTGGGCTGCTTAAAGCGCTGCCGTTCGACCTGGGCGTCAGCATGGACTCGTTCGGCATTGTGACCCGCAAACGACACCAGCTCTCGCCTGGTGCGGATGCCATGCTGCTGGCGCTGCGCGAGGCCGCAGCCAGCATCTATCCTCACTATCGCGCGCCAAGCCACGGCTGACTAGCAGCCTGATATACGAACTTGGTATGCCCCAAACTAAATAAGCTATTGGTTTGTAAATTCGTGTTTCGTTAGCATCCGGTTATCCGTCCACATCTTCATCAGAGACGGGACTCATACAAACACTGGAGATGCACAATGAAACATAAAAAAATCAGCTGGCTGATCGCCACGCTCTTCACTTCGCCGCTGCTCGTTCAAGAAGCATTTGCCCAGGATGCTGCTGCCGCAGGCGATATTCAACAAGTCAACGTGACCGGTATCCGCGCCTCGGTGCGCAATGCGCTGGCGGCCAAGGAAGCCTCCAACAGCATCGTGGAAGTGGTTTCGTCGGAAGACATCGGCAAGCTGCCGGATACCACCATCGCCGAATCGCTGGCGCGTTTGCCTGGCCTGTCGTCCGGCCTGGATCGCGGCAACGCTTCGCAGATCGTCGCGCGCGGCATGGGGCCGCGCTTCATCGGCGCCACGCTGAACGGCCGCGAACTGGCGTCGTCCGAGCCGAATCGCGCCGTGCGTTTCGAGCAGTTCCCGTCGGAGTCGATCAGCGGCGCGACCGTGTACAAAACGCAGAACGCCGAACTGGTGGAAGGCGGCATCGCCACCACCATCGACCTGCAAACCGTGTCGCCGCTGAAGTACAACGGTCGCCAGCTGTCGCTGAAAGCCGATGCGCTGTACTACCCGCTGGCCAAGGATATTCCAGGCGGCGACACCACGGCGCCGCGTATCGGCGGCATCTACGTCGACCAGTTCGCCAACAAGACCATCGGCGCGGCCATCGCGTTCAGCTACCAGGACCAGCCTTCGGTGCAGAAGAACGTGCGCCACTGGGGCTTCAACGAAACCAATTCGGCCGACATCAACGGCGACGGCAAGATCGACAAGACGCCATGGGGCTTCCAGGACGAAGCGCGCCGCGGCAAGGACAAGCGCGCCAGCGTGTTGGGTAAAGTCGAATGGAAACCGAACAGTGATGTGCTGATCACCGCCGACACCTACTACGCATCGGCCAAGATCAATGAGCGCGGCCTGCAGCACTGGACCGGCGACCTGGGTAACTGGGACGGCTACCAGAACAGCAACTACAGCAACCTGGATATCCGCAACGGCTACGTGGCCGGCGCCACGGTCAGCAACGTCAGCGTCATCAACAACGACTTCTTCTACGTGCAGGACACCAGCGTTGCCGCCAGCGGCTTGAACGGCAAGTTCAACGCCGGCGACTGGAAGATCGACGCCGACCTGTCGACCTCGCACGCGCTGCGCAGCAGCCAGTGGCGCGACATGCGGCAGTATTCCAAGAACGGCACCAACGTCACCTGGGACTTCACCGGCGACGAGAACCAGTCTTACAGCTTCGGCATGGACACCGGCAATCCGGCCAACTTCGGCGGCGCCACGCTGTACGTCGACACCGACGGCCACGTGAAGGACTTGCTGAACGCGGTAAGCCTGAGCGCTTCGCGTCCGCTGGACAACAGCATCATCAGCCGCCTGAAAGTCGGCGTGCGCGCCACCGACCGCGAGAAGAGCTATCGCCAGACCACCTGGTCGCTGACGCCAACGTCGGCGATTCCGGATTCGGCCTACGAGACGGTGAATGTGTCCGGCGATCCGGCCTTCATCCAGCTGAAGGATTTCTACGGCACCGCATCGTCGGTGTTCGGCGCCAATGCCTTCGACCCGACCGGCCGCGTACAGACGCAGAACGATCTGCTGTCCGGCTGGAAGGTCAAGGAGCGCAGCACCTCGGCCTTCGTGCAGGGTGACCTGGACGGCGAAGCCTTCGGCAAAACCTATCGCGGCAATGTCGGCGTGCGCGTGGTGCGCACCAAGCAGTTCGCCCAGTCCTCCGACTCGATCGAGAAGTTCAACGACTACTTCCTGGACAACGCGTCCGGCGCGCCGATGGCGTGCACCGACCCCGCCGCTGCGGCCTACCCGACCTACAGCTGCGAGAGCGGCTTCGTGCGCCTGCCGCACGACCTGGCGCAGAGCAAGACCTACGACCTGATCGGCGTGGACCGCACTTACACCGACGTGCTGCCGAGCTTCAACATCGCCTGGGACATCACCGACACGCTGGTACTGCGTGGTGCCGCATCGAAGGTCATCGCCCGCCCCGGTTACACCGACATCGCGGCACCGGGCGCACTGAGCTATTACAGCGAAGAGTACGTCAATGACCGCCGCGTTGCCGGCGGCGCATCGACCGCAGGCTGGGTTGGCCAGGGCAGCAACAAGCAGCTGGAACCGTTCAAGGCCACCCAGTTCGACCTGGGCCTGGAATGGTACTTCCAGCCGGGCGCGGTCGCCGGTGTCAGCCTGTTCCGCAAGAACGTGGACAACTTCACCCTGCCGGTGGTGCGCGACACGCCGATGGTCATCGGCGGTGAAGCCGTGAACGTGCAGCGCTACGAAACCCAGGCCAATGGCCGCGATGGCGTGTCGCAGGGCGTCGAGCTGTACGGCCAGTACACCTTCGATTTCGGCTTTGGCGTGCAGGCCAACTACACCTACAACGACACCAACCTGGCCTCTATTGTTCTGGACGGCCAGGAAATCGGCTCCTCGCCGCTGGTCGGAAGTGCCAAGAACCAGGCCAATGTGACGGTCTTCTACGAGAACGAGAAGTTCCTCGCGCGCGCCTCGTTCAACCGCCGCGGCCAGGTGGTCGGCGGGCTCAACAATGGCCTCACCGTCTACACCGAACCGTATGACCAGCTGGATCTGAACGTGGCCTACAACCTGACCCCGGACTGGACCCTGACCGCCTCGGTGATCAATGCCACCAAGTCCGAGCAGCGCGTGCACCTGGGCAGTGACACCAAGGCACGCCTGATCTCCAATACCTACGCAGGCCGCCAACTGTACTTTGGCGCGACCTGGAAGTTCTAAGCCCGCATCGGGTTGCCCGGGCCCACCCCGGCGCAACCCACGCTCCGCTCCGGCGGGGACGATCCTCCACGGCAGCCGCGCTGGTACAGGTGGCTGCCGTCTTCATTGGTGCGTGCTCGTTGGTGCGTGCTCGTTGGTGCGTCGTCATTCAGTCCGGCGCTTGACCCTGCCATCGTTGGAAGGTGCACACTGGCCCTACCCCAAGAGCACCCAAGGAGCTACAGATGGAATTCCATGTCGACGGCATGACCTGCGGCGGCTGCGCGCGCAGCGTGACCCGCGCGATCCAGCAGATCGATCCGAACGCCAGCGTGGTTGCCGACCCGCCGACCGGCCTGGTCAAAGTGCAGACCACTGCGTCGCAGGAACAGGTATTCGCCGCGGTGAACGATGCCGGTTTCCCGCCGCGTAGCGCCTGATCCCCTGCCCTGCCTCCACGGCCCAACCCGCCCCGTGCAATGGCACCGGGCGGGTTTTTTCATGCAACCGCTGGGAACTCAGTGCTTGTGCGCGCGCCGCCGCACCGCACCGGTCTTCGCGGTATCGACCGGCACTGGGGTCTCATCATCTTCACCCAGCCGCTGCAGGATCGGGCATTCCGGGCGCTCGTCACCCGCGCAGCAGCTGATCAGCGACTTCAGCGTGTCGGCCATCTGCCGCATGTGCTCGATGCGTTGTTCCAGGTCGGCGATGTGCTGCTCGGCCAGATGCTTGACGTCGGCGCTGTGCCGCGAGGTATCGTTCCAGAGGCCAAGCAGATCGGTGATCTCGGCCACCTGGAAGCCAAGATCGCGTGCGCGGCGGATGAAGCGCAGGCGGTGGATGTCCGCCTGCGAATACGCCCGGTAGCCCGAATCGGTTCTATCAGCCGCAGGAATCAGCCCGATCTGTTCGTAGTAGCGGATCATCTTCGCCGACACGCTGGAAGCCTTGGCAGCTTCGCCGATGTTCATGCGGATCTCCTTCAGTGGGTGGCAACGGCGGCATCCGCCATCGGCGACTGGAAGCGGCGCAGACGCAGCGCATTGCCCAGCACGAACACGCTGGACAGGGCCATCGCACCGGCCGCGAACACCGGCGACAGCAGCACGCCCCAGACCGGGTACAGCACGCCGGCCGCTACCGGAATCAACGCGGTGTTGTAGGCGAACGCCCAGAACAGGTTCTGCCGGATGTTGCCCAGCGTCGCCTTCGACAGCGCGATGGCATTCGGCACGCCCTGCAGGTTGCCCGACATCAGCACCACATCGGCCGACTCCACCGCGATATCGGTACCGGTACCGATGGCCAGGCCGACATCGGCTTCGGCCAGTGCCGGCGCATCGTTGATGCCATCGCCGACGAAGGCCACGTGGCCGTGCGTGGCCTTCAGCCGGCGCACTGCCTCGACCTTGCCTTCCGGCAGCACCTCGGCCACGACTTCATCGATGCCCAGCTGGCGCGCGATTGCCTGCGCGGTACCGGCATTGTCACCGGTGATCATCGCCACCTTCAGGCCGAGCTGATGCAGCGCAGCGATCGCCGCCGGGGTGCTCGGCTTGATCGGATCGGACACTGCGATGATCCCGGCCAGGCGGCCATCGATGGCGGCGTACAGCGGCGACTTGCCCTGCGTGCCCAGCTTTTCAGCCAGTGCGGCAAACACAGCGATGTCCACGCCAAGGTCACGCATGAAGCGATCGGCACCGACCTCCACCCGCGCACCATCGACGCTGGCGCGCACCCCCATGCCGGTGACCGATTCGAAATCGACCATCGACGGCAGCGCGATGCCCTGCTCGGTGACTGCATCGACAATGGCGCGGGCGATCGGATGCTCCGAACGCGATTCCACTGCGGCCACTGCCGCCAGCACTGCGCTGCGATCGAAGCCGCCGGTGATCTCGAAGTCGGTCAGGCGCGGGCGGCCTTCGGTCAGCGTACCGGTCTTGTCCACCGCCACCACCTGCGCGTCCTTCAGCAGCTGCAGTGCCTCGCCCTTGCGGAACAGCACGCCCATTTCGGCGCCACGGCCAGTACCAACCATGATCGAGGTCGGCGTGGCCAGTCCCATCGCGCATGGGCAGGCAATGATCAGCACAGCCACTGCGTTGACCAGCGCGAAGCTCAGCGCCGGCGAGGGCCCGAAGACCAACCAGACCACGAAGGTCGCCAGCGCAGCCAGCATCACCGCCGGCACGAACCACAGGGTGACCTTGTCGACCACCGCCTGGATCGGCAGCTTCGAGCCCTGCGCCTGTTCGACCATGCGGATGATCTGCGCCAGCATGGTCTGCGCACCCACCGCCGTCGCGCGTACCGTCAGCGCGCCCTTCTGGTTGACCGTGCCACCCACCACGCTGCTGCCCGGTTGCTTCTCGACCGGGATCGGCTCGCCACTGATCATCGACTCGTCGATGTAACTGCGGCCTTCAACCACCTCGCCATCGACCGGCACGCGCTCGCCCGGACGCACTTCCACCACGTCGCCGCTCAGCACTTCATTGACCGGGATATCGACCGTGCGGCCGTCACGGATCACATGGGCGACCTTGGCCTGCAGGTTGACCAGGCGTTTGATCGCCTCGGAGGTACGGCCCTTGGCCCGCGCCTCAAGGAAGCGGCCGAGCAGGATCAGCGCGACGATCACCGCCGCGGCTTCGTAGTAGACGTTCACCGTGCCCGCAGGCAACAGCTTCGGCAGGAACGTCGCCACCACCGAGTAACCGAAGGCCGCGGCGGTACCCACCGCCACCAGCGAGTTCATGTCCGGTGCACGCCGCAGCAATGCGGGCACGCCCTTCTGGTAGAAACGGCGGCCCGGGATGGCCAGCACCAGCGCGGTCAGCACGAACTGCAGGTACCAGCTGGCCTGCATGCCGATCGTGGACATCACCCATTCGTGCATTCCGGGGATCAGGTGCGAGCCCATTTCCAGCACGAACACCGGCAGTGCCAGCGCGGTGGCCAGGATCAGATCGCGCTTCAGTTCCGCACGCTCGGCATCCTTCTTTTCCGCGGCCTCGTCATCGGACTGCACACCCGCCTCGATCACGCGTGCGTCATAGCCGGCCTTGTCGATGGCCGCGACCAGGGCGGCCACATCGGCCACGCCGCGCACCGTGGCACGCTCGGTGGCCAGGTTGACGCTGGCCTGGCTGACGCCGGGCACGGCCAACAGTGCACGTTCAACGCGGCCCACGCAGGACGCACAGGTCATGCCCTCCACCGACAACTCGGTGGTGCCGGCCGGCACGTCATAGCCCACCCGCTCCACCGCCTGGATCAACGCCGTGCGATCGACCGGGCCCGACGGACGAATGTCCGCCCGCTCGGTGGCCAGGTTCACCGAGACACTGCCCACGCCTTCGACCCTGGACAGTGCTGCCTCGACCCTGCCCACACAGCTGGCGCAGGTCATGCCCTCGATGGGCAGGCTGATGGTGGAGGGGCTGGCGGGGACAGCAGCGACGCGCGGCGTGCTCATGATCGGATTCCCGGGATTCCTTGTGGATGCGGACAGGCTAAACCTTGCCATCGTGGGAAGGTCAAATACAGCCACCCCAGGGATCATGAAGCGGTTCATCCACACAGGGCATGGATTGCCCGACGCACGGTAGCGCCGGGCCATGCCCGGCGTACCGCCTGCAACCCGCCTCAGAAGGTGAACACATACTCCAACGCGAACTCGCGGCCGACCGCACCCAGCAACCGGGTCGGGGCGAAGTCGTAGTCCAGCTTGTACGGGTCCTTGTGGTTCCAGCTGGCCGAATTGAACACGTTGTTGACGTAGACATTGATCTTGGCGTGCTCGGTCACCTGGTAGCCCACGTTGAAATTCCAGGTGATGAACGGCCCGACCCGGCCGAAGTAGCGCGAGGTCTGCTGGCCCGCGTTGGGGTTCGGGTTCACCGAGCCATCCGGCAGCCGCGCCGGCTCAAGGCAGTTCAGCGACGGGCTGTCACTGGGCACGTAGCCATCGGCGAACGGCAGGCAGCCACCGGGATTGTCCAGGCGATCGGTGCCCCAGTGGTAGCGCACGCCCGGCACCGAACCGATGCGGTCGGCATAGACGTTGGCGTTCCAGTTGCCGCGCTGCCAGGCCAGGCTCGCGCGCAGCTTGCTGCGCAGGTCGCGATCACGGCGTTCCGGATTCGGGTCGTTGGCGTAGCGCTGTTCCTTGGTCGAGATCTGGTTGGTGTAGTTCACACCCAGCTGGAAGCTGCCCCACTGGGCGGTCTCCAGCCGGTAGCGCGCGGTCAGGTCGATGCCGCGCACCTCGCGGCTGGCCAGGTTGAACGGGCCGCGCTCGATCGATACCAGTCGACCGTTGCTGTCACGGTTCACGCGGGCCAGGATGCCGGCGCAGTACTCGCCACCGGCCGGGTTGGCCCACGGCGTACCGTCCATGTTCTTGCCGGTCAGGCAACCGGCCTCGCTGGCCAGCACCTCATCGGCGCCGACGTCGACGATCATGTCTTCCAGCTTGATCGCCCAGTAGTCGGCACTGACCGACAGGTTCGGCAGCACATCCCAGACAAAGCCGACCGTCCACGAATCGCCGGTCTCCGAACGCAGCAGCGGCGTGCCACGCCGATTCACATCGAACGTGTACCAGACATCGGTGTTGCCCACGCCACAATTGTTGACCAGGTAGGCGCCGCTCTGGATGCAGCGCAGGCGGTCATAGGTCTGCACTTCCGAACTGCTCGGCTGGCCCAGCAGGTAATGCATGTCCGGCGCGTGGAAGCTGGTGGCGTACGAGCCACGCACCAGCAGCGATTCGACCGGGCGCCATTCCAGGCCGACGTTCCAGGTGGGTTCCTTCTGGCTGCCGATGTTCAGCGCTTCGCTGCTGTCGTCGGCCTTGTAGTTGCCATAGCGGTCGTAGCGCGCGGCCGCAGTGGCGGTCACGCTGTCCAGCAGCGGAATCTTGAACTCGACGCCGGCCGAGTAGCGGGTGCGCTCGCCACCACCACGGTCGACGTTCTGCAGGTCGAAGTCGATGCCGGCGCGCGGATCCGGACTGAGGTGGTAGCCCTGCTGCGCGACTTCGGCCACGGCGGCGAACGAGATCGGACCGGCCCAGCCCTTGAACAGTTCACCGGTGATGTCCGCCGAGGCCTGGTTGACCCAGGACGTTGCGCGATTCTTCGCGACGGTGCCCATCTGCCAGTACTGGTCCGGCGTCAGCGGATTCCACCAGCGCGATTCGTTCAGTGCGTAGATCGCCTCGCCATCGGCGGTGGTGCCCAGCCGCGGGCCGAGGAAGTAGTCATACGACTTCTGCTTGTCGACCACGTTCTGCCGTTCTTCCACCCGGTAGTACGAGCGCCCCACCGTGGCACTCCAGTCGAAGCGGCCGGCGAGGCGGCCACGCAGGCCGGCGCTCCAGTCCCAGGACAGTTCGCGGTTGGTGTTGCGCAGCGTATCCAGGCCACCGACTTCGTTCGGGGTGAACTGGCGCACGCCAAGGATCGGGCGGTTGCGGTTGGCATCCCAGTAGTAGCCGTTGTCATCGTCGACCAGCGAGACGCTGGGCGGATTGGTGCCCCAGATCGCTTCGGAGCGGTACACCGCCAGGTTGGTCCAGGCCTGCAGGTCGTTGCTGAAATCGAAGGTGGCATACAGGTTGCCGGACACGTTCTCGGCGCCGCCGGTGAGCAGCCAGTTGGCGTAGTCGGCGCTCATGCCACACAGGCGGCCGGTGTTGGTGATGGTGTTGGCGGCGTAGTTGTAGACCAGTCGATCGGCGGTGTAGTACTCGCCGTTGAACTTCTCGCAGGTGCCGGCGGGCGGCGCCATACGCTGGCCCGTGGTCGGATCGATCAGCGCCAGGCCGGCGGTCGGACGGAAGCCGACCTTGCGCTGCTCCATGTTCCACGACGCGTACGGTGCATCATCGGCATCGTCCATCTGCGGGCGATCACGCCCGAACAACGGATCGCGCTTGGTGTACTGCAGCGCGTAGGTCACGCTCCAGTTGTCACCGGTCTTGCCGCCGGCCCAGGAAAGGTCCCAGGTATCGCGCCCGCCCTCGGTGGAGGTACCACCACGCACGCGCACTTCGTCGCCGTCGTAGTTGGTTTTCAGGATGACGTTGACCACGCCGGCAATCGCGTCCGAGCCATAGATGGCGGAAGCACCACCGGTCAGCACTTCGATGCGTTCCACCGCCGCAGCCGGAATGTTGCCGTAGTTGGAGAAGTTGGTTTCGCCGCCATAGGGCAGCGGGTAATCGGCCACGCGACGGCCGTTGACCAGCAGCAGCGAGCGGTTCGGACCCATCCCGCGCAGGTTCAGGCCACTGGCATTGGGGGTGTGCGAGCCCCACTGCGAAGCGGCTTCGACGGTGCCGGTGGCTTCGGTGAGGGTCTTCAGCGCGTCGTACACGCTGACGAAGCCTTCCTTCTGGATCTGCGCGGCGGTGATCACGTTGACCGGTGCCGGGCCTTCGACGCCGGCGCGCTTGATGCGCGAGCCGGTAACGGTGACTGCGTCGAGATCCTTGGTGGACGAACTGGCAGCTTCCTGAGCACTGGCAGCGAGGGGCAACAGGGCCAGGACCAGGGCCTGGGACAGCAGGTGACGACGCTTGCGGACGAACTGAGCCATGGGTGGTTGCTCTTCGAAAGTGTGGACGCACGGACGGGTGGTGGCGCGGCACTACGACGGATCCAGGTACCTGGATCGGTTCAAGCCCGATGCGGCACCCCCCCTGTGGATCGATCCAAACTAAAGCACAGCTGAACCACGCCCGGCATGCGGCAACGCAGCAACAGCCGGCAGAATGCCGCTATCGGCTGCCGGTATCCAGAACAATCAAAGGGTTGCGATATACCGCTGATGGGAAGGTGCAGGAATCGATGACACGATCACGACAACCACGCGCGGAACGGTCTTGTCCGCGTAGTCGCGTGCGGCCGGCAGCGGGTCGTTGTAGAGCCGAGCCTGCGCTCGGCTGCTGTTGTTCGTCGCGAAGAGCAGCCGAGCGCGGGCTCGGCTCTACAGAAGAAGCGGGTTACTACGCGTCGTCCAGCGCCTGCCGCAGGGCAGCCACGGTCGCGGTGGCGGTCTGGCTCCAGTCCGGATCCAGTCCGCGCAGCGCCGGGTTCTGGAACTGCATCGCCGAGCGGCGCAGGCCCTTGGCCGAGGCATGCAGTTCGGTACAGCCGCTCCGTCGTGCTACGGCAGCGATATTGGCCGGGCCCAGTCCCGCGCCGGCCATCACACTGATGCGGCCCGCCGCTTGTGTGACCAGACCCGCCAGCACATCCGCGCCCGCCTCGGCGCTGACCTGGCCGCCCGAGGTCAGCACGCGCTGGCAACCCAGCCCGATCACCTGCTCCAGCGCCGCCGGCAGATCGCGGGCGGCGTCGAAGGCGCGATGGAAGGTCACCTGCAACGGCCCGGCGGCCTGCACAAGTTCACGGCACAGCGCCAGGTCGATGCCGCCCTGCACATCCAGTGCGCCGATCACCACGCCATCGCAGCCCAGCGCACGGCACTGCGCGATGTCACGCAGCATCAGTTCGGTTTCCAGCGCGTCGTAGTGGAAGTCACCCGGACGTGGCCGCACCAGCACGAACAGCGGAATGGACAGGCGCTCGCGGGCAATCGCGATGCTGGCGAACGACGGCGTGGTGCCGCCCTCGGCCAGGTTGTCGAACAGTTCGATGCGATCAGCGCCGCCGGCCTGTGCGGCCAACGCCGAGGCCAGCGAGTTGCTGGCGATCTCCAGGGTGCGCCGCGTGCTCACGCCTGGGTGCTCGTGTAGATCGACGGCGAGTCGCGCAGGTCATCCTGGCGCTGCGCATCACACACGGCGTAGACAAAGCCGCGATGCAACGCATAGGCGCCAACCTCACCCTGCTTGTTCATCGCCAGGAAACACACCTGCAGCGTGCGACTGGCTTCCGGGCGCTTGCGCACCACGCGGTCGATCGCCTCGCGGCAGGCCTGCGCCGGCGAGCGCCCCTGGCGCATCAGCTCGACCACCAGGAACGAAGCGGCGTTGCGGATCATCTCCTCACCCACGCCCGACGCGGTTGCTGCGCCCACTTCGTTGTCGACATACAGTCCGGCGCCGATGATCGGGCTGTCGCCGACGCGGCCATGCAGTTTCCAGGCCATGCCGCTGGTGGTGCAGGCGCCGGCCAGATTGCCCCTGGCATCCAGTGCCAGCATGCCGATGGTGTCGTGGTTGTCGCTGTTGCCGGGAATACCACGCCGCTCAGCATTGATCTGCGGCTGGTACTTCTCGGTCTTCAGCCACTCGCGCCAGGCCGCTTCGGCCTTCGGTGTCAGCAGATGCTTGCGCTCGAAACCCTGCTGCACCGCGAACTGCTGCGCGCCCTCGCCCACCAGCAAAACATGCGGGCTGTTTTCCATCACTTTGCGGGCCACCGACACCGGGTGCAGGATGTCGACCAGCGCAGCCACTGCGCCACAACGGCCATCGCCATCCATGATGCTCGCGTCCAGGCTCAGCACGCCATCGCGATCCGGGTTGCCGCAATGACCGACGGTGGGGTTGCACAGCTCACTCTCGGCCCAGCGTGCGCCCGCTTCCACCGCATCCAGCGCACTGCCGCCCTGCGCCAGCACCTTCCATGCGGCCTGGTTGGCCGGCACGCCGAAGTCCCAGGTCGAAACCACCTTGGCCCCACCCTGCGTGCGTGCCTGCACGCCCGGCAAAGCCGCCATGCCTGCGGCCAGTGCACCGGCCTGCAGGAACTGCCTGCGATCCACCATCTTCCCCTCCCAGTCTGCAATGCACGGCTGGCCCGATGCCGGCCGTGCCGATCAGTCGTGCGTGGGCTGTCGTGCGGCGTGCCAGACCGCTGCACCGAGCACGCCCAGCTGGCCGTGCTCCACGCGCCATACCGGCACCTGGCGCAGCACCTCGGTCAGCACGCCCTTGTTGAGGAAGCGCTCACGGAAGCGGCCATCGGCCAGGAAATCCTGCACATGCGCGGAAATACCCCCGGCCAGGTACACCGAACGCGCACCGACGGCGATCGCTGCGTCGCCGGCCAGGCTGCCCAGCCAGGCACAGAACACCTGCAGTGTTTCCACGGCCAGCGCATCCTCGCCGCTGCGCGCGGCGCCGATCAGTGCCTCGGTGCTGCTCCATACCGGGGTGACGCCACGCAGTTCGCACAGGCACGGATACAGGTTCATCAGGCCACTACCGGACAGCACGCGCTCGTTGTCCACGTGCGCCCAGCGCTGCAGCAGCTTGCCCAGCACCTGCAGTTCCAGCGCGTTGCCAGCGCCGAGCGCGGCGTGGCCGATCTCGCTGGCCAGCACCGGGCGCTCACCATCGGCGAAGCGCAACGCTGCGCCCAGCCCGGTACCGGCGCCCAGCACCAGCGCCGGGAACGCCTGCGCCGGGTCAGCATCGCCGTTCAGCGGCACCAGCGTGTCGGGCTGCAGGTAAGGGATGGCCAGCGCCACCGCCTCGAAATCGTTGATCAGCTGCAGCTCGTGCAGCCCGGACTGCGCGCGGGTGGCCGACAGCGACACCGTCCAAGGCAGGTTGGAATTGATCAGCACGTCGCCATCGAGCAGGCCGGCGATGGCAACCACCGCGGTCTGCACCGGCTGGCCAAAGCCAGCGGTGAAATCGGCGAGGATCGCGGCCAGGCTGGGATGCTCGGCGCAGGCATAGGTGCGATGGCTGCCCAGCAGGGGCGCCTGACCAGATCGGGTTTCAGCCAGCGCAAGGCGGGCAAAGGTGCCGCCAACGTCGGCGACCACCAGGTGGCGCGGAAGACCACCGCGGGCGGAGTCGTAGGAAACCGGGGACGCTGCTGCGATGGTCACGCTGGCCTGCTTGGATCGATTGAATCGCCCCGATTCTCAGGCATCGGGACGGCTTTGCCTAGCGCGCCGGTGGTTCAGGTTGGGCTACATGCCTTCCTGTTCGGCCACCTGCACCCCGTCCACCAGCACGCGCAGGCGCTGCGGGCGGAAGCCAGCGAACAACAGCGGCCGGGTGCGCTCAACCAACACTTCGTGGCCGGCGATCCGCCGCATCCACGACTGTACCAGCGAGAACGAGAAGTGGGTGCCCGGATGCAGCGGGTGCTGCACCCAGACCTTCTCGGTGGCGCTCTGCAGCAGCATCGCGCCGGTGAACCAGTGGCGGCTGAGGGTCACCGGCGTGGTGCCGGCCATGAAGCGGATATCCATGCGGGGTCCTTTCGCTGGAGCAGTGATGCGGAGGTCAGGGCTGGGCAGTCTGCAGGCTGTAGCTGGTGGTGGCGGTGAACACCGCACCGTCAGGCTGGGTGGAGCGCACCTCGACCTTGTGGCCGCCCACCGCCAGATCGGTTGGCAGCGCGCCACGCCACAGGTGCGGCGACGCAGTGGCCTCCGGCGAGCGGTCGTAGCCTCGCAGACCGTCAGCCAGATCGTCGGCCACGTTCTCCACCATCAGGCGAGGGTCGGGCTGGCTGACCTGCTTCATCGGCAGCCATGCGCCGCCATCAACGCGGTACTCGACCACGCTGGCATCCTCGCCCATGTAGACGTTGGCATAGATGCCCCATGCCGGGTAGGCCCCCTGGCGCAGCACCTTGGGGGCATGCAGGCCGATCTGCTCGCTGGCCGGCTTGCCTGCCACCCGGTACTGCAGTCGATAGCTGCCGTTGCCGGCCACATCGAGCAGCGCATAGCCCTTCGGCGTGCCATCGCTCATGGTGCTGTCCGGCACCCCTGCGGCATTCTTCACCCCCGACCAGAACGCACCGCAGTTGGCACCGACGTTGTACTCGTGCAGCGGCTTGTCGCCGTTCCAGCCGTCGGCCTTGCCGTGGTAGACGTGCTGCTGGGTGTGGCTGTGGCCGCTGAGCACCAGCACGTTGCGGAAGTCCTTCAGCAGGTCGAACAGGCGCTGGCGGTCTGCATGGCGGAAGGTCTCGCGCCCCGGTGCCGCGTCGAACAGCGGGATGTGCATGCCCAGCACCAGCAGGCGGTCCTTGGGCAGGCCCTTCAGGTAGCTGGCAAGGAAGGCGAACTGGTCTTCGCGCAGGCCACCGACGTACTTCGGCTTGGCCTTGGGGTCGTACACCACGTCATCCAGGAACACGAAACTGGCGCCGCCCTCTTCCACCGCGTAGGTGTCCGGGCCGTAGATGTTGCGCCAGCTGTCCAGCGAATGGTCGTCGCTGGCCGCATCGAAATCGAGGTCGTGGTTGCCCGGCACATGGAACCACGGCACGCCCAGCGACGTGGTGACCTTGTTGATTGCCGGATACAGGGTCAGATCGTCGTTGACGATGTCACCCAGGGTGGTGCCCATGCGCGCCCTGGTCTGGCCAACCAGCGGTGCCACGATCGACTGCTGGTAGTAGCCGATGTCCTTCAGGCTGGCGGTCTGCGAATCGGTGAATACCAGCATCTGGAAGCCGCGGCGGCTGTCATGGCGATCCGACTGCAGGGCGAAATCCCAGTTGCGGGTGACATCGCTGGTGGCGGCGATGCCGCCGTACTTCAGCGCCGGCGAGCCGTTCGGGCGGTAATGGCGCCAGAACGAAGGCAGGCCATCGACCGCCTTCGGGAACGAATACGCATCGGGCTTGATCACGAACACGGTCTGGCCATCGCGCACTGGCAGGCTGTAGCTGCCGTCCGCGGCGGTCTTGACGATGGCCTCTCCGTTGGAGACCTGTACCCCGGCCAGGCCCGGATCGGTCGCGCCGCGCCCCGGCCGGCCGTCGCGCTCCAGATAGACCTTGCCGCTGACCACGGTGTCTGCGGCCCAGGCCGGTGAGGTCAGCAACAGGCAGCACAGCCACGCGGCAGGCAGTTTCATGGGCGGTCCGGGAAAGAAAGACCGCCTATTGTAGATTCCGTTGATGACATCGCGCACGCGGTAGCGCATTGCCGGTAGTGCCGGCCGCTGGCCGGCAGCCCCATGATCGTCGGGCATCTAGGGCTTGCCGGCCAGCGGCCGGCACTACCGCAGCTCAACGATGGCGCTTTTCCAGCACCGCCCGCGCATCATCCAGCGACAGCCCGCGCGCGCGCAGCAGCACCAGCAGGTGGTACAGCAGGTCCGAGGCCTCGCCCAGCAACGCCTCGTCATCCTGCGCCACCGCTGCCAGGGCGGTCTCCACACCCTCCTCGCCCACCTTCTGCGCGATGCGGCGGATACCGCCCTCGAACAGGCTGGTCGTATAGCTGCCCGGCGGACGCTGCGCCTCGCGCATCGCCACCAGCTGGCCCAGCCCGCCCAGGAAGTCCTTCGGCGCTTGGTCGAAACAGCTCTCAGCACCGGTGTGGCAGGTCGGCCCCGCCGGGCGTGCCATCACCAGCAGCGTATCGGCATCGCAGTCGACCCTGATCGACTGCACCACCAGCACGTTGCCGGACTGCTCACCCTTGGTCCACAACCGTTGCTTGCTGCGGCTGAAGAAGGTCATGTGGCCGATGGCCAACGTGGCCGCCAGCGACTCTGCGCTGACATAGCCCAGCATCAGCACCTGCAGGGTATCGGTATCCTGCCCCCCCGCCGGCAGCAGGCCGTCACCCTTGGCCCAGTCCAGCGCCTGCAATGCGTCCAACGACGGCCTGACTTCAATAGACATCCCGCACCTCGATCTGCTGTCCGCGCAGGTAGCGCTTCAATTCTGGAATGGCGATGGCGCCGCTGTGGAACACGCTGGCGGCCAGCGCGCCGTCGACGTCAGCCTGGTCGAAGGCTTCGGCGAAGTGCTCCATCGCACCGGCACCGCCAGAGGCGATCAACGGTACCTGGCACAGTGCCCGTGCCTGTTGCAGCTGCACGACATCGTAGCCACGCCGCACGCCATCGCTGTCCATGCAGTTCAGCACGATCTCACCGGCGCCCCGCCGTTGCGCCTCGACAATCCAGTCCAGGGTGCACAGTGGCACCGCCTGGGTCTTGTCCGGGTCTCCGCTGAAACGGCGCACCCGCCACTGGCCATCCGCTTCGCGCACCGAATCGACACCGACCACCACGCATTGCACGCCGAACTCGTCGGCCAGTTCAGTGATCAGTTCGGGACGGCCCAGCGCGGGCGAGTTGATCGACACCTTGTCGGCGCCAGCGAACAACACGCGACGCGCGGTTTCCACGCTGTCGATGCCACCGGCCACGCAGAACGGAATGTCGATCAGCCGCGCGATGCGCTCGATCCAGGCAACGTCGACCGAACGCGCCTCGGGGCTGGCGCCGATGTCATAGAACACCAGCTCGTCCGCCCCCTGGTCGCGATAGCGCTGCGCCAACTCGGCGATGTCGCCCATGTCGACGTGGTCGCGGAAGCGCACGCCCTTGACCACGCGGCCATCGCGCACGTCCAGGCAGGGAATGATGCGGCGGCTCAACATGCCAGCGCCTCCGCCAGGTCCATGCGCTGCTCCAGCAGTGCCTTGCCGAGAATCGCACCGCCACAGCCCGCGGCACGCGCCTCGGCCACATCGGCCACGTGACGGATGCCTCCGGACGCCTGTACCGCCACACCCGGCAACAGGCCTGACAGGTGCTGGTAGAGGCTGATGTTGGGCCCGGCCAGCATGCCGTCGCGGGCGATGTCGGTGCACAGCAGGTGGCGCATGCCGGCACGTGCGTAGCGCTGGGCCAGCTCCTCCAGGGTCACCCCGGCGTTCTCGGTCCAACCGTGCACCGGCAGTTGCCACTGCCCCTGTGCGTCCTGGCGCGCGTCCAGCGCAATCGTGATGCGATCGGCGCCGAATTCCTCCAGCCAGCCGACCACCTCATCGGGACGGCGCACCGCCAGCGAGCCTACCACTACGCGGCTGGCGCCAGCATCGAGGATGCGCGCCACATCGTCGCGGCCGCGCACGCCACCGCCAGTCTGCACCTGCAGCGGCGTCTGCGCGCGGATCGCCGCCAGCAGCGGTGCCAGGGTGTAGCCACCGGCGCGTGCCGCGTCCAGGTCGACCAGATGCATCCACTGCGCGCCCTGCGCAGCAAAGGCCTGCGCGCGCGGCAAAGGATCATCGCCATAGGAGGTTTCCTGCGCGTAGTCGCCCTGGCGCAGCCGCACCACGCGGCCATCGCGGATATCCAGCGCGGGGTAGACGATGAAACTCATGCAGCGGTGCCCTCGAGGAAATTGCGAAGCATCAGCGAGCCAGTCTCGCCGGAGCGCTCGGGGTGGAACTGTGCGCCGTAGTAACGCCCCTGCTCCACCACGGCGGTGAACAGGCCGCCGTGGTCACAGGCAGCGACGGTGTGGGTATTGAGTGGCGCCGCGTAGCTGTGCACGAAGTAGGCGCTGGCGCGCTCCGGCACGCCGCGCAGCAGCAGCGATTCACGCAGCGGCAACAGGCGGTTCCAGCCCATGTGCGGCACGCGGATGCCGCAGGCCGGGACCAGCTTGCGCACCACGCCGGGAATCAGCCCCAGTGTCTCCACACCCGCTTCCTCGGAGCGTTCGAACAACAGCTGCATGCCGAGGCAGATGCCCATCAGTGGCACCTCCAGTCGCTGCAGCGGTTCCACCAGGCCTTGCGCGTGCAGGCGCTGCATGCCGGGACCGGCGGCGCCGACGCCGGGCAGGATCACCCGCTGCGCACCGACCAGGCCGTCCGCATCGCGCACCAGCCGCACCGTCACGCCCAGGCGCTCCAATGCGTAGCGCACCGAGCCCAGGTTGGCGCCGCCGGCATCGATCAGCGCAACGTCGCTCACAACGCCCCCTTGGTGGAAGGCAGCGCCGTGCCTTGCCGGGCCAGCGCAGGACGCAGTGCACGCGCCAGCGCCTTGAAGCAGGCCTCCACCTTATGGTGATCGTTGTCGCCACGCACCTGCAGGTTGAGGTTCAGGCCGCTGGCATCGCACAGCGAGCGGAAGAAATGCGGCACCAGCTCGGTCGGCATGTCGCCCACGCGCTCGCGCTTGAACTCGCCCTCGAACACAAAGTAGGGGCGGCCGCTGAAATCCAGTGCGGCGCTGGCCAGCGTCTCGTCCATCGGCAGGGTGAAGCCGTAGCGGCCAATGCCGCGCTTGTCGCCCAGCGCCTCGCGCAGGGCCTGGCCCAGGGCCAGCCCGGTGTCCTCGATGGTGTGGTGCTCGTCGATGTGCAGGTCACCCTCGGCCCGGATGTCCAGTGCGAAGCCGCCATGTTTGCCGATCTGTTCCAGCATGTGGTCGAAGAACGGCAGCCCGGTGGAGATGCGCGCATCGCCCGCACGATCCAGGTCCAGTTCGACGCGGATCTTCGTTTCTTTCGTGTTGCGCTGGACCACTGCGGTGCGCGGCGCGTCGGCCAATGCGTGGGCGATGCCCGGCCAGTCCCATTCGCCACCAAACTGCTCGGTACGCAGCTGGAAGCCACGGATGTTGAGGTTGTCGGCGAACTGCAGGTCGGTGATGCGGTCCCCCACCATGCCCGAACGCGCCCAGTCGATGCTGCGGTCCTGCAGGTAGGCGGTCATCAGGCCGATGCCCGGTTTGCGGGTCGGCGCGTTGTCCTGCGGCCAGCTGCAATCGATCAGCACGTCACGGAAGGTGATGCCCTGGCTCTCGAAGATCTGCAGCATCAGCTCGTTGGGGCCATCGAAGCTGGCACGCGGGTAGCTGTCGCTGCCCAGGCCATCCTGGTTGGTGACGATCACGAACTGGTAGCCGGCATCCCGCAGTTTCAGCAGCGCCGGGATCACCTGCGGCACGAAGCGCAGCTTCTCGTAGGCGTCGATCTGGAAGTCCGCCGGCTCCTCGATGAGAGTGCCGTCGCGGTCGATGAACAGGATCGGGGTCATGCTGCGGCCCTCCGCGCCGACAGGGCCGCAAGCACGCGGTCATTCTCTTCGGGGCTGCCGACGCTGATGCGCAGCGCATCACCCAGCTGCGGTGCGGCGCGCTGGTCGCGCACCACCACGCCTGCAGCCAGCAGCGTGTCGAACGCGGCCTGGGCATCGGCGAAGCGGACCAGCAGGTAATTGCCGGACGAGCGGTACACGCGACGAACGCCGGGCAGGCCCGGCAGCGCCGCGAACAGGCGTTCGCGCTCGGCGATGACCGTGGCCGCGCGCTCGGCGGTGCGTGCCAGCGCGGCCGGCTGCAGCGCCTGCACGGCCAGTTCCGCACACGGCGTCGGCACCGGATACGGCGCCTGGCAGCGGCGCAGCACGGCAATCAGCTCCGGGGCCGCGATCAGGGTGCCGATGCGCGCGGCGGCAAGAGCGTGCGCCTTCGACAGCGTGCGCAGGACCGCAAGGTTGGCGTGCGCGTCCAGCAGCGTGGTCGCCGACGGACGCTGCGCGTATTCGACATACGCTTCGTCCACCACCACCAGCGCCTGCCCGCGCAGCGCAAGCGCCACACGCTCAACCTCGTCCAGGGCGATATCACTACCGGCCGGGTTCGACGGTGCGCACAGGAACACCAGCGTGGCATTGCGCGCCTTGGCGGTGTCGATCACCGCATCCAGATCGGCGCGCAGGCCGTCCTCGCTGTCCACCAGCGGCACTTCAATCAATGCGGCCCCCTGCAGGCGTGCGCAGACGGCGTACATGCCGAACACCGGAGGCGTGACCAGTACGCCATCACGACCCGGCACGCACAGCGCGCGTACCAGCAGATCAATGGCTTCGTCGCTACCGCGACCGATCAGCAGCTGCTGTGGCGTCACGCCGTACAGCGCCGCCAGTCCTTCGCGCAGCGCGGGCGGTTGCGGCTCCGGATAGCGCCGGCTGCTGCCTGCGGCATCAGCGGGATTGGCCCAGGCCGATTCGTTGGCGTTCAACCAGACCTCACCCTGCACCGCCGCACTGCGCGCCGAACTGTAGCCGGCGAAGGCCCGCAGATCCGGACGCACCAGTGCCAGCACATCATCGATAGCCGCGCTCATGCTGCCACCTCCATGCGCACTGCGACCGCACGTTCATGTGCATCCAGTCCTTCGGCGCTGGCGATGATGCGCGCGCAGCCGCCAATCGCTGCCAGGCCGGCGGCGCTGGCGCTCTGCACGCTGATCAGGTTCTGGAAGCTGGCCACGCTGACACCACTGTAGGCACGCGCGGCACCCGCAGTGGGCAGCACGTGGTTGGTGCCGCTGCAGTAGTCACCCAGTGCCTCGGGGGTGTAATCACCCAGGAACACCGAGCCTGCCGCCTGCACCTTGTCCAGCCACGCACGCGGATCACGCAACGCCAGGATCAGGTGCTCCGGCGCATAGCGGTTGCTGATCGTGAAGGCTTCGTCCAACGAATCGACCTGGATCAGCCGCGAGGCCGACAGCGCCTGGCGTGCGATCTGCTGGCGCGGCAGCAAGGCCACCTGGCGCTCGACTTCAGCCTCGACCGCCGCCAGCATCGCTGCATCGTCGGTCAGCATCAGCACCTGCGAATCCGGGCCGTGCTCGGCCTGCGACAGCAGGTCGGCGGCGACGAACGCCGGATTGGCCCCAGCATCGGCAATCACCAGCACTTCGGAGGGACCGGCCGGCATGTCAATGGCGGCGGCGCCCTCCTGTGCGACCTGCTGCTTGGCTTCGGTGACAAAGCTGTTGCCGGGCCCGAACAGCTTGTCGCAGGCCGGAATGCTGGCAGTGCCATAGGCCATCGCGGCGATCGCCTGCGCGCCGCCCAGCTTGAATACACGCTGCACGCCGGTCAGCCGCGCGGCCACCAGCACCGCCGGATCCGCGCTGCCATCGGCGCGCGGCGGCGTGCACAGCACCACCTGCGGGCAGCCGGCCAGCTGCGCCGGAACACCCAGCATCAGCGCGGTGGACGGTAGCGGTGCGCTGCCCGCCGGCACATACAGGCCGACCCGGCCGATCGGGCGCAGCATGCGTTCGCAGACCACGCCCGGCGCGGTTTCCACCGCATACCCCGTACCCATGCCGGCGGCGTGGAAGCGGGCGATGCGTTCGGCTGCTTCCACCATGGCCTGGCGCAGCTCGGCGGGGACGGCGGCTTCGGCCGCTGCGAACTCGGCTTCGCTCACTTCGAACGATGGCAGCTCGACACCATCGAAGCGTGCGGTGATCGCACGCAGCGCGTCGTCGCCCTGTGCGCGCACCTGTGCAATCAGCGTTGCCACCGCGTCGCGGGTCTGCTGCGCCACGGTCTGCACCGGGCGGGTCAGCGCCGCGCTGCGCGCGGCCTCATCAAGTCGGGACCAGATCAGACGGTTCATGCCAGCGACCGCTCCACGCTCAGTACCATCAGGCCCTGCGCGCCGGCGCGCTCGAGTTCTTCCATGCGCTGCCAGCTCAGTGGGCCCGGGCACATGGTCTGCAGGCGCAGCGCGCCGCCATCGGCCGGCAG
>DQIG01000015.1:21655-22289 GCA_003525885.1 Stenotrophomonas sp.
CCCCAGCGGCTCGGCATCGGCCAGCAGCTGCGACAGTGCGTCGAGGCGATCCTCGCTTGCACGGAACATCAACAGCTTGCGGTCCTGGCGCTGCACCACGCCGTCGAGGCGGCGCAGCAGCATCGCGCGCAGCGATGCACGTGCATCATCCGGCACCCGCACCGCACCGGCCAGCACCGCCTCGCTGTCGAGCAGGTTGTGCACCGGGGTCAACTGATTTGCGCGCAGGGTGGCGCCGCTGGAGACCAGATCGCAGATCAGGTCGGCGGTGCCCAGTCGCGGGGCGATTTCCACCGAACCGGACAGCTCGACCACCTGTGCATCCACACCCTGCTCGGCCAGCCACTGCTTGAGGATGGCCGGGTAGCTGGTGGCGATGCGGGTGCCGGCCAGCTGCACCGGACCCTGCCACTGCCACTCCTCGGGCACCGCCAGCATGAGCCGGCACTGGCCGAAGCCCAGCCCTCGCAGCGCCTGGTAGGCATCCGGCAGGCCGATCTGGCGGCG
This sequence comes from Stenotrophomonas sp., assembly GCA_003525885.1. Taxonomy (GTDB): domain Bacteria; phylum Pseudomonadota; class Gammaproteobacteria; order Xanthomonadales; family Xanthomonadaceae; genus Stenotrophomonas. Next base: position 22,163 of record DQIG01000015.1, read on the forward strand.
CGCCGCGGCCTGCTCGTCCAGTTCATTGCGGCCGACGATGCCGAGGTCGCAGACGCCGTCGGCGATCAGCCCGGGGATGTCGTCGTCGCGCACCAGCAACAGATCCACCGGCAGCGATTCGCCGTAG
>DQIG01000015.1:22438-23044 GCA_003525885.1 Stenotrophomonas sp.
CACCGGCAGCGATTCGCCGTAGCAGAACAACTTGTCGCGGCTTTCGCGCCAGCTCAGGCCACAGGCGCTGAGCAGGTTGCGTGCGGGCTCGGCCAGCCGGCCACTCTTCTGGATGGCGATACGCAGCCGGTCTCGTGCCGGCGCTGCCTGGGTTGCACTCATGGGGGAGGTCTCGAAGTTCGGAACAGGGCGCGGATCAGCGCGAAGCAAGGCGGTCGATGGCAGCGGCATAGCCTCGATGGCCATGCTCAAGCGTGCGTGCCACCCGTCCGGTGGTGGTCACGCTGACCCCGGTGCGCTCGTGGATCTCGCGGTACGGCACGCCCTGCTGCAGCAGCGGCACCACCTTCCAGCGGTCTGCCATGGCTTCCAGCTCGGCGGGGGTGCACAGGTCGCGCAGGAAGGCTTCGACCTGCTCCGGCTCGCGCAGGGCGGCAAAGGCCCGGGCCAGGGCTTCCAGGTCGGCCTTCGGGTCTTTGGCGGCAATCTCGGGACGGGCTTTCACAGGGTCGTTTCCATGCATCAATGTAATAGCGCGCTAGTACATTAGCGCATTCTTGCGCGGTGCGTCAAACCCGGACGGTGTGGGGTCAGATCCGTTTTCCT
>DQIG01000015.1:23219-24758 GCA_003525885.1 Stenotrophomonas sp.
TGCGGAAAACGGATCTGACCCCTCGAACGGGGCGCCGGAAACGAAAAACGCCCACCAAAGGCGGGCGTTTTTTCTTTAAATTCATCAGCTTGTCGCAACTCAAGGCTTCACGCAGCGCACCTCGGCCTGCAGCGCCCCGCGCCGCAGGCATTCACCGAACAGGCTGCCCTGCCGGCTCGGCAAGGACTGGATGTTCTCCAACGCACCCGCGCCCGCCGGGCACTTTTGTGCGGCCAGGGCCTGCAGGTCGCTCTCAAGCTGTGCGCGGTCGATCACGTGGCAGCGATCGACCTGCAACCGGTACTGTGCCGGACCGATCCGAGCACTGTGCAGCGCCGGGTCGCTCTGGCAGCCCGCCAGCAGGAGCACGCACAGCACCCCTGAGGCGGCCCGCATCAGGCCATCGCCTTGGACTGCTCCAACTCCACCTGCAGGGTGCTGGCCAGCTCGTCGCGGGCGACTTCGAACTGCTGCTCGCGCAGCAGGTCCTTCACCGCCACCACGCCACGCGCCAGCTCGTCCTCACCGGCCAGCACCACGAAGCGGATGCCCGCCTTGGCCGCGTACTGGAACTGCTTGCCGATCTTCTTCGGCTCCATCTGCACTTCGGTATTGATACCACCGGCGCGCAGGCGGCGGGCAATGTCCAGCGACTGCGGCATGCCCTGCTCGTCCATCAGCGCCACCAGCGCCTGCACGCTGCTGCCCTCGATGCCATCGATCAGGCCAGCTTCGCGCAGCTGCCAGAACAGGCGCGACAGGCCGATGGAGATGCCCACGCCCGGCAGTTTCGACTTGCTGTAGTGGCTGGCCAGGTCTTCGTAGCGGCCGCCCGAGCAGATCGAACCGATCTGCGGGTGATCGGTCAGCGTGGTCTCGTAGACGGTGCCGGTGTAGTAGTCCAGGCCGCGCGCAATGGAGAAATTCAGGCAGTACGCTGTTTCCGGCACGCCCAGCGCCTGCACCAGCTGCAGCACTTCGCGCAGTTCCGCCACGCCAGTACGCAGGACCTCCGAAGAACCGGCGTCGGCTTCAAGCGTGGCCAGCTGCGCCAACGCATCGGCATGGCCCTGCGAACGCACGGCCACGAACGCCAGGATCTTCTCGACCTGTTCGGCCGGGATGTTGAAGCCCTCGCCCACCAGCGTCTCGCGCACGTAATCGGCGCCACGCTTGTCCAGCTTGTCCACTTCGCGCAGCACTGCCAGCTGGCGCTCGCCCTCGGCCACGCCCAGGCTCTCGAAGAAACCGCGCATCAGCTTGCGGTTGTTCAGCTGGATGCTGAAATCACCAATGCGCAGCTCCGAGAACACCGCGTGGATGACCGCCAGCACTTCGGCGTCGTAACGCACGCTCAGGCTGTCCTTGCCGATCACGTCGATGTCGCACTGGTAGAACTCGCGGAAACGGCCGCGCTGGGCACGCTCGCCGCGGTACACGCGCTGCATCTGGTAGCGGCGGAACGGGAAGGTCAGTTCGTGTTCGTGCTCGGCCACGTAGCGTGCCAGCGGCACGGTCAGGTCGAAGCGCAGCGCCATT
>DQIG01000015.1:24919-25355 GCA_003525885.1 Stenotrophomonas sp.
AGCGCCATTTCCGGCAGCGAACGGTCGCCCGACTCGGCGGCGTTGGCCAGCGCGCCGGTGGACTGCACGAAATACACCTGGCGCTCGGTCTCGCCGCCGGACTTGGTCAGCAGTACATCGGACAGCTCGAACACCGGCGTCTCCACCGGCAGGAACCCGAAGCGCTCGTAGTTGCGGCGGATGACGTCCAGCATGCGCTGGAACGCAATCTGCTCGCGCGGCAGCAGCTCAAGGGTGCCGGGCGGGGTACGGGGCTTGATCACGGGCGGAACTCCTGCTGGAACGGGACGTGGGAGGGGGCGACATTCTAGCGCCCCCGCCTCGGGCAGGGTCGAACGGCCGCTTGAAGTATCATAAGGCCCTCCCCCGCCCGCGATACGCCCACGCAACATGTCCCGGCCTTCCGGCGCTCCGCCCGCCACCAACGATCCCGCCT
>DQIG01000015.1:25500-25841 GCA_003525885.1 Stenotrophomonas sp.
CCCGCCACCAACGATCCCGCCTCGCCGTCCTGCGCCACGCTGGACTGCCTGCACTGCTCGGTTCGCCACCTTGCGGTGTGCTCGGCGCTGTCGCCCGATGAAGTGCAGGCGCTGGAACAGGTCACCGTTTCGCAGCAGGTGTCGATGGGCAGCACCCTGGCCCGCACCGGCGAGGAACGCCAGCATGTCTATACATTGACGGGCGGAGCGCTGCGCCTGGTGCGCACCTTGGCCGACGGCCGGCGCCAGATCAACGGCTTCGTGCTGCCCGGCGACTACCTGGGCCTGAGCGGCAGCGATCACCATCGCTACGACATCGAGGCCATCGCCGACAGCCGCGT
>DQIG01000015.1:25989-26430 GCA_003525885.1 Stenotrophomonas sp.
AGGCCATCGCCGACAGCCGCGTATGCCGCGTTGCGCTGCCACAGATGAAGGCGTTGCGCAGCCGCTTCCCGCACCTGGAGCGCAAGCTGCTGCAGCGCGCCTGCCAGGAACTGGACGCCGCACAGGATGCTGCGCTGGCACTGGCACGCCTGCAGCCGGCCGAGAAGCTGGCCGATTTCCTGCTGCGCCTGGCTGCACGCGAGGCCAAGCTGAGTGGCGACGGCCTGCGGGTATCGCTGCCGATGGGCCGCGGCGATATCGCCGACCATCTGGGCCTGACCATGGAAACGGTCAGCCGCACCTTCACCAAGCTGCGCCAGCAGGGGCTGATTGCCCTGCCCCACCTGAACGTGGTGGAGATCCTCGACGAGGACGGGCTGCGCACGTTGGCCGGTGAAGGATTGATCTGACCGCATCATGGTTCATGGGGTTGCCGGCCAG
>DQIG01000015.1:26616-36374 GCA_003525885.1 Stenotrophomonas sp.
GGCCGCTGGCCGGCAACCGCGCCCAATCCGCGTTGCATCCACCCGGTAGTGCCGGCCGCTGGCCGGCAACCGCGCCCAATCCGCGTTGCATCCCTCCGGTAGTGCCGGCCGCTGGCCGGCAACCACGTCCATCTCCGGTCAGCGCAGCAACACCTCACGCAACGCCGCGTAATCGGCCTCCAGCGGTTCGGCGTGCGCCGGCCGCTGCAGCAGCGCGCCCAGCGCCGGCGGCACCGCCACCGGGCCACCGATCAACGGCTCGACCACGGCCTCGAACTTGGCCGGATGCGCAGTGGCCACCACCGCCCAGTCGCCCTTGGCACCACGCGCACGCAGGTCCTGCAGCACCTTCACCGCCGTCGCCGTGTGCGGGCAGAACAGCTCGCCACTGCTGGCATGCGCTGCCGCAATCGTCGCGCGGATGGTCACGTCATCCACCGCGAACGCGCGGAATGCCGCGCGCAGTTCGGCATCATCTCCGTGGTAAAGCCAGCGCAGGCGTTCGAAGTTGCTTGGCGCGCCCACGTCCATTGCATTGGCCACCGTGGCCACACTAGCCTGCGGCTGGTAGTCGCCGCCACTGAAGTACGCTGGCAGCACGGCATTGGCATTGGTGGCCAGCACGATCTGCCCGATCGGCACGCCCAGCGCGCGCGCCAGCACCGCGGCCATTGCGTTGCCAAGATTGCCGGTCGGCACCACCAGATTGAGCCGGCGGCGATGCACCGCGTGATGGGTCAGTGCCGCATGCGCGTAGTAGCTCATCTGCGGCAGCAGGCGGCCCAGGCTGATGCTGTTGGCCGAGCTCAGCGGCACCCGTGCCTGCAGTTCGCGGTCGGCCAGCGCCTGCTTGACCATGGCCTGGCAGTCGTCGAAGGCACCGGCCAGGCGCAGCGCCTGGATGTTGTCGCCGAAGCAGCCGAGCTGGTGCGCTTGGCGCGGTGACACGCGGCCATCCGGATACAGCACCACCACGCGCACGCCGGGCTGGCGATGGAACGCCGCCGCCACCGCAGCACCGGTATCGCCGGAGGTGGCGACGACAATCGTCAGGTCGCGGTCCTTGCCGGCCTGAAGCCGCGACAGCGCTCCAGCCAGGAAGCGTGCGCCGATATCCTTGAACGCCGCGGTCGGCCCATGGAACAGCTCCAGCACATGGTCGCCGTCGCCGAGTGCACGCAGCGGCACCGGGAAGTCGAATGCCTCGCGGCAGATCGCAGGCAACGCGGCCTCCAGTGCATCACCGGCGAAGAACGGTGCCAGTAGATCCGCGGCGGTGTCGGCCAGGATCGCACCGGCCTGCAGCTCACGTGGCGCCGGCAGCACCTCGGGCACGTACAGCCCGCCATCGGGCGCCAATCCTGCAGCGATGGCGGCGCTGAGGCCAACGGCCGGCGACTGGCCACGGGTCGACACAAATTGCATGGGTTGGGTATCCAGTAAAGGGGAAGGATTCAGCACAGCCGGGCTCCCGGCGCATCCAGCGGTGACACCCAGGCGTCGCTGTCGAAACCGGCGGCGGCGAATGCAGCCTGCACCGGTGCGGTAGCGGCGCGGGCCAGATCGGCATCCTCGAACCAGGCGAACACGCTGGGGCCTGCGCCCGAGATACCCGCGCCCATCGCTTTGGCAGACAGCGCCGCATCGCGTGCGGCCTCGAAGCCCGCAATCAGGCCGGCGCGGCGTGGCTCCACCAGCACATCGCGCAGGCCGGCGCGGACCAGCGCGGCGTCGCTGCGATGGCAGCCACTGAGCACCAGCGCCAGATTCGCACTCTGCGCCACGAACTCGCCCAATGCATAGCTGCCCTGCAGCGCCTGGCGAGCGCGTCGCGTTTCCAGCACCGCGTGCGGGTGTACCAGCAGGCTGTGCCAGGTGGCCGGCACCGGAATCGGCAGCAGGCGGTCGGCGGTACACAGCGCCAGTCCACCCAGTAGCAGCGGCCCCACGTTGTCACCGTGGCGGCCACCACTGGCCACCGCCTCGCCATCCAGCGCAAACGGATACAGCGCCTCGCGCGACAGCGGCGCATCCAGCAATGCATTGGCGGCAACCAGCGCAGCGACGCACGACGCTGCCGAGCCGCCCATGCCGGAACCGAACGGAATGCCCTTGTCGATCTCCACCGCGAAACCGAAGTCCAGGCCCAGCCCTGCGCGCAGCGACATCAACGCAGCACCTGCGGTGTTTCCAGCCGCATCCAGTGGCAGCTCGACGACACTGCCGCGAATCGCCTCGATGCGCACCACCGGTTCATCGATGCGGCGCACGCTCACGGTATCGCCAACACCGGCGATGGCATGACCAAGAATGTCGAAGCCGACCGCCACGTTGGCCACCGAGGCGGGCGCAAACGCACGTGCGATCACAGGCGCGCTCCTTCGCCAGCGGCCACCCGCAGCAGGTCGGCGAACACGCCCGCGGCGGTCACTTCCGGTCCGGCGCCGGGGCCCTGCACCACCAGCGGGTTGTCGCAGTATCGACGGGTGCGGAACTGCACCACGTTGTCGGTCAGCCGCAGGTTGGCGAAGGCGTGATCGGCCGGCAGTTCCTGCAGGCCCACCGAGGCGCCGTCGGCGCCCAGCTGTGCCACGTAGCGCAGTACCGCGCCACGCGCCCGCGCGTCCTGCAGGCGCTGCAGCAGGCTGGCGTCGGACTCGCCCAGCCGCGCCATGAAGTCATTCACGCTGCCGTCGCGCAGCAGCGCCGGCACCAGGCTTTCCACCTGCACCTGCTCCAGGCTGAGTGCGTGGCCAGCCTCGCGGGCGAGGATCACCAGCTTGCGCGCCACATCCACGCCGGACAGGTCATCGCGCGGGTCCGGCTCGGTGTAGCCCATCGACCGCGCCTGCGCCACCAGCGCGGAGAACGGCTGGCTGCCATCGAAACGGTTGAACAGCCAGGCCAGCGTGCCGGAGAAGATGCCCTCGATGGCCAGCACCTCGTCACCGGTATCGACCAGATCGCGCAGCGTGGTGATCACTGGCAGGCCCGCACCCACCGTGGCCTCGTAGCGAAAGCGCGCACCGCTGGTGGCCGCTGCGGCACGGATCCGCTGGTAACGCGCCAGCGGCCCGGCACCGGCCTGTTTATTCGGGGTGACCACATGGATACCGGCCGCCAGCCAGCCCTCGTAGCGTTCGGCCACTTCAGCGCTGCCACTGCAGTCGATCACCACTGCATGCGGCAGGTGCGCAGCCAGCAGGTGTTCGGTGAAGCGATCCAGATCACTGGCCTCACCTGCCTGCTGCAGCGCTTCGCGCCAGTCGGCATGCAGGCCATCCGCATCCAGGCGCATGCGCGAACGCGAGGCCAGCGCGCGCAGGCGCAGGTCGACATTGGCCTTGGCCAGCAGCTGCGGGCGGGCGGCCAGCAGCTGGTCCAGCAGCGCGGCACCCACGTTGCCCGGACCGATCACACCGACCGCGAAGGTCTGCGGCGACAGCCAGAAGCCTGCATGTGCTGCACGCAGCGCACGGGTGGCATCAGCACTGTCCACCGCCACCGAGATGTTGCGTTCGGACGAGCCCTGCGCGATCGCCAGGATGTTCACCTGCGCACGCCCCAGTGCCTCGAACAGGCGTGCGGCCACACCCGGCTGCCCGGCCATGCCGTCACCGACTGCGGCCAGCACGCTGACGCCGTCACTGACCTGCACACGCTGCACCTGGCCCACTGACAATTCATGCGCGAACGCGTGCAGCAGTGCCTCGCGGCCACGGCCGGCTTCAGCAGCGCGCACCACGCAGCAGATCGAATGTTCCGACGAACCCTGCGAGATCATCACCACCGACACCTGCGCCTGGCGCAGAGCGGCGAATACGCGCTCGGCAGTACCTGGCACCCCGATCAGGCCCGTGCCTTCCAGGTTCAGCAGGGACAGCCCGGGGCTCAGGGTCAGGCCCTTCACCGGTCCACGCGGCGAGCGTTCGGCACTGATGCGCGTACCCGGATGCGCGGGCTGGAACGTATTGCGGATGAAGATCGGCAGCCCGAGACGGATCGCCGGCGACATGGTCTGCGGGTGCACCACCTTGGCGCCGAAGTACGCCAGTTCGCAGGCCTCGTCATAGCTCAGCGATTCAAGTTGTACGGCTTCGGGCACCAGCCGCGGGTCGGCCGACAGCACGCCATCGACGTCGGTCCAGATGTGCAGTTCATCGGCATTGAACAGCGCAGCGAAGATCGCACCGGAGTAGTCGCTGCCGTTGCGGCCGAGCGTGGTGATGCGGTCATCGCGATCACGTGCGACGAATCCGGTGGCAACCAGGCGCGACTGTGGATGCTGCAGGCGCCATTTGGCCAGGCGATCAGCACTGGCCTCCCAGTCGACATCCACGCCCAGTTCGCCATGCCCGACGACCAGCACCTCGCGCGCATCGAGCACCGCACAGTCTTCACCCACTGCACGCAGGTGGGTACCAAGCAGCTGCGCGGAGAACACTTCGCCCAGCCCCTGCACGCGGTCCAGAACCTCGCGCGGCAGCTCGCCGATCACCGCCAGCGCGGCCAGCACTTCGGCCAACTGATCGAAGCGGGCGTCGATCCATTCGACCGTCTCGCCCACCTGCTCGCCCAACAGCGCCACGGCAGCGCCGCGATGTCGCGCGCGCAGGGCATGCCAGGCCTCACGCCAGCCTTCATCGCCCTTGGCCGCCAGCTGGGCCAGTTCGATCAGCGCGTCGGTGACGCCCTTCATCGCCGAGACGACAGTGACCTGCAGCGATTCGGGACGGGCCAGCAGCAGGCCGGCAACATGGCGATAGCGTTCGGCATCGGCCACCGAGGTGCCGCCGAACTTGTGCACGACAGTGGACGGTGCAGCCAGGTCGGCCGGGGCAACGGGATGAGCGGGGGCGTGGGAAGACATGCAGACCTCGGTAGGAGGCCCCGTCGCATGCAGGTGTCGAGTTTCCCCGCCACCTGTATGGTGCGGGGCCGTGGTTTTCGGGAGTTACACGAAGACGACGGGCCGCACCAGGGCAGTGGTGACGGTGGTGGTGGTAATGGTGGTGGTGGCGACCGGTGCAGTCGAGCGGCCCGCAGTGGCGGGGGCGATCAGGCTGGCGCGGGCGGCATCAAGAACCATGGCGCACAGAAAACACTGTGCGCCCGGCCGCTGTCAAGTGCTGCGATGCAAAAATCCATTGCCGCGATCATCGGCCAACGTGCCGGCATTTGGTTGCAACTGAGACCAAGCCGGCATCAGCACGCTTGACGACCGCATTCAGCCGGCATGTTCGGCGATCGCGCGTGGCGTACGATGGGCATGCGCGCACATCATCACGCCGGCAACCAGGAACACGATTGCCAGCGCTTCCAGCAGCGAGGGCCAGCGTCGCTGCCAGGCAAACGCGTACAGCAGCGCGAACAGGGTCTCGAACACGATCATCTGGCCGGTCAGGGTCAACGGCAGCAGGCGGCTGGCGCGGTTCCAGAACGCGTTGCCGAGGATCGAGGCCACCACTGCCACGCCCGCGCTGATCGCCCAGAAGCCACCCCACTGCGCCGCGGTGTGGCCGCCGGTGTCGCCGGTGAAGGCCATCGGCACCAGCAGCAGGGCCAGGCCGCCAGTGGTGACGCCGGTCAGCAGCGACCAGTCGTGGCTGGACAGATCCGGTCGGCGCGCCAGCCAGCGGCTGTTGCCGATCGAGTACAGCGCCCACGAGAACAGCGCACCGAACGCACACACCAGCCCGATCACGCGTTGCCGCCACGGCGTGGCCAGATGCTCGGACATCAGCGCTTCCCAGCCGACCAGGGCGACCCCCAGCACACACAGGCCCAGCGCTGGCAGCAGCTGCTTCAACGGCACCGCACCCTGCTCGCGCACACCGACCAGGGTGACCACCACCGGAATCAGGCCAACGATCAGCGACGCGGCGGCACCGCCTGCCCATTGCACGGCGGTGGCCAGCAGTAGGAAATACACCAGGTTGCCGGCCAGGCTCAGCCACAGCAGGCCGATCCATTCAGCGCGGCCCAGCCGCGGCGCCAGCCGCTTCCAACGCGGCAGCAGCAGGGCTACCGCAATCAGGCCATAGACCAGGTAGCGGCCGGCGGACAGCTGCAGCGCATTGAACGACTGCAGCACAGCGGGCGCGAGAAAGACCACGCCCCACAGCGCGCCGGCGGCAACGCCATTGGCGATGCCCAGAGCCATCGGGTTGTTGCGCATTCGGGTTCTTCGGGGGAGAGAACGGGCCGCGCAGTGTAAGCGCTGGCCAGCGCGGCACTCTTGACCGAGGCTACTGCCGTGACCGGCCGCGCGCATGGGACGCCAGACGTGCGCTCGACGCTACAGTCCGCCGGTCCTGCGCCACGCAGCGGGGGTCTGGCCACATTCGCGGCGCAGCGCACGGGTCAATGCGCTCTGCTCGGAATAACCTGCGGCCAGCGCGATGTCGCTGATCGGCGCCGCGCTGGTGCGCAGCTGGTGCTTGGCCCAACGCAAGCGGCACGCACTGAGCCAGGCCTGTGGGCTCAGCCCGAACTCGCGCTGGAACAACGCGTGCAACCGGCTCTCGCTGACACCGACAAAGCCGGCCATGCGCGCGACCGGCCACGCCTGCCCGGGATCGGCCTGCACCGCCGCGCACAGGCCCTGCATGCGCGCGCCGCTGCCCGCCGGTGCAAACACCTGCAGCAACTGCGGCAGCAGGGCCGGCACCGGCTGGCCATCACGCACCTGGGCCAGGCACTGTCGCAGCGCCAGCGGCAAATGCAGCCATCGCTGGCGGCACAGATGCTCCTGCGTGCCGTCATCGAGCACGCCGGGGGCGCAATCGACAATCACGAAACCATTGGGGCCGTCAGCCATCTGGTCATGCGCTTCGCCAGCTGCAACGAATGCACCCTGCAGCAGATCCAGGCGCCCACCACGCCCCTCCATCTCGAACTGCAGCTCACCCTGCAGCGGCAGCACCCACTGCGCATAGTCATGGCGGTCCAGGCCGGTGGCCTGGCCGTAGTGCCGCAGATGGAAGATCGCGCCCATGTGACGAGTGTGCGCGTGCTGACATTTCCCTGCAACGCGGCCCCGCGGCGGCCATGCTATGTTGCAGCCAGTTCCAGACGCAGGGATGGCAGGGTGAACAGCATGATCCGATTGCTTCCGCTGGCACTGGCCAGTCTCTTCCCCTTGGCGGCTCAAGCCCAGGCCCCGACCGTGCCGCCGGCTGCCGGCCGCATGGCACCTGCACCGCATTGCCTGGACGCACGCGACGTGCGCCAGGTCGAGCAGGAGACTCCGACCGCCATCGCCGTCCGTGATGGCAGGGGCCAGGCCTATCGCATCGATTTCACCGCGGCGTGCCCGGGCATCAACGAAGCCAGCGCACTGCGCCTGGAGGCACCGTCAGGCTGGGCCTGCGGTCGCCCCAGTGAACAGGTGATGGTGGATGGCCGCCGTTGCGGCGTCGGCAGCGTCACGCCCATCGACAACCGCGAGTTCGCCAGCACCGCGCGCCAGAGCAGTCGCCTGTATGCGTCCACCCTGCCGCGGGTGGACGTGACCGCCAAGGGTAAGCCGACCCGCGGCGGCGACAGCCCACGCCACACGTTCCAGGCCTCGCCGGCGTTCTGCTTCGCCACCCGCCACGTGCGCAGCTGGAACGAGGATCCGCAGGGCGTGGTGGTGGAGACCAACCCGCGCCGCAATGGCGGCAATCGCTACTACCGCGTCGAACTGGCCGGCAGCTGCTCGATCCTGGCCGGGGCCACGTCGGTGGAATTCCACTCCGGGTTCCAGAACGGCCTGATCTGTGGCAACCCTGGGGATCGCATCGTAGAGACAGCGTCGGGAATCCCCGGTGACATGCGCGCCAGCACGCCGCGCTTCGCTCGTCCGAGCTGCAGCGTGCTGGCGGTCTATCCGAAAGACCTGCCGGACCAGGCGTCGCGCTAACCGTCCACGCCGAGGAAAGCAAACGGTGCGCTGGGCAAGAAGTGGCCCAGTGCATCACCAGAGAAGGTATTGCGCTGGTCCGGGCCGAGATCGAGCTTGAGCACCTTGCCGCCGAAGTCGACCTTGTTCAGATCGACCCAGAAGGTGTTCGGGGTCAGTGCCGATTCGAAGAAGTACAACCGCCGCTTGTGGTCGGCCACGGTGCGCCAGCGCGTGGATGAGATGTTCGGTTCGCCCGGCGTGGTGATGCCATACGGCACCGAGGTGTTGCGGATCACGCTGAACACACTGGCCAGCGCCACCACCGGGTCTTCGGCCTTGGGAATGGCGTTGATGTAGAACGAGGCGCGCGCGAAGCGGTCTGCGGAGCGGTTGGTACCCGGCAGCATCACCGTGCCACCGATCTGCTGCCAGTAGCTGTTGAGCGCCAGCTGCTGCTCGAAGATCGGGGAATTGGTCATCACCTGGTAGCGCCGGTCATGGTGGATCACCTGGCGGCCGCCGATGTACTCGACGATGGCGCTGTCCCCGGTTGCGTCGGACAGCGACAGGTGCAGCGTGGCCTGGCGATCCTCGCCCGGCACCTTGTCGGTCACGATGGAGTACGGCTCGCGCTTCAACGCCGCGACCGCCTCGTCTACGGTGGCGAAGTTGTCGAGCACGTACTGTGCCCACAGCGAGATGGCCAGGCCCGGCTTGTTGCCGCGCTGCTGTGGATACTCCGATTCGACCAGCCACAGCAGGTTGGCCACCAGGCCTTTCTCGTTCATGCCATCGGTCGTCGATACGTCGTAGCCGGTGGCGACCACCGAACCATAGCGCGCCGTCCAGGCCAGCGACTTCGGCCCGGCCTGGCCGGTGCGCGCGATACCGCGTGGCAGCACGTAGAGGTTGGTCGCCACATCGACCTTCCAGTCCATCGAACGTGCGGTGATCACATCACCGTTGTCGCCCAGGTACACCGCGCGCGTGCAGGCCAGCGCCGGTGCCACCGCAGCGGCCAGTGCGACCGCCAGCATTGCCTTGCCCGTCCACTGCATCCGTACCATGTCGTTGTGCTCCTTTCCCCGTGATCCATGGATGTGACCGCACGCAGGGTGATACAGCAGTGAAGCTCAGCGAACGACGCGATCATGCAGCCAGAAACCTGCAAGCATCGCTGGCACGAACCACATCGCCTCACGCGAGGCCACGGCCAGGCCGGCAATGGCGGGCCCCGGGCAGTAACCCGCCCAGCCCCAACCCATCCCGAACAATGCAGCGCCCAGCAACAGCCGGCCATCGATACCGCGTGCAGTGGGCAACTGGAAGCGCGTCGCACACAGCGGTTGCGCACGGCGCAGCACCCAGCGTTGCCCCAGCGCGCTGACCAGCAGCGCCGAGGCCAGCACCCAGGCCAGGGTTGGATCGAAGTGGCCAGCCACATCGAGAAAACCAAGGACGCGCCGTGGGTCGGTCATCCCGGCCAGCGCCAATCCTGCGCCGAACAGCGCTCCCGCCACGCCTGCCGCCCAGGTGGCCCGGTTCATGCCAGGCCTCCGCCGTGTCGGATGATGAAGGTGGTCAGCATCGCGCAGGCCATGAACACCAGCACCGCCAACAGCGAACGTTTCGAGCCCCGCGCCATGCCGCATACACCATGCCCGCTGGTGCAGCCATTGCCCAGACGTGTGCCAACGCCCACCAGCACGCCGGCACCCACCAACTGCCAGACCGGCAGGCTGTCGCGCAGCAGCGCGCGCGGTGATTGCCCGGGCGCCGCCTGCCACCACATCACCACCCCGGCGGCGGCAAGCAGGCCAAGCAGGAACGCCCAGCGCCAGCCGCGCTCGCCCGGCGCCGCGCGCAGGCT
>DQIG01000016.1 GCA_003525885.1 Stenotrophomonas sp.
CGCCGCGCGCAGCAGCGCCACCGTGGTGCTGACCGCCGCGCCGGCTGACTGGCGCGCGCTGGATGGCCAGCGCGTGCGCATCGCCGCACCGCTCACCCTGGCCGGTACCGATGGCCTGGAGCGCTTCGGCCAGCTCACCGTGGCCTTCGATGGCCGCCTCTGGCAGCCGACCGAAGTGGCCGCGCCGGATACCGCCGGCTATGAGCAGGTGATGGCCGACAACCAGCGTCGCCGCTTGGTGCTGGACGATGGCAGCGATGCCCGCGACCCGGCCAGCGTGGCCTACCTGCCGGGCAACCCGGTGCTGCGTACCGGCATGCAGCTGCGCAATGTGGAGGGCATCGTGCGCGTGGATGCACAGGGCCGTCCGCGCCTGCAGGTCGAGGGTGCGCTGAAACTACCGGAGCTCAAGCGCCCGGCGGTGCCGACGGTACCGGGCAGCCTGCATGTGGCCGCTTTCAACCTGGAGAACTTCTTCAACGGTGATGGCCAGGGCGGTGGCTTCCCGACCCTGCGCGGCGCGCGCACCCTGGACGAGCACAAGGCGCAGGTGGCCAAGCTGGTCACCACGGTCAATGCGCTGGGCGCGGATGTCGCGGCGCTGATGGAGCTGGAGAACGATGGCTACGGCCCGCAGTCGGCCATCGCCGAACTGGTCGATGCGCTCAACCGTGACCGCGGTGCGCAGGGTGACTGGCGCTTCGTCGACGGGGGCAACGGCCCCGGCGACAACCCGATCCGGGTCGGCATCATCTACCGCAGCTCGCGCCTGCAGCCGGTCGGCGCGCCGGCCACGTTGACCGGTGGCCCGTTCGTCGAGCACAGCCGCGTGCCGCTGGCGCAGGCCTTCCAGGGCAAGCAGGGCGCACCGTTCGTGGTGGTGGCCAACCACTTCAAGTCGAAAGGCTGTCGCGACGCCGCCGGTGCCGACGCCGACCACAATGACAACCAGGGCTGCTGGAATGCCACCCGCGTGACCTCGGCGCAGCAGCTGCATGCCTGGCTGCAGACCGATCCGACCGGGACTGGCGCCAAGGACGCAGTGCTGCTGGGCGATTTCAATGCCTACGCGATGGAAGACCCTATCCGCGCCCTGCATGACCTGGGCTGGCAGGACGCGTTCAAGGTCGCCAAGGTCGAGCATCCCTACAGCTACGTCTACAACGGCTATACCGGCCGCCTTGACCACGCGCTGCTGAGCCCTAGCATGGCCAAGCGCCTGCGCGGCGCCGCCGAGTGGCACAGCAACGCCGACGAGCAGGACGCCAGCGGCTACCAGGGCCGCAACGTGCAGGGCCCGTGGCGCAGCTCCGACCACGACCCGCTGCTGCTGGGCTTCGATAAATAACGCCCAACGCCGGGGTCGGAGCCCATTCCCATGGAATGGGCTCTGACCCCGGGCTCAGCCCCAGGCGATCAACCCGATCGCCAGTACCGCCAGCGCCAGGCCGGCGCGGTTCAACTTCGTGGTGGCCTCGCCGAAGGCGAACACGCCCACCAGCGCACCCAGCACCACCACGCCGATGTTCATGCCGGCGAACACGGTGGCCGGGCTGTCCGGCATCGACTGGTGCGCGTGCACATAGAAAAGAATGTTGCCGCCATTGAGCAGGCCCAGCAGTGCACCCGCGCCGAGGTTGCGCCAGGCCAACCGGCTGCGGCCACTGAAATGCCGCCATAGCTGCAACGCCAGCATCAGCACGAAGGCCACGCTGAAGCTGGCCAGCACTGCCGCCATCGACGGCGTGCCGGACAGCGCCACCTGCTTGAGCAGCACGTCCACCACCGCGAAGCCGCCCCACACGCCCAGCAGCCAGCCCCAACCACCGGGCGAGGACGCTACGGCCGGACCACGCGGGCGCAGGCTGATCGCCACCATCGCCAGCAGGCCCAGGCCAAGCCCGGCCAGCTTCCACGCGGTGGCGGTCTGGCCGAAGAACAGGAACGCCGCCGCCAGCGACAGCAGCAGCGACAGGCGCTGCGCCACGTCGCTGCGGACGATGCCGGCCACCGCCACCGCGCGGCCCAGTACCAGGAAGATCGACGGCAGCACCACCGCCAGCGCCAGCAATGACAGCCACGGGGCATGCGGCGTGCGCAGCGCGTCCAGCGGCGGCTGCAGTACCACGGCGGTAAGCGTTGCGGCCACCAGATAGTTCCAGGTGACCATCTGCGCAACATCCAGCTGGCGGCGTCCGGCCACCTTCAACACCACCGAAACCAGCACACTGCAGATCACGGCCAAAGACAGGTAGAGCATGGGGCGGGCACAGGGCAGGGGCGGGGGACGGTATCATGGTGCCATGCACAAGCCTTCGTTCCCCGTCGCCCCCGGCGAAACCGCCTGCCTCGAACTGGACGGCCCGGCCGGCCCGCTGGAAGTGGTCGTCGACCTGCCCAAGGCCGATGCGCCGGTGCAGCCGATCGTGGCCATCGTCTGCCATCCGCTGTCCACCGAGGGCGGCACCCTGCACAACAAGGTGGTCACCATGACCGCGACCACCCTGCGCGAGCTGGGCATCACCACGGTGCGCTTCAACTTCCGCAGCGTGGGTGGTTCGGCAGGCACCTTCGATGGCGGCGTGGGCGAGCAGGATGACCTGAAGGCCGTCGCCGCCTGGGTTCAGAGCCAGCGCCCCGACGACCGGCTGTGGCTGGCCGGTTTCAGCTTCGGCTCGTTCGTGTCGCTGAAGGCCGCTGCCGCGCTGCAGCCGGAAGCGCTGATCTCGATCGCGCCGCCGGCCGGTCGCTGGGATTTCGATGGCATCGCACCGCCGGCGCGCTGGCTGGTGATCCAGGGCGAGCAGGACGAGATCGTCGATCCGCAGGCGGTGTACCAGTGGCTGGACACGCTGGACTTCCCGCATGAGCTGGTGCGCATGCCCGAGACCAGCCACTTCTTCCACCGCAAGCTGATCGACCTGCGTGGCGCGCTGACCCACGGCGTGAAGCATTGGCTGGGCGCAGCCGCATGAGTGCAACCGAGTTGACCCCGTCGCAGCGGTACGCGGAAGGGGTCGCCCGTGGCGACTGGCAGAACGACCCGGCCCAGCACGCGGCGCTGGCCGAGCTGGACCGCATCCACCTGGGCCTGCTGGACAGTGCCGAGGACGGCTGGCTGGACCGCCTGTCCTCGTTCTGGAAGAAGCCCGAGCCGGTCAAGGGCCTGTACTTCTGGGGCGGCGTCGGCCGCGGCAAGACCTTCCTGGTCGACCTGTTCTACGACGGGCTGCCGATCAAGCAGAAGTACCGCACGCATTTCCACCGCTTCATGCGCAGCGTCCACGAACGCCTGCGCGAGCATCAGGGGCAGAGCGATCCGCTGGCGAAGATCGCCCAGGAGTGGCGCAGCAACCTGCGCGTGCTGGTGCTGGACGAGTTCTTCGTCACCGACATCGGCGATGCCATGCTGCTGGCGCGGTTGCTGGAACGGCTGTTCGCCGAGGGCGTGACCCTGGTCACCACCTCCAACACGGCGGTGGAAAACCTGTACCTCAACGGCCTGCAACGCGAGAGCTTCCTGCCGGCCATCGGCCTGCTGCAGCGCTTCTGCGTCGAGCTGTACGCCGAAGGTACCGAGGATTACCGCATGCGCGCGCTGACCCGCTCGCCGGTGTACCGCGCGCCGCTGTCGGCTGACAGCGATGAGTGGCTGGCCACGCGCTGGAATGAGCTGAGCGGTGGTCAGCCGGCCAAGGCTGGCAACATCGAGATCGAGGGTCGCAAGATTCCGGTGCGCGGCCGCGGCAAGAGCATCGCCTGGTTCGATTTCGCGGCGCTGTGCGAAGGCCCACGGGGCCCATCGGATTACATCGAGATCGCGCACGAGTTCAACACGGTGCTGCTGGGTGGCATCCCTGCCTTCGACCGTTTGAACGAAGATGCCGCGCGCCGCTTCGTCAACCTGATCGACGAGCTGTACGACCGCCACGTCAACCTGGTCTGCACCGCCAGCACCTCGCCGATCGAGCTGTATACCGGCCAGCGCCTGCAGGGTGCGTTCGAGCGCACCGCCTCGCGCCTGATCGAGATGCAGAGCGCCGAATACCTGGGCACCCCGCACCGGGCGTGAGGTGCATTGCTATCGTCCCGGTAGTGCCGGCCGCTGGCCGGCATCCACGGTATTGCCCAACGGCCGCTCATCCGGCCCGGCCGACACATGCAGCCCCGAACCGCTGCCGTGCTCCACCCGCACGCTGTCGCCGCGTTCCAGCAGGCGCAGCGGCTGTCCCTGGTAGCGCACTTCCAGCGCGTCGTGGGCCGCCGCGAGTGACCGCACCATCGGGCACAGCGCCATTGCCCTGGCCTCCAGCTGCTGGCTGCGCGCTTGCATGCGACGGTCGACTTCGGCATCGAGGCGGTCGGCGCGGCGCTCCATGGCCCCGGCGCGGCCGGTGAACACCTGCCACAGCACGCTGCGGGTCATCGACGCGGCCATCGTCTCAGCCATCTGGTCGATGTGCGCGTCGAAGCCGTCGCCGAAGCTGTCCTGTTCCCAGTAGCCGCGGCCGAGGCTGGCGTCGATCCAGTCCTGCATCTCGCCGCGCATCGCACGCATCTGGCGGTTGCGGGACTTGCCGGTGATGGCTTCGAAGGCGGCGTCCAGCGCATCGAAGGTGACCCCGGAGACTTCGTGGGCCAGCGCGGTGGCCGCCGGCATCAGCTGGCGGGCACCGGCCTCCATCTGCCGCAGGCGGGCGGCGTCGGCGGCGCTGACCGGCACCATCGTGCCGTCCAGGCTCAGCTCGCCGTCGTGGAACACCACTTCATGCGGTGCCTGCGGGCCATGCCGCAGCCAGATGCCGCCGCTGTCCACCAGCACGTCGTAGTCGGTATGGATGCCGCACTGGTCCGAACGCAGGTCCAGCCCCTCGGCGGCCAGCGCCGGGGCAACGTAAAGGGCGGGCAGCAGGGCCAGCGCGGCCAACCTCAGGTGCATCGGAGCATCCTTTTCCGGGAGCGAGCGGCCAGCATCCGCCGCCAGCGCGCGGGCGTCACCGGCCGGAAGTCACCCGTCCACCGGATTCCCACCGGCTGCCCACCACCTATCCACAGGGTTGTCCCTAGCCAGTTTCATCACTGTCATGTGAAGCTGTCATTGTTCCGTTTTCGCGGTGCGTTGTACCACCGCAATGACGCCTTTCGGGCTTGACTGCGCAGGCTGTTCCGGCAGGTCTGAAGCGTCTGATCAGGGCGCCGATGGCACGATCCTTGCGGCGCAAGGGATTGCCGAATTTCACTACATTTGGCGTTGACGGACCCCATTACCCCCACTATCTTGTGGCCGTCGGTCGCAGCAACCCCAAGTCTAGGGGTTGGCCGCAGTACCCATCCGCGATCGTCAACGGCAGTGGCAGGCGCAGGGTCTCATCCCCTGCGACGCCGTCCTGCCATCCTGGGCTGTCATGTCCCGGGCTGCGTCACCCGATGCATCGAGCACCCCCAATCACGCCAAGAGGACACACGCCGTGAGCACCGAATCCAGCGCCACCATCGAGAAGGAAAGCGAATTCCTGTTGACGTCGCCGCCGACGGCCAACGCGATGAGTGTGACCAAGCGCAATGGAACCACCGAACTGGTGGACCTGAACAAGATCGTGCGCGCGGTGCAGCGTTCCTCCGAAGGCCTGCACGCCGTCGATCCGATGCGCGTGGCCACCCGCACCATTTCCGGCCTGTACAACGGCGCCACCACCCGCGAGCTGGACGAACTGTCCATCCGCACCGCCGCCCTGCTGATCGGTGAAGAGCCCGAGTACGGCCGCCTGGCTGCGCGCCTGTTGGCCAACTACATCGCCAAGGAAGTCTCGGGCCAGGAAATCTACGCCTTCTCGCAGTCGGTCAGCCGTGGCCATGAAGTCGGCCTGATCAACGATCGCCTGCTGAACTTCGTGCAGACCAATGCACGCAAGCTCAACGACGCCATCGATGGCGCGCTGGACCTGAACTTCGATTACTTCGGCCTGCGTACCCTGTACGACCGTTACCTGCTGCGCCACCCGCACACCCGCAAGGTGATCGAGACCCCGCAGCAGTTCTTCCTGCGCATCGCCAGTGCGCTGAGCGAGGACGTGTCCGAGACCCTGGCGCTGTACAAGCGCATGGGCAACCTGGACTACCTGCCGTCCAGCCCGACCCTGTTCAATTCCGGCACCACCCACGAGCAGCTGTCCTCGTGCTTCCTGCTGGACTCGCCGCAGGACTCGCTGGAGTCGATCTATTCCAAGTACGGCGACATCGCCCAGCTGTCGAAGTTCTCCGGCGGCATCGGCGTCAGCTACACCCGCGTGCGTTCGCGTGGTTCGCTGATCAAGTCGACCAACGGCCACTCCAACGGCATCGTGCCGTGGCTGAAGACCATGGATTCGTCGGTCGCCGCGGTGAACCAGGGTGGCAAGCGCAAGGGCGCGGCCTGCGTGTACCTGGAAACCTGGCACGCCGACGTCGAGGACTTCCTCGAACTGCGTGACAACACCGGTGACGAAGCCCGCCGTGCGCACAACCTGAACCTGGCCAACTGGGTGCCGGACCTGTTCATGAAGCGCGTCGAGGCCGACCAGGAATGGTCGCTGTTCGATCCGCGCGTGGTGCCGGAGTTCACCGACCTGTTCGGCGAAGCCTTCGAGCAGGCGTACCTGCAGGCCGAAGCCCAGGGCAAGGCCAACCGCACCATCTCCGCGCGCAAGCTGTATGCCCGCATGATGCGTACGCTGGCCGAGACCGGCAACGGCTGGATGACCTTCAAGGACAAGTGCAACCGCGCCAGCAACCAGACCCTGCGTCCGGGCAACGTGATCCACCTGTCCAACCTGTGCACGGAAATCCTGGAAGTCACCTCCAACGATGAAACCGCGGTGTGCAACCTGGGTTCGATCAACCTGGGCAACCACTTCGACGAGCACAACGAGTTCGACTTCGAGAAGCTGGCCGAGACCGTGCGCCTGGCCGTGCGCCAGCTCGACCGCGTCATCGACCTGAACTTCTACCCGATCGAAACCGCCCGCCGCGCCAACCTGCGCTGGCGTCCGGTCGGCCTGGGCTGCATGGGCCTGCAGGACGTGTTCTTCCGCAAGCGCCTGCCGTTCGACAGCGCCGAAGCCCGCGCGCTGTCGAAGAAGATTGCCGAAGCGATCTACTTCCACGCGCTGGAAACCTCCTGCGAGCTGGCCCAGGAACGCGGCAAGCACCCGTCGTTCAACGACACCCGTGCCGCCAGCGGCGAACTGCAGTTCGACGCCTGGAACGTGGTGCCGGAAGACACCGCGCGCTGGGATGCCCTGCGTGAGCGCATCAAGGAACACGGCCTGCGCAACTCGCTGATGATCGCGATCGCCCCGACCGCGACCATCGCCTCGATCGCCGGCTGCTACGAGTGCGTCGAGCCGCAGGTGTCCAACCTGTTCAAGCGCGAAACCCTGTCCGGTGACTTCCTGCAGGTCAACCGTTACCTGGTGAACGAGCTGAAGAAGCTGGGCCTGTGGACCGCCGACATGCGCGACGCCATCAAGCTGGCCGAAGGTTCCATCGCCGGCGTGGCGCAGATTCCGGAAACGCTGCGCGAGGTCTACCGCACCGCGTGGGAACTGCCGATGCGTTCGCTGATCGACATGGCCGCCGAGCGTGGCGCCTTCATCGACCAGTCGGCCTCGCTCAACCTGTTCATGGAAAGCCCGAACATCGGTGCGATGTCCTCCATGTACATGTACGCCTGGAAGCAGGGCATCAAGACCACCTACTACCTGCGTTCGCGCCCGGCCACCAAGATCGCCAAGACCACGGTGAGCGCCGCCGCACCGGCCAAGGTGTTCAGCCCGGACGAAGCCATCGCCTGCTCGCTGGAAAACCCGGAAGCCTGCGAGGCCTGCCAGTAAGACACCACGCGGTGGGTGCCGACCGTTGGTCGGCA
>DQIG01000295.1 GCA_003525885.1 Stenotrophomonas sp.
GTGTGGCCATCGGCATCCGGCATGCCGCGACGGCAGCCATTGCAGACCTCGGCCACGCCATCCTGGAACGGCCACCCGAAATCGAATGTGCCGGGCACCACCTGGCGGAACGTCAGGTCGAAGTAGCCGACGCGATTGCCGACGCGGCCGCGCAGCAGGCCTTCCTGCGGCGTTTCCGGGCCGTTGTCCCAGGTCAGCACGGGCAGGCTGCGGCCCTTGCGGTCGACGTAGTGGAAGCCCTGGTCGGCGTACACCACAGCCAGGCCCTCGTCGTCGAAATTCAGGTCCTTCAATGTGTCGGTGCTGATCTTCGGCCGATGATCGACCACCTCGCAGTTGGGCAGCGGCCACAACCCGTGTTCCTCGGTCAGCAGCTTGCACGCCGGTGCCTGCGCCAGCGCGCTGGAACTGGCCAGCACGCTGAGCAGGGCCAGCGACCGCGTGAAGCGGCCGCTGGCGGGGGCAGGGCGAGCCTGCCTCACGATCACTTGGCCTCGGCCTTGCGCTCGAAGGCCGTAGGTGCCGGCAGCTGGACAGGTACGCCCTTGTCATCGCAGGTGCCGGCCTGGCACAGGCGCTCGCGCAGGGCCGGGGTGGCCTGCACGATCATGTGGTAGATCGCGTTCTGTTCCAGCGTGCCGCGGATCGCCTTGCTGCCCGGGCCGCGCGCCCAGATGCCGACGTCTTCGCCACCGTGCGATTCGGCCTTCATCGGCACCAGCGCTTCCTGCATGTAGTCCGGATGCTCGGTGTCGACCTCGCGCAGGTTCGGACGGCCGTTGGCCGGTTCGAAGCTGCTCGGGTTGTGCGGGTAACGCTTCGGGCCGGCCGGCTGCTGGTTGCTGCTACCGGTGTGGCCCGGGCCGTTGGCGTAGCTCAGCGTGGTGTACGGCTGGCCGGTGCCGTCCAGCGCGTAGTCCAGCTTGCCGGCACCGTCTTCGCCGCCCTTGTCCTTCACCTTGCCCAGGATCGGGTTGCCACGTGCGGGGTAGCCGACGAAGTTCAGCGTGTGCGAGTGGTCGGCGGTGACGATGATCAGGGTGTCGTCGGCCGAGGTCAGCTCGTTGGCCACGCGAACCGCGTCGGACAGCGCCACGGTTTCGGTCAGTGCACGGTAGGCGTTGCCGCTGTGATTGGCGTGGTCGATGCGCGCGCCTTCGATCATCAGCACGTAGCCTTCCTGGTGCTTCGACAGATTCTTGATCGCTGCAGCCGTCAGTTCGGCCAGGCTCGGCTCACCGCCCGGATCCTGCGGGCGCTCGTACTCGTAGCGCATGTGGTCGGGCTCGAACAGGCCGAGGATGGCCGGCGCATTGGCGGCCGCGGCCAGCTGCTTGCTGTTCCACACGTAGGCACCCTGCGGGTGCGCCTGCTGCCATTCCTGCACCAGGCTGCGGCCATCCAGGCGCTGGCCGACCTTGTCGTCGTACTCCGGATCGCGCTCTTCCACGGTGGTGAATTCGCCGCGGCCGCCGCCGAGGGCGACCAGTGGGCCGCGGCCATAGCGCGAGGTCGACAGCAGCTGCTGGGCGATGTCCTTGCAGCCGGCGGCTTTGGCCGCTTCAGTCAGGTCGGTGTCGTTTTCCCAGTTGCGCTCGGGCGAGTGCGCATAGGTGGCGGCCGGGGTGGCATGGGTCAGGCGTGCGGTGGACACCACGCCAGTGGCCAAGCCGGCGCTGTCGGCCAGCTGCAGCCAGGTCAGCAGGCCCTTGGACAGGCTGTCGGCGCAGTCGGTGCGGCTGCCGGCGCTGACGCCGATCGCACCCATGTGGGTCTTCACGCCGGTGGTGATGGCGGTCATGGTGCCGGCCGAATCCGGGGTCTGCGAATCGGTGTTGTAGGTCTTGCTGAACGCCGTGGCCGGGAAGCGCTCCCAGGACAGCAGGTTCTCTTCCCCCGAGCCACCCTTCTGCTGGCCCTCGTAGATGCGCGAGGCGGCTACAGTGGTCAGGCTCATGCCGTCGCCGAGGAACAGGATGACGTTCTTGGCCTTACCGGACATCGCACCGTTGGCGGCAGCCTGGGCGGCGCCACTGCGGTACCACCACTGCGGCGTTTCGCCGGCCGGGTGCGCGACCGGGTCAACGGCGACCTTCAGGCCGGCCGGGGCAGAGGCGGGGGAGGTGCTGGCGCAGGCGCCGAGCAGCAGGGTGGTGGCGCAGGCGGCCAACAGGGAGACGGAACGGCGCATGGACGCTGGGATCTCACAAACTGTAACGGGACGTTCATTATGCCCGGCCCCGCAAGGCACGCCGATGACACACTGATTTGCCGGCCGGGCGGTCGTTCTGCGTGCCGCCTTGGGCTATCGTGCCAGCATCCCTTCCTTCCCTTCTGGATTGCCTATGAAGCTGGTCTCTGCCTGGTTGCGGATTCCATTCTGGCAGCGCGTGGTCGGTGGCTTCGTGCTCGGCGCGCTGGCCGGCTGGGCGCTCGGCCCGGCCGCGGAAACGTGGTTCGGCCCGCTTGGTGAGCTGTACGTCACCCTGATCAAGATGATCGCTGTGCCGCTGGTGTTCTTCGCGGTCATCAACGCGATCTCGTCGCTGCACGGACAGAAGTCGGTCGCCGCGCTCAGTGGCCGCACCTTCCTGTGGTTCGTGATCACCGCCGCGCTGGCGGTGTGCGTCGGCCTGGGCGTGGGCACCGTGCTGCAGCCCGGCGCCGGTGGCCTGCAGCTGTCGATGGCCAGCAACTACGTGCCGCGCGAAGTGCCCAGCGTGGTGCAGGTGCTGCTGGACGTGGTGCCGGCCAATGTCTTCTATGCGCTGTCCGGCATCGGCACCAAGGTCAACGCGGCCGGTGAGACCGTGCTGGCTGCCGGTCGCGGCTCGATCCTGCCGGTGATCTTCTTCGCCGGTCTGGTGGGCTTTGCCATCGTCAAGCTGGGCGAGAAGGTGACCGAGGCGCGCAAGCTGGTCGGCCAGATGAGTGACATCATGATCCAGGTGACCCGCTTCGTGCTGGAAGTCACCCCGATCGGCACCTTTGGCCTGATCGCCGGCCTGGTCGGCAGTTATGGCTTCGAGAAGCTGCTGCCGCTGGGTCATTTCGTGCTGGCCCTGTACGTGGCCTGCGCCCTGCACATCGTGGTGGTCTACAGCGCACTGCTGCTGGCGCATGGCCTGAATCCGCTGAAGTTCTTCCGTGGCGCGGCACCGGGCATGCAGGTTGCGTTCGTCAGCTCGTCCAGCTTCGCCGCGATGCCGGTGGCGCTGCGTTCGATCACCCACAACCTGGGCGTGAACAAGGACTATGGTTCGTTCGCGGTGCCGCTGGGCGCCAGCATCAAGATGGACGGCTGCGGTGCGATCTATCCGGCGCTGTGTGCGGTGTTCATCGCGCAGTACAGCGGTGTGCCGCTGACCCCGGAACAGTACGTGGTAGTGCTGATCGCGTCGGTGCTGGGCAGCTTCGGTACGGCCGGCGTGCCGGGTACTGCGGTGATCATGGCCACGGTGGTGCTGAGCGCAGCCAATCTGCCGCTGGAGACCATCGGCTACCTGTATGCCATCGACCGCATCCTGGACATGATGCGCACGATGACGAATGTGACGGGCCAGATGCTGGTGCCGGTGATCGTGGCCAAAGAGACCGGGCTGCTCGACCAGGCGGTGTATGACAATCCGTCCAGCAATGTCGGCGTGGACGATCCTGACCCGACGCCGCCACGCGCCTGAGGTCGCGTGGTTAGTGAAAAGCCCGCCTGACCGGCGGGTTTTTTTGTTTGGGAATGGCTGAATCGGCACCTACCAGGGCAGGTAGCGCTGTGC
>DQIG01000105.1 GCA_003525885.1 Stenotrophomonas sp.
GTGCCGGCCGCTGGCTGGCAGACCCGTCCATCGTGCGATGGGGTCAGAGCCCCTTCGGGGATCTGACCCCGGATTACGGCTTATCGCCGCCGCGGTCCACGCAGCCCCAGTTGAGGATGCGGGTGCCCGCCGGCAGCACGCGGCGGAAGAAGTCCACCCGGCCCGGCTTCGGGTTCACCACCACGGGTGCCTTGGCCGCCAGCAGCAGCGGCAGATCGGCGGTACTGTCGGAATACGCGATATCGATATCGCCATAGCCGCGCTCGCGCAGCATGCGCATCTTCTCTTCGTTGTGGCAATGGCGGGTCGGGCCAACGCCGCCCAGCCTCGGACCGACCTCGGTACCGATCACCGGCACGTCCTGGTGGGCCACGAAGGCCAGGATCGCCCGCGCCAGCTCCGGCGGCGCGCCGGTGGCCACCACCACGCGGTCGCCCTTGGCGCGGTGCGCGGCGAACACGTCCAGCGCCTGCGGCAGCAGCTTGGCGCGCATCTGCGCCTGGTTGCGCAGCACGTAGGCGTCGATGACCTTGTTGAAGTCACGCGCACGGTGCAGGCCGAAGCTGCCGATCCACACATAGACCGAGATGCCCGCGCGACGGGTCGGCAGCATCGCCACCATCGGCCCGGCGATCGGCGTGACCAGCAGCGCCGCCAGCATGCGCAACGGGTTGCGCTTGATCAGCGAGGCGAACAGGTGGGTGCCTGAATCGCCGTCGTAGAGGGTGTGGTCGAAGTCGAAGACCACCAGCGGCGCATCCTCGCGCGGCGTCGGATAGTGCGTTGTCATGCCGCAAAGAATAGCTGACGCAGGCCCTCGCCCGGCTCTTCCACGCGCATGAAGGCCTCGCCGACCAGGAAGGCATGGATGCCGGCATCGCGCATCAGCGCCACGTCCTGCGGCCCGAGGATGCCGCTCTCGGTGACCAGCAGGCGGTCACGCGGCACCGCCTTCTGCATGTCCAGCGTGGTCTGCAGCGACACCTCGAACGTGCGCAGGTTGCGGTTGTTGATGCCGATCATCGGCGCCGGCACCTGCAGCGCGCGCTCCAGTTCATCGATGTCGTGCACTTCCACCAGCACGTCCATGCCCAGCGACAGCGCCAGTTCGGACAGCGTGGCCAGCTGGGTGTCGTCCAGCGCAGCCACGATCAGCAGGATGCAGTCGGCGCCCAGCACGCGTGCCTCGTACACCTGGTAGGCATCGATCACGAAGTCCTTGCGCAGCACCGGCAGCGTGCACGCCTCGCGCGCCTGCTGAAGGTAGGCGTCGGCGCCCTGGAAGAAATCCACGTCGGTCAGCACAGACAGGCAGCTGGCACCACCGAATTCGTAGCTGACCGCGATGTCGGCCGGGCGGAAATCCGGGCGGATGACGCCCTTGGAGGGGCTGGCCTTTTTCACTTCGGCGATCACAGCCGGGTCGCCGTTGGCCACCGCCGCCTGCAACGCGCGCACGAAGCCACGTACCGGCGGGGCGCTGGCCAGGGCGGCCTGCAGCTCCTCGAGCGGGCGCTGGGCGCGGCGCTGGGCCACTTCTTCGGCCTTGCGGGCCAGGATCGTCTGCAGGATGTCGCTCATCGTCTTCGGTTCGGTGCGGGGGCGGTGAGGACGGCCATTATCGGCCATCGACGGGGTCAGGCTGAACCGCGCGCTCAGGCAGTCAGCGCGCGGGTGGTCTCAACATACTGCTGCAGGCGCTGGCGGGCGCTGCCATTGGCGATGGCGGCACGGGCGCGGGCCAGGCCGTCGCCGATGTCGCTGGCGACGCCGGCCACGTACAGTGCAGCGCCGGCGTTCAGCGCCACGATGTCCAGTGCCGGGCCGGGCTCGTTGTCCAACACAGCGCGCAGCATCTGGATGGACTGCTCCGGGCCGTCCACGCGCAGGTTGCGGCTGGCCGACATGGCGATGCCGAAGTCTTCCGGATGGATCTCGTACTCGCGCACCTTGCCGTCGCGCAGCTCGCCGACCAGGGTGCCGGCGCCCAGCGAGATCTCGTCCATGTTGTCGCGGCCCCATACCACCATGGCGCGCTCGGTGCCCAGCTCGCGCAGCACGCGTGCCTGGATACCCACCAGATCAGGATGGAACACGCCCATCAGCACCGAAGGCGCGCTGGCCGGATTGGTCAACGGGCCCAGGATGTTGAAGATGGTGCGCACGCCCATCTCGCGGCGCACCGGCGCGACGACCTTCATCGACGGATGATGGATCGGCGCGAACATGAAACCGATGCCGGTCCGGTCGATCGCAGCGGCCACCTGGTCCGGCTGCAGCTCGATCACTGCGCCCAGCGCTTCCAGTGCATCGGCGCTGCCGGACTTGGACGACACGCTGCGGTTGCCATGCTTGGCCACGCGCGCGCCTGCAGCAACGGCCACGAACATCGAACAGGTGGAGATGTTGAAGGTGTGCGAGCCATCGCCTCCGGTGCCGACGATATCAACCAGGTTGGAGGTATCGGCCACCGGCACTGGCCGGGCGAATTCACGCATCACGGTGGCCGCCGCGGCGATTTCGTCCACGGTCTCCTTCTTCACGCGCAGCCCGGTGAGGATCGCGGCGGTCATCATCGGCGACACATCGCCGCGCATGATCTGCCGCATCAGGTCGACCATTTCGTCGAAGAAGATTTCGCGATGTTCGATGGTGCGATGCAGGGCTTCCTGGGGGGAGAAGCTCATGGGAATGCTCCTTGGATCAGGCCGCCGGGCGCTGCAGGAAATTGCGCAGCAGGGCGTGGCCGTGTTCGGTGAGAATGGATTCGGGGTGGAACTGCACGCCCTCCACCGGGAACTGGCGGTGGCGCAGGCCCATGATCTCTTCGATCGAGCCGTCGTCGTTCTCGGTCCAGGCAGTCACTTCCAGCACATCGGGCAGGCTGTTCTTGTCCACCACCAGCGAGTGGTAGCGGGTGGCCTGGTAACGGTCCGGCAGGCCGGCGAACACGCCCTTGCCTTCATGGCGGATCGGCGAGGTCTTGCCGTGCATGATGTTGCCGGCACGGATCACGGTGCCGCCGTAGACCTGGCCGATGCCCTGGTGGCCCAGGCACACGCCGAGGATGGGCAGCTTGCCCGAGAACTCCTTGAGCAGGTCGACGCAGATGCCGGCTTCCTTCGGGCTGCAGGGGCCGGGGGAGAGGCAGATGCGTGCCGGGTTCAGCTTCTTGATGTCATCCAGCGTGATTTCGTCGTTGCGGATGGTCAGTACTTCCTCGCCCAGTTCGCCGAAATATTGCACCAGGTTGTAGGTGAAGGAGTCGTAGTTGTCGATCATCAGCAGCATTTAGATTTCTCCGTCCAGGCCGTCTTGCACTTGTTCTGCTGCGCGCAGCACGGCGCGCGCCTTGTTTTCGGTTTCTTCCCATTCCATTTCCGGCACCGAGTCGGCGACGATGCCGGCCGCGGCCTGCACGTAGAGCGTGCCGTCCTTGATGACGCCGGTGCGAATCGCAATGGCCACGTCCATTTCGCCGCCGAAGGAGAGATAGCCGCAGGCGCCGCCGTAGATGCCGCGCTTGGTCGGTTCCAGTTCGTCGATGATTTCCATCGCGCGCACCTTGGGTGCGCCCGACAGCGTGCCGGCCGGGAAGGTGGCTTTGAGCACGTCGAGGTTGGACATGCCGGGTTTCAGGATGCCTTCGACGTTGGAGACGATGTGCTGCACGTGGGAGTATTTCTCGATCACCATCTGGTCGGTGACCTTGACGCTGCCGGTGGCGGCGATGCGGCCGATGTCGTTGCGCGCCAGGTCGATCAGCATCACGTGCTCGGCAATTTCCTTGGGGTCGGACAGCAGTTCCTTGGCCAATTGCTCATCGCGCTCGATGGTGGAGCCGCGCGGACGGGTGCCGGCCAGCGGGCGGATGGTGATCTTTTTCTGGCCGTCGCCGATGGATTCGTTGCGCACCAGGATCTCGGGCGAAGCGCCGACGATCTGCATGTCGCCGAAGTTGTAGAAGTACATATAGGGCGACGGGTTCAGCGAACGCAGTGCGCGGTACAGCATCAGCGGCGAATCCACATAGGACTTCTTCAGGCGCTGGCCGATCTGCACCTGCATCAGGTCGCCGGCCATTACGTACTCCTTGGCGCGGGCCACGGCTTTCAGGTATTCGTCCTTGGGGAATTCGCGGATGGTTTCGGTGCGTACCGAGCCGGTGGTCACCGGCGCGTCGGCCGGGCGACGCAGCATGGCGCGCAGGTCCTTCAGGCGCTGGCGTGCTTTTGAATAGGCTTCCGGCTGGGTCGGGTCGGCGTAGACGATCAGGTAGAGCTTGCCGGAGAGGTTGTCGATGACCGCCAGTTCTTCGGTCAGCAGCAACTGGATGTCGGGCAGGCCGAGGGTGTCTTTCGGTGCGGTGCCCTCAAGGCGCTTTTCGATGTAGCGCACCGCGTCGTAGCCGAAGTAGCCGGCCAGGCCGCCGCAGAAGCGCGGCATGCCGGGGCGGATCGCCACCTTGAAGCGCGCCTGGTATTGCGCGATGAATTCCAGCGCATTGCCTTCGGCGGTTTCGACCACGGCTTCGTTCTTCAAGACTTCGATCTTGCTGCCGCTGCAGCGGATCTTGGTCGATGCCGGCAGGCCGATGAAGGAGTAGCGCCCGAAGCGCTCGCCGCCGACCACCGATTCCAGCAGGAAAGTGTTCTTGCCGGTGTTTTGGCTCTGTGCCAGCTTGAGATACAGCGTGAGCGGCGTCTCCAGGTCGGCAAAGGCCTCGGTGATGAGGGGGATGCGGTTGTAGCCTTCTGTGGCCAGCGATTTGAATTCGAGTTCGGTCATTTTCACTCCAGACCGCTATTGTAGAACACGCAGCTTGGGCCTCGACGCAGGTTGCGCGCAGGGCATGCGCGCATACAGCGGGGCCGGAAGCGGACTCTCGTTAGCGGTTTCGTTAAAGAAATTCGGGAAATGCGGTATTGCAACAAGATCCTGGCCGCAGGTGCGGCCAAGGGCAAGGCGTCAGTCAATGCGCCTGGAATTGCCAGCGTCGCCACAGCCAGGCCTCAGGGGCGGCTGTATGTTGGGCGGTACGTTTGTTGTTGCGAAACATTGATGTGTTGGTCGCGGTTTGGTGTGTTGACCGGAGATTGACAGGGCGTCAATCCACCGAGATTTGCTGCGCTGCTTCGAAAAGCGTTTGAACTATACCATCGGAATCGACATCGTGTATAGATTCGCCGTGGTTGTAGCCATACGGCACGTTGAGCACGCGGCAACCGGCTGCACGTGCGGCCTGGGCGTCGTTGGAGGAGTCGCCGATGGCCACCACCTGCGCCGGCGCCAGGCCGAAATCCTTGCACACTTGCAGCAGCGGCATCGGATCGGGCTTCTTCTTGGGAAAGGAGTCGCCGCCGTAGACCACGTCGAAAAAGCCGCGCAGGCCTTTTTTGTCCAGCAGCGGCAGCGTGAAAGAGACCGGCTTGTTGGTCACGCAGGCCAGCCGCAGGCCCTTGTCCTTCATCGCTTGCAGGCCTTCCTTCACGCCTGGGTAGAGCGCCGAGAAGTCGCCGTTGATGGCGAGGTAGTGCTCGGTGTAGGAATCCAGCGCCTGCTTGAAGTACTGTTCGGCCTCGTCTTCGGCGTAGTCCACCGCCAGCACGCGGCGCATCAGGTTTTCAGTGCCCTTGCCGACGAAGTTGACGATGGTTTCCTGCGCCAGCGGTTCCAGGCCCAGCTCGGCGCGCATGCGGTTGACGGCGACGTGGAAGTCGCCGGCGGTATCGAGCATGGTGCCGTCAAGGTCGATGATGGCGGCTTTGATGTTGTTCAGCTTGGTCATATCGCGGGGCAGGAAATCAAATACGGAAGGATCAGACCTGGGCCAGTTCGGCGCGCATGGCGTCGATCACGGCCTTGTAATCCGGCTTGCCGAAAATGGCCGAGCCGGCCACGAAGGTATCGGCGCCGGCCTTGGCGGCTGCGGCGATGTTGTCGATCTTGATGCCGCCGTCCACTTCCAGCAGGATGTCGCGGCCGGATTCATCGATGCGGCGGCGCACTTCGGCGATCTTTTTCAAGGCTTCAGGGATGAAGGACTGGCCGCCGAAACCGGGGTTGACCGACATGATCAGCACCATGTCGATCTTGTCCATCACGTGGTCGAGGTAATGCAGCGGCGTGCCCGGGTTGAACACCAGGCCGGACTTGCAGCCGTTGTCGCGGATCAGTTGCAGCGAACGGTCGATGTGTTCCGAGGCTTCCGGGTGGAAGGTGATCAGGTTGGCGCCGGCCTTGGCGAAGTCGGGGATGATGCGGTCCACCGGCTTGACCATCAGGTGCACGTCGATGGGCACCTGCACGTGCGGGCGGATCGCTTCGCACACCAGGGGGCCGATGGTCAGGTTGGGCACATAATGGTTGTCCATCACGTCGAAGTGGATGAAGTCGGCGCCGGCGGCGACGACATTGCGCACTTCCTCGCCCAGGCGGGCGAAATCGGCGGACAGGATGCTGGGGGCGATACGGTAGGTCGGCATGGCTGAAATGAAGTGATGGCTTGATCGACGGCGGCTTCTGGCGTGGCCGGCCCTTGCGCTGGCGGGCTGGCGGACGCGGGGCCGCAAAAGGCGTTATTTTACTCCTATGGCCCATCCTTTGATGAGCTGGCGGAACCTTGCGGCTTGCGCTGCATGCTGAATTCGTGTGCAATCTGGGGTGTTTGCGCCAAGGCGCACACTTTCGCGCGGCGCACATCATCACAACAAAACAGGACACCCACATGGCAGCGTATGAGTTTACGGTGACGGTCAAGACGCAGTATCTTGAGGAGCAATCCGATCCCTCGCGCTCGCACTATGTGTTCGCTTATGCGATCACCATCGTCAATACAGGCACCGTGCCGGCGCAATTGATCTCGCGCCACTGGGTGATCACCGATGCGAATAATCACGTGGAGGAGGTGCGCGGCCTGGGTGTGGTCGGCCACCAGCCCTTCCTGCAACCGGGAGAGCAGTTCGAGTACACCAGCGGCACCGCAATGAAGACGCCGCAGGGCACCATGCATGGGGAATATTTTTGCGTCGCGGAGGATGGCGAGCAATTCGATGTGCGTATCCCCGAATTCGTGCTGTCGCTGCCGCGCACGCTGCATTGACGGGGCCGCTATTGCCCGTTCAGGACTTTCCGGCCATCCGCATGCGGGGCATGCGGATTTTTTATTCCTTGCCGCTGTCTTTCATCTCTCGCGCATTCGGCCTGGCTGCCGGCGGGCCGGATTTCTCCTTGCGGCCTGAAAACATGGTCCACCAGACTATAAAGACCAGGACAAAAAAGGCGGCGCAGGCCTCCAGAATCAACCACAACATGAATTCGTCTCCGATGTTATTGAACCGTCTTGCTACTTTTCCCGTGTTGAAGCGTCTCAGTGTACCTGCATTGGCGGTTTCGGCTGCCGTGCTGCTGGCGGCCTGCCAGA
>DQIG01000246.1:0-2477 GCA_003525885.1 Stenotrophomonas sp.
ATCTGCCGCGGTTGCTCTGCTAACGTCGGCACACCCTCGCACAGGACGTATCCATGGTCTTGCATCGGTTCATCGTGGTGGGATTCCTGCTGGCCCTGGCGGGCTGCAGTACCTCATCGTCGTACGAAGGCGCGGATTTCTCCGCATCGGCGCAATGCCGCATGCAGTGCCAGGCCAGCCACCGCAGCTGCATGGCGCAGAGTGATTCGCCTGGCAGCCGCCAGAGTAGTTGCGAACAGCAGGTGGTGCCGGCATCTGACCGGCGCTGCAAGGACGTTGCCAACCCCGAGCTGCGCCGTTCCTGCGAACTGAAAGCGCATGACTGCACGCTGCGCGCGCCGATGATGTCCTGTGGCGAACGCCGCGATACCTGCATGAGCAGCTGCGGCTGAGCAGCGGTCATCGGCGAGGCGCATAATCAGCCGATCCGCCCGCACAGGATCCGCCGCATGAGCACGACGCTGTATGGTTCGACCAGCACCGCCGCCCTGGTGGTGCACTGGTTGCTGATCGAGCTCGGCATCGAGCATGAACTGGTGCTGCTGGATTTCGACGCACGCGAGCACAAGGCGGCGGCGTACCTGGCACTGAATCCTGCCGGCGTGGTGCCGACGCTGATGATCGATGGGTTGGTACTGACCGAAGCGGCGGCGATCGCACTGTACCTGGCCGACCGCCATCCGGAGGCTGGATTGTTGCCGGCACTGGGCTCGCCGCAGCGAGGTGATGCCTACCGCTGGATGTTCTGGTGTGCCAATACGCTGCAGCCGGCCTATCGAGCCTGGTTCTATCCACACGAAATGGCGGGCGAGGCGAACGTCGAGGCCAGCCGCGAGATGGCTCGCCAGCGCCTGGAAAATGCCTGGCAGCAGGCGGCCACGCACCTGCAGGCACACGGGCCGTACCTGCTGGGCGCAACCCCGTGCGTGGTTGATTACATGCTGGTGATGCTGATGCGCTGGTCACGCAACATGCCGAAGCCCAGTGACACCTGGCCGGCGCTCAAGGCGCACGCGTCTGCGATGAAAGCACGCCCTGCATTCGCCGAGGTCTACCGCCGCGAAGGCATCACCGACTGGCTGTAGCCCGTTCTGTAGAGCCGAGCCATGCTCGGCTGCATTCACGGGTTGCACGCGAACCGCAGCCGAGCATGGCTCGGCTCTACCAGAGCGGGGCGGGTTACAGGATTTCCAGCACTGTTTCCGGTGGGCGGCACAGCCGCGTGCCCTTGGCGGTGCGCACCACGGGGCGGTTGATCAGCCGGGGGTGTTCGGCCATCGCTGCCAGCAGAGTGGCTTCGTCGGCACCCTCCAGGCCCAGTTCGGTGAACAGCGCTTCCTTGCTGCGTATCAGTTCCTGTGCGCGCAGTCGGGATTCGGCGAGCACCTGGCGCAGCGTGGCCGCGTCGGACGGGCTGCCGAGGTAGTCAAACACCACCGGATCGAAGCCGGCGTCCCGGATCAGCTTCAGTGCGCCGCGCGAGTTGCTGCAGGCCGGGTTGTGCCAGATCGTCACGTCCATCAGAACCACTCCAGCAGCGACACGCCCACGCCCACATAGGTGGCCTTGTGGTTGTAGTCGATCATGCTCTCGCCATAGCCGTCGAAGATCTGCACATGACCACGCAGCAGGTTGCTGATCGGGAAGCCGTAGTCCAGCTGCAGGGCACCGTGCGAACGGTTGCCGGTGCGCAGCGAATGGCGCGCCATCAGCGAGACCTCATGCCCGTTGCGGTTCCAGGTCAGGGTCGCGTCGCCACGGCCCATGTAATCCTCGATGTCAGGATTGTTGTCCTCGCTGCGGCTTTCGGGAATGCGGTACCACGGGCGCAATACCAGTGCCCAGTTCTCGCGATCCAGGCCGATGTTGAGCATGACCCGGTTCCAGCTGCGCGAGAGCGGATCGGCACGTCCGTTGGACTGGTGGTTGAGGCTGATGCCGGTCATGCGCCCGCGCCAGCCACCGATCGAGTAGCCGTTGCGGAACACCATCATCACTTCCGGTTCGTAATTGGTTTCGCGGAACGGGCGCGAATCCTCGCTGTTGTAGGCCTGCCAGCGCGAACTCTGGGTGTAGCCGGCCCAGATGTCGCCGTTGTCGCCGAACAGGTTCTCGGCGATCTTGGTCTTGAAGCTGATCTGGAACTTCAGCTCGGCACTGTCCAGCACCTGCGGTGTGGTGACCGTGTTGGCCGGGTTCGGCGAGTGCGGCGTGGTATTGCGGTCGCTGGTCCAGAACGCAGGCAGCAGGTACACCGGCTTGTACGCGCGCAACTGGAACGGGCCGAGCTTGGAGTCCTCGGCCAGCTCCCAACGGCTGTCCAGCAGCGAACCGCGGCCGGCGTTGGCCAGCGCGCTGTCCGGCGCCGCCGGGCGGAACAGGTCGCTGACCCGCTCGCGCAACTTTTCCTCGCCCTGGCTCACACGGGCGGTCTGTCGCTCTTCGCGGCGAGCCTGCGCAGCCGCTTCGGCGGCAGC
>DQIG01000246.1:2633-5978 GCA_003525885.1 Stenotrophomonas sp.
CCGCTTCGGCGGCAGCATCGGCGGCGGCGGTGGCCTCCGGGGTACGCCCGAAGAGGCGGTCATAGCAGGCCAGCCGGGCCGCATCGGTGGTGATCGCCGCGCAGGCGGCCGGCGAGGTATCGGCGCTGGGCGCGAACTCCTGCGCAGCCAGCGGAGCACTGGCCAGGGCAAGCGCCAGCGGCGCCAGGCGGGGAAGCAGCGTGGGGAGGGTCATTGCAGCAGGCCCTTCGGTGAATACGGGAATCGCACAGTGTGGCGGCTGCACCGGATCACGGCCAGCCCCACGGTTTATGCACGGTCACAGCGTGCGCATGGCGTGAAGGCCATGCGGCTCAGAAGAACCAGGCGAACGCGAACAGGCCCAGCATCGCGATCACCACGGCCAGTTTCAGTGCCAGGCCGAGCAGGATACCGAGCCAGGTGGCCAGGCCGACCTTGGTTGAGCGGCCGAGTTCGCGGGTGTGCCAGTACTCGCCGAGCAGGGCGCCGACCAGCGGCCCCGCGAACAGGCCGATGGGCATGAAGAACAGGCCGACGATGCTGCCGACGAAGGTTCCCCACAGGGCCTTGCGGCTGGCGCCGACGCGCTGCGCGCCGACCACCGTGGCCAGTACGTCCACCAGCAGCGACAGCAGGGTGAGTACACCCAGCGCGACCAGGGTGGGCCAGCCGACATGGGCGAAGCCGTCAGCCCAGGCGGCCAGCAGCAGTCCGATGAACACCAGCGGGATGCCTGGGAGGGCCGGCAGGATGATGCCGGCGATGCCGATCAGGACAAAAATGACCGCTAGCAGATATAAGATGAATGAGAGTCCCATGCTGTCCCGTATGGTGTCCGTTTTGGGGTTGACAGTGAAAGATTTTGCCAGTCGCTTTTTCGTTTTGGGCGGGTTAAGTTGCAGTCGCTGAGCTTGGCAAGGTCACCGTGGATCGTGGCCTGATGAAGCAAGATCTTCCCGATCCGCTGCATCGATGCACCTCGCTTCCCCCTTGCTTGTCAGCCGCCCACCAGGCGTTTCCAACAACAAGAGAGAGTCAAAGGGAGTTAGTGAGATGGCTGAGCGCGAGACCGGTACCGTAAAGTGGTTCAATGATGCGAAGGGCTTCGGCTTCATCAGCCGGCAGAATGGCGAGGACGTGTTCGTGCACTTCCGCGCCATCGAGACCCAGGGCTTCAAGAGCCTCAAGGAAGGCCAGACTGTGAGCTTTGAAGTCGTGCAGGGCCAGAAGGGCCTGCAGGCTGACAAGGTGCAGCCGGTGTAATACCCGCCGCTCGTCGGCATGAAAAAGGCCCGCGCAAGCGGGCCTTTTTCTTTGCCTTGGGCCCGCTGCAGGTCAGCGCAGGATGACCTTGCCGTTGACCACGCGCACATAGGTGTTCTCGCGGATGCCACCAAGATCGCGCTGGTTGACCACGATGGTGCGGCCATCATCCATGCGCACGCTGATGTCGTAGGTATCGCTGGTCACATTCTTCTGGATCTGGTTGCCGGCCAGGGCGCCACCGACCGCGCCTGCGGCGGCGGCGATGTTCTTGTTGCCACGGCTGCCACCGGTGTGATCGGAGATTTCATGGCCGGCCACGGCGCCGACGATACCGCCGAGGATCGCGCCGGTCGCGCTGGGCGCGGTGCGGCCCGAGGGCACGGTGTTGATGCGGGTGACGATGCCGCAGTCGGCGCAGCGACCCTGGTTGTAACCGCCGTTGTTGCCGTAGCCGCCGTTGTTGTAGCCGTTGTTGTAACCACCGCCACCGTAACCGGGCGAGGTGGCACAGCCGGCCAGCGCGAGGGTAGCGATGGCGCTGGCGGCGATGAGCTGGATCTTCATGAGGCGTCTCCTGGCCGTGAAGGCGGGTGTGTTGGGTGGTACTGCGTCATGCAGCAGGGTGGACGAATCCT
This sequence comes from Stenotrophomonas sp., assembly GCA_003525885.1. Taxonomy (GTDB): domain Bacteria; phylum Pseudomonadota; class Gammaproteobacteria; order Xanthomonadales; family Xanthomonadaceae; genus Stenotrophomonas. Next base: position 4,535 of record DQIG01000246.1, read on the forward strand.
CTCCTTTCGAACGTGAACAACGCGCCAACCGTGCGCGCGGTGCCCGGCTGCAGGATGAATGCGCCTCAGCGGAAATCCTGGTGGCAGGCGCGGCAGTCGGCCTGCAGTGTCTCCACCACCTGGGCGAGGGCCTTGCAGTCGGCTGGCGGTGCGGCCAGCGCCGTGTTGAGGTTGCCGCGCAGCTGGCTGGCGTGCTGCTGGAACTGCGCGCTGTCCTTCAGCCCGGGAAAGGCCTGGTCCAGATCGTTGGACAACAGGCGCAGCGCCTGCAGCCGCGGCACGCTGTCGGCCAGGCTGCAGCGGTTCTGCTGCTGGGCCTGCTGCAGCAGCTGCGACTGCCGCTGCATCACCTGCATCAGGCTGCCGGGGAAGGGGTCGCGACGCGCCTGCAGGGCGCGGCCGACCATCACCGTGGCGATCAGGCCGATCAGCACGCCCAGGCAGAGCACGAACAGGAAGCGGTGGGCGGTGGACAGGCGGCGGGGCGGGCTGGCGTTCATGCGGGCTCTCCGGGCGTGCAACGGTGGGTTCGATGCCGGCGTACTGCGGGCGCCGGCACCTGCACGTTAAAATAGCCCGATGAACGAACAGGTCAAACAACGCTTCGCCGGCATCGAACGGCTGTATGGCGTGGGCGCACTCGAGCGCCTGCAGGGCAGCCGCGTGGCAGTGGTCGGCATGGGCGGCGTCGGCTCGTGGGTGGTGGAGGCGCTGGCCCGTTCGGCCGTCGGTCACCTGACCCTGATCGATGCCGACGATATCTGCGTGTCCAACACCAACCGGCAGCTGCCGGCGATGGAAGGCAATTACGGGCGCAACAAGGCCGAGGCAATGGCCGAGCGTTGCCGTGCGATCAACCCGGGGATCGAGGTCGATGCCGTGCAGGCATTCCTGACGATGTCCAACATGGCTGAGCTGCTGGACCGTGGATTCGATCTGGTGATCGATGCCTGCGACAGCTTCCGGGTCAAGGTCGAGACGATCGCCTGGTGCCGCCGCCGCAAGCTGCCGCTGCTGACCGTCGGCGCTGCCGGTGGCCGTACCGACCCGACCCTGGTACGTATCCGCGATGTCTCGCGCACCGAGCATGACGCCATGCTGGCGCTGATCCGCAAGAAGCTGCGCAGCGAGTTCAACTTCCCGAAGAACGCCAAGCGCTATTTCGGCGTGCCGGCGGTGTATTCGCTGGAGAACGTGAAGTATCCGCAGGCCGACGGCAGTGTCTGTGGCCTGCGCCCGAACCTCGGCGCCGATGCGGCGTTGAAGCTGGATTGCGGCGCCGGCCTTGGCGCGGCGACCCATATCACCGGCGCGTTCGCATTCGCGGCGGTGGGTAAGGCGTTGGAAATGCTGCTGGAGCCGAAGAAGGCGAAAGCCGAGGTGACCGAGGCCTACGCCGACGCATGACGGTGGTGCCCGCGGCCCGGGGTTGCCGGCCAGCGGC
>DQIG01000374.1 GCA_003525885.1 Stenotrophomonas sp.
GCCGTGGTGGTCGCCAGCCCCGCCGACCGGCCGCCGCTGGCGCGCCTGCACGGCGCCTACCGCGCCACGGCCATTGCCGAATGGTTCCGCGACCAGGGCCTGAACGTGCTGTTGCTGATGGATTCGCTGACCCGCTTCGCCCAGGCGCAGCGCGAGATCGGACTGTCGGTCGGCGAACCACCGACCACCCGCGGCTATCCGCCCTCGGTGTTTGCCAAGCTGCCGGCGCTGGTTGAACGTGCCGGCAACGGCGCCAAGGGCCGTGGCTCGATCACCGCGTTCTACACCGTATTGACCGAAGGCGATGATCCGCAGGATCCGATCGCCGACGCCGCGCGCGCGATCCTCGATGGTCACATCCTGCTCTCGCGCCGCGTCGCCGACAGCGGCCTGTACCCGGCCATCGACGTCGAATCGTCGGTCAGTCGCGTGGTCACGGAAATCGCTGACGAACCGTGGCGTCTGCGCATCCGCAAGTTGAAGCGACTGGTCTCGGCCTACTCGGCCAACCGTGACCTGATCGCGATCGGTGCTTACCAGCGCGGCAACGACGCGGCCACCGACGAAGCCCTGGAACGCTGGCCGGAAATCATGGAGTTCCTCGGCCAGGACGTTGCCAAGGCCGCAGATCTCCCGCACAGCCAGGCGGCGCTGCAGCGCCTGGTGGAACAAGAGAGTTAAGCCATGAACCAGTCCAAGCGCATCGATCCCCTGCTCAAGCGGGCCCAGGAACACGAGGACGCGGTCGCCCGCGACCTTGCCGAACGCCAGCGCGTGCTCGACACCCATCTGTCGCGACTGGACGAACTGCGCCGCTATGCCGAGGAGTACGCGAACGCGCAGATGGCAGCGACCAGCCCGGCGCAGCTGCTGAACCGCCGCGCCTTCCTTGACCGCCTGGACAGTGCGGTCGAGCAGCAGCAGGCCACGGTCAACGGCAACCGCGAAAAAGTAGAGGCCGAGCGCGCCCGCCTGATCCTGGCCAGCCGTGACAAGGCGGTGCTGGAGCAGCTGGCCGCCAGCTACCGCGCACAGGAAAAGGTGGTGACCGACCGCCGCGACCAGCGCGAGATGGACGACATTGGTGCACGGCGTGCACGCCTGGTTCAAGCCGAAGACCAGGACGGCGCCGAGCAGGGAGGCCGCTCGTGATGCCCGCCCCGCTCGCCAGCAGCGCCAACACGGCCACGCCCGCCACCAGCAACAGTGCGGCACGTGCCTCACGCAGCGAAGGCGGAAAGGACTTCAACCAGCTGCTGCAGGGTGGCGCGCCTTCTGCGCCCGCGCCTGCCGGCAGTGCCACCACGCCGACGCCATCCACGCCGAGCCAACCATCGACCGCCAACAGCAATGGCCAGGCACCGGGCGAACGCAGCCCGGACGCCGAAGCGGCAACCGCTGAAACGCCGCCGCTGCCGCCCGTTGCCGTGACCCCGGCTGGACCCACCACCGACAAGGACAAGCCCGCAGCGACCGAGGACGCCCCGTGGCCACCGCTCGGCCTGGCTGGCCTGGTGCTGGCGATGCCGACGCCTGCCGATCCGGCCAGCGCTCTGCCGGGCGCAACTGGGTCGTCGCTGGCCAGTGACGGCACGGCGTTGCCCGCCACACCCGCCGCGAACCCGGCACTGCCTGCAACCGCCCCAGCAGCGGCCACCGCAGCTCCGGTGGCGGCCGACGGCAAACCGGCGGCGACCAGCGCTGACGATGCCACGGCGCTGCCACTGCCGGAGACGATCCTGCCCGGCAAGCGCAGCGAGCGTGGCGAAGGCAGTGACGTGGCGCCCATTGGCGACCGCGCCAGTGCACCGCTACTGCACGCACCGGCAGCGGCCGCCGTACAGGACCTGAAGGCGGCACTCGCCACCGGCAACGCGGTCTTCAATGGCGAACCCACGCCGAAACCCGTGCTGGGTGACGATGGCTTCGATCAGGCCATCGGCGCTCGCCTGGGCTGGCTGGCCGACCAGAAGATCGGCCACGCCCATATCCGCCTGAGCCCGGACGATATGGGCCCGGTCGATGTGCGCCTGCAGTTGAACGGTGACAAGGTGCATGCCAGCTTCAGCAGCCCGCACGTGGACGTGAGGCAGGCGCTGGAAAGCAGCCTGCCGCGCCTGCGCGAACTGCTGGGCGAACAGGGCTTCCAGCTGGCCCATGCCGATGTCGGCCACCAGGCACCGGGCGGTGACGGTAATGCGTCGGGACAGCCCGGTGGCGGCGGCATGACCGGCGACGGAGAACCGACGCCGGGCGACGCCAGCGTGTCGTCCGCGCAGTTGATCCGCCAGCGCGGCTTGCTGGACGCCTACGCCTGACAGGTGTGCCAACCAAAGTTGGCACCCACCGGTCCGGGCCTCCGACGGAATTCCGTCGCACCCCGCCGCCCCACCTTCGGCACGCCCCTTGCATATCCCGGTGAAGCAACCCTCAGGAGCTTCACCCCGTGGCCGCAGCCGCTGACAAAACCAAGAAGACCGCCGAGAAGGACAAGGCCGCCAAGCCGCGTAGTCCGATCCTGATCACCGCACTGGTGGCCGTACTGGCCGCCGCTGCCGCCGGTGGCGGCGTGTGGTTCTTCACCCAGTCCAAGCACGAAGAGAAGACCGCGCAGGCGCCGAAGAAGAGCGCTACCCCGGCCCCGGCACAGTACTTCGCGCTGGACCCGGCCTTCGTGGTCAACCTCAATGGCCCGGTCGACGGCCCGCGCTACCTGCAGCTGGAGGTTCAGCTGATGACCCGCGACCCGGCCGCGCTTGAAGCGATCAAGACCCATGCCCCGGCCATCCGCGCGCGCCTGCTGATGCTGTTCTCGCAGGTCAGCCCGGACCAGATCGCCGATGTCGCCGGCAAGCAGAAGCTGCAGGCCGATTCGCTGGCCGAGGTGCAGAAGGTGCTCAAGGCCGAGACCGGCAGCAACGGCGCTGACGATCTGCTGTTCACCAGCTTCGTGACCCAGTAAGGGCCCACCGATGAATGATCTGCTGTCCCAGGACGAGATCGATGCCCTGCTCCACGGCGTGGACAGTGGCGCGGTCGAGACCGATGCGGAACCTCCGTCAGGCGAAGCGCGCTCGTACGACTTCGCCAGCCAGGACCGCATCATCCGTGGTCGCATGCCGACCCTGGAAATGGTCCACGAGCGCTTCGCGCGCCTGTGGCGGATCGGCCTGTTCAACCTGATCCGCCGCTCGGCCGAACTGTCGGTGCGCGGTATCGAGCTGATCAAGTTCAACGACTACATGCACTCGTTGTATGTGCCGACCAACCTGAACCTGATCCGATTCAAGCCACTGCGCGGCACCGGCCTGATCGTGTTCGAGCCGACCCTGGTGTTCGCCATCGTCGACAACTTCTTCGGCGGCGACGGGCGCTACCCGACCCGCATCGAAGGCCGCGAATTCACTGCCACCGAAATGCGGGTGATCCACCTGCTGCTGAAGCAGACCTTCGCCGACCTGCGTGAAGCGTGGGCACCGGTGATGGATGTCGATTTCGAGTACATCAACTCGGAGATCAACCCGCATTTCGCCAACATCGTGACGCCGCGCGAATACGTGGTGGTGTGCCGCCTGCATGTCGAGCTCGACGGTGGGGGCGGCGACATCCACGTCACCCTGCCGTACTCGATGCTGGAACCGATCCGTGAACTGCTCGATGCCGGCATCCAGAGCGACCGCAACGACCGCGACGAGAGCTGGGGCAAGACCCTGCGTGAACAGCTCAACATCGCCGAAGTCACCTTGTCCAGCGTGCTGGCCAGCAAGCGCATGACGCTGCGCGACCTGACCCAGCTGAAGGTCGGCGACATCCTGCCGATCGACCTGAGCCCGCAGGTGCCGCTGTGCGTGGAGAACATTCCCGTGTTCACCGGCGAGTTCGGCATCGCCAACGGCATGAACGCCGTGAAGATCACCGCTACCCATCCGCCGGGCTCCCGCCCGCGCGTACCCGTCATCCAGGAAGACCCGCAATGAACGATATCGACGCCCTCGAACCGACCCCGGCCCAGTTCAGCAGCCTGCAGGCCGATGAGGCGAATGGTCCGGACCTGAACCTGGACGTGATCCTCGATGTGCCGGTGACCCTGTCGCTGGAAGTCGGTCGTGCCCGCCTGCCGATCCGCAACCTGCTGCAGCTCAACCAGGGTTCGGTGGTGGAACTGGAGCGCGGTGCCGGCGAATCGCTGGACGTATTCGTCAATGGCACCCTGATCGCCCACGGCGAAGTGGTGGTGATCAATGACCGCTTCGGCGTGCGCCTGACCGACGTGGTCAGCCCGAGCGAGCGGATCCGGAGACTGCGTTGAACCTGCTGGCCTCCACCCTGCTGGCGGTCGGCAAGACCGCCGTGCCGATCGGCCCGCAGGTCGGCCAGCATGCGGCCGCTGCACCCAGCCTGTTCGGCGCGGTGCTGGCGCTGCTGGCGGTGCTGGCGCTGGTGATCGGCCTGGGCTGGCTGCTCAAGCGCATGCCCGGCAGCGGCTTCCGCCCGGCCGAAGGCATGAAGCTGGTGGCCAGCCTCAGCGTCGGCGCCAAGGAACGCGTGGTGGTGGTGGAGGTCAACGGCCAGCAACTGCTGCTGGGCGTCACCGCCGGTGGCATCAACACCCTGCATACCCTGCCCGAACCGCTGCCGCCGCCGGCACCGGTGCGCGTGCCGGACTTCAAGAACCTGCCGAATTTCGCCCAGCTGCTGCAGCAGCGGCTGCGCAAGGATCCCTGACATGCGTGTCACCCGTACCCGTGTTGCCACCCTGATGCCGTGGCTGCTGTTGTTTGCCCTATGCCTGTTGCCGGTGCTGGCGTTCGCCGCGCCCGGCGCGCCGGCCACCCCGCTGCCGGACATCAACGTCGGCAAGATCGGAGGTGCGCCGGTCAGCCTGCCGCTGCAGACCCTGCTGCTGATGACCGCGATCACCCTGATCCCGTCGATGCTGCTGGTGCTGACCTCGTTCACCCGCATCATCATCGTGCTGGGCCTGCTGCGCCAGGCGCTGGGTACCGGCCAGACGCCGTCCAACCAGGTCCTGCTGGGCCTGGCCCTGTTCCTCACCGCGATGGTGATGATGCCGACCTGGGACAAGGCATGGAGCGCGGGCATGGCGCCCTACCTCAACGGCGACATCGACTTCCATACCGCCTGGACGCTGACCACGCAGCCACTGCGCGGGTTCATGCTGGCGCAGATCCGCGAGACCGACCTGATGACCTTCGCCGGCATCGCCGGGCACGGCACCTACGCCAACCCCGATGCGATCCCGTTCCCGGTGCTGGTCGCTTCGTTCGTCACCAGCGAACTGAAGACCGCCTTCGAGATCGGCTTCCTGATCTTCATCCCGTTCGTGATCATCGACCTGGTCGTGGCCAGCGTGCTGATGTCGATGGGCATGATGATGCTGTCGCCGATGCTGGTGTCGGCACCGTTCAAGATCCTGCTGTTCGTGCTGGTGGATGGTTGGGTGCTGACTGTCGGCACGCTGGCGGCCAGCTTCAATCCGGCCTGATAGCCCCCTAAAGCGCAGTCGAGCATGGCTTGACGCTACATAAGCAGATGGAACCCGAATGACTCCCGAACTTGCCTTGACCGAACTGCGTGGCGGCCTGATCACCGTGCTGTGGGTCGCCGGCCCGCTGCTGCTCACCGTACTGGTGGTGGGCGTGGTGGTCGGTGTCGTGCAGGCCGCGACCCAGCTCAATGAACCGACCATCGCCTTCGTCGCCAAGGCGGCCGCGCTGACCGCGGTGCTGTTCGCCCTGGGCAGCCTGCTGATTGGCCACCTGGTTGAATTCACCACGCTGCTGTTCCAGCGCATTCCGCACCTGATCGGCTAGGACGCGCGCTTCGATGGACGCCGCCACCCAGATGGCTGCCGACGGCCTGCAGGCCTTCGGCATGATCGGTACCGTGCTGTGGACCATGCTGCGCATCGGCGCGGTGGCCATGGCCATGCCCATGGTCGGGACCCGCGCGGTGCCATCGCGGGTGCGCGTGGTGCTGGCCGGCACCCTGGCCATCGCACTGGCCCCGCTGCTGCCACCGGTACCGGACTGGACCGGCTTCGATGCCGCCACCGTGCTGACCATCGCCCGCGAGCTGGCCATCGGCGTGTCCATCGGCTTCATGCTGCGGCTGGTGTTCGAAGCAGGTGCGATGGCCGGTGAGCTGATCGCGCAGGGCACCGGCCTGGCCTTCGCGCAGATGAGCGACCCGCTGCGCGGTGGCACCTCCGGTGTGATCGGACAGTGGTTCTACCTGCTGTTCGGCCTGCTGTTCTTCACCGCCAACGGCCACCTGGCGTTGATCTCGCTGCTGGTGGACAGCTATCGCGCACTGCCGATCGGCGCGCCGCTGCCAGACCCGCACGCCTTCTTCAGCATTGCCCCGACCTTCCTGCTCACCGTGCTGCGCGGCGCACTGACGCTGGCCATCCCGCTCACCGTGGCGATGCTGGCGGTGAACCTGGCCTTCGGTGTACTGGCGCGTGCCGCCCCAGCGCTGAATCCGATCCAGCTGGGCCTGCCGGTCTCGCTGCTGCTGGGCCTGTTCCTGCTGGCCCTGCTGGCCGGGGAAATGGGGCCGCCGGTACAGCGCTTGTTCGACGCGGCGTTCCAGGCAGCGGACGCGGTCACACACTGACCCGATCATCACGCATTGCCGCTTGAAGTCCCCCCCGGTCTGCGCGTTAGAGTGAATGCGTGGCGCCCAGGGGGGACGCCGCACCTGGCCGGCGCCGTTCCGCGTCGGCCTGCCTCATGCATGCCCCACCGTGGTTTCCGTCGACAGGCAGGTCCGGGAGACTGACGAATGCTGGTAGGCACGTACAACCCGTGGCTGGTGGCGATCTCGCTACTGGTCGCCGTGATGGCTTCGTACACCGCGCTGGCGATGGCCGGGCGCACGGTGACCGCCCCGGGCAGGGGCGCGGCTTGGTGGTGGCGCCTGGGCGGCGGCTTCGCAATGGGCCTGGGCATCTGGTCGATGCACTTCATCGGCATGCTGGCCTTCGACCTGCCCATTCCACTGGGCTACGACCTTCCGATCACCCTGCTCTCGCTTGCGCTTGCCATCGCCTCGTCGGTGTTCGCACTGTGGCTGGTCTCGCTGCGCACCCTGCCCCATCCGCGGCTGGCCGGCGGCGCGCTGCTGATGGGCACCGGCATTGCCGGCATGCACTACGTCGGCATGGCGGCCATGCGCATGCAGCCGGGCATCGACTACGACCCGGGTTGGCTGCTGTTCTCACTGATGGTGGCGGTGGCCGCGTCATGGACTGCGCTGTACGTGGCGTTCCGCCTGCGCGCCCAGCGCACCCGCATCGGTGATCGCCTGGCGGCGGCCGGCCTGCTCGGCCTGGCCATCGTCGGCATGCATTACACGGGCATGGCCGCTGCGCGTTTCCCGGAGGGCAGTGTCTGTGGCGCTGCCGTGGGCGATGGCCTGCAGAGCGAATGGCTGGCGATGCTGGTGGTGGTACTGACCGTGGCAATCCTGGCGGTGGTGCTGGTGGTCTCGTGGCTGGACCAGCGGGTGGAGGCGCAGCTGCTGCGGCTGCGCAACTCGATGCTGAGCACCTCGTTGACCGATGCCCAGCAGGAACTGACCCAGGCCGCGCTGCACGACCCGCTCACCCGCCTGCCCAACCGCCTGCTGCTGCAGCGGCGCATCGTGCAGGCGCTGGCCGAGGCCGAGCAGGGCGGCAATCGCTTCGCGGTGATGTTCATGGACCTGGACGGCTTCAAGCAGGTCAATGATGCCTATGGCCATCAGGCCGGCGACGCACTGCTGGTGGCCGTGGCCGAACGTACGCGGCAGCTGCTGCGCCCGCACGACCTGCTGGCACGGTTGGGCGGTGACGAATTCGTGCTGGTGGTGCGCATCGAGCACGACGAGGACCTGCCGACCCTGGCCCGTCGCATCCTGCAGGCGGTAGGCAGCGGGCCATTGCTGCCGGACAACGAACTGCAGGTGACCGCCAGCATCGGCGTGGCGATCTGCCCGGACCACGCCGCCAGCGAGCGCCAGTTGATGGCCTTCGCCGACGCGGCGATGTACCAGGCCAAGGAATCCGGACGCAACGCCTTCGTGCTGTTCGCCGACTGGATGAACGACAGTGCCGAGCAGCAGTTCCGGCTGCTGGCCGACCTGCGCCGCGCGATCGGCAGCGAACAGCTGTTCCTGCACTATCAGCCGAAGATCCGCGTGGCCACGCAGAAGGTGGCCGGTGCCGAGGCGCTGATCCGTTGGCGCCACCCGGATCATGGCCTGATTCCCCCCGACCGCTTCATCCGCCTGGCCGAGCGCAGCGGTGCGATCAACGAAATCGGGCGCTGGGCGCTGGACCAGGCCTGCCGGCAGCTGCGGCGCTGGCACGACGCCGGGCATGACGGCTGGTCGATGTCGGTGAACCTGTCGCCGGTGCAGTTCAGCTCGCCACACCTGCTGCACGATGTGCGCGAGGTGATCGAGCGCCATGGCATCCCCCCGCGCCACCTGGTGCTGGAGATCACTGAAAGCACCGTCATGCGCGATACCGACACCAGCCTTCGCCTGCTGCAGGCCCTGTCGGCGCTGGGCGTGGGCATCTCCATCGATGATTTCGGAACCGGCTATTCCAGCCTGCTGTACCTGAAGCGGCTGCCGGCCACCGAGATCAAGATCGACCATGCCTTTGTGCGCGACCTGGAACACAGTGCCGAAGACGTGGTGATCGTCTCGGCGATCGTGGCGCTGGGCCATGCGCTGGACATGGACATCGTGGCCGAGGGCGTGGAGACCGCCGCGCAACGCGCCTACCTGGAACGCCTGGGCTGCGATTTCCTGCAGGGCTACCTGCTCGGCCGCCCGGTCGATGCTGCCCGCTTCATGCAACTGCACGACCTGCCCCGCCCGCGGGTGGAGCTGGCGCAGAGCCCGCCGCCCAGCGACAACGCGCCCCTGTAGAGCCGAGCCTGCGCTCGGCT
>DQIG01000164.1:0-4590 GCA_003525885.1 Stenotrophomonas sp.
CCAGTTCCATAGCGCGTCGGCGGGTACCGCCTGCACCTGCAGGTGCCAGCGTCCATCGCGCGCTTCGATATGCAGGCCGTCGGCAAGGCCGGCGGTCTTGATTCCATCGCGCAGCCCGGCCAGTGTCGGTTGCTGGCCCTGCGCCCGCTGCTGGCGCTCACGCGCGCGCAGCAGCGGTGCCAGTGCGCGGGACTGCGCCTGCAGCCGCGGCAGCTCGGCCTGCCAGTGCGTGCGCTGCTTCAGCAGTGGTTCCAGCCACAACGACCACAGACCCGCCACCAACAGCGCCATCGCCATCACCCACAGCATCAGCCGGTCGCGCGGTGGCAGGCGTTGCCAGCGTAGCTGCAGGCCCGCCAGTCCCTCGCCCAGTCGCAAGGTTCGGGTGGTCACTGTCCCGCCCCGCTCACCCGCAGGCGTCCGCCGGCTTCGCGCGCCAGCTGCAGGCCCTGCGCCTGCACTGCTTGCTGCCAGTGCTCAAGCCGCTGTGGATCGTCGGCCAATGCCTGGGCATCGGCGTCCAGCTCCATGTCCAGCTGGCCGGGTTGGTAGTGCAGGCTGCGCACCTGCCCCGCCAGCTCCGGAACGGCCTGCAGCGTGCTGGCTACCTGGCGCTGCAGCGGCGGCAACGGTGGCGCCGGCGGTGGCACCGCAAGTGCGCGCCTCGCCTGCAACACCGGGTCCACCACATCGGTGACCTCCGGGAAGCGTGCGCCGAACTGCCGTGCCATGTCCTGCTGCAGCGCTTCACCCTCGATCCGCCAACGCGAGACCTGCAGCTGCAGGCCGAGCGCGGCCAGCAGCACCGCCGCCAACGCCAGGCCGATCGCCAGCCGCGGCGCTTGCCGGCCTGCACCGGGCAGCGGCAATGACCAACCCGGCAGTGGGCCACAGGCCTGCCGTTCATGCGTCACCGCGGTGGCCGGCAGGCCATCCGGCCACGCCGGCGGCACGCCGTCGATCCATTGCACGGCCAGCACGCCGGCCTGTTGCAGACGCGCGGCCAGCGCCTGCATCACCGCACACGTATCACGTCCGCCATACCATTGGACAAATCCCCGATCGCGCCCGCTGCGCACCAGCAGGTGCTCGCCGCTGACCTGCAGCGTGGCCTGGCCGTCCTGCCAAGGCAGCAGCAGTGGCGTCGGATACAGTGCCTGCAGCTGTAGTGCGCACGAGGCCAGCAGCTGCTGCGCCTGCACGATGGCGTGCTGCCCAAGCCAGGCTATCGGAACCGTGCCGTCCGCCGCCTGCCCACCGTGGGCCAGCGCTACCTCCTGCAGGTCATCCAGCAGCATCGCCTCCACCTCACCCTGCAGCGCCGACTGCAGGCGGCGCCCGGACAATGGCGGCAGCTGCAGTTCCAGCAGGATCAGGTCATTGGGATCAAGGCAGGCATGCACCGCGGCCTGCGGATGCCGCAGGCCCAGTGCCGCCAGCGTGTCATGGCCGTGAGCCAGCACCTCGCCCTTGTGCAGCTGCGCCCAGTCCACCGCGCTGTCGGCGCGCAGGTGCTCCAGCGCCGGCAGGCGCACGCGAAGTTGCACGTTCATGCGCCGATCCTCGTCCACACGCGTTGCACACGCACGCCATCGTCGCGGTACTCGCGCCAGAGCAGCGCGCGAAAATCGACCGCGCTGCCGTCAGCCTGCACCTGGCCGACGGCCAGGAACCACTCGCTATGGATACCCAGGGGAAGCACGGCCATCTGTTCGTTGCTCAGTTGGAGTCGGTTGGCGATGTCGCCGCGATTGAGCAGCCAGTGGCCAGCGTCGCGTTCACCGAGCAACGCCTGCAGCCGTGCCGGCTCGACCGCAGGCGTCACTGCCTGCAGGACGCTCAGGTCGCTGGTGTTGGCGTTGACCAGGGTCTGCGCCGGCAGCACCACGGTGCGCCGCGCCAGCGCCTGCAGTGCCACCGGATCGGCGCCGGCCAGTGCCTGCGCGATCAGTGATTCACGCGGCAATGGGGCCTGTGCCTGCATATCGCCATCGCGCAGGCGCTCCTGGATGAGGTCCGCCGCGGATGCGCAGGCACCCTGGCCCAGCCCCTGCCCGGCACACAATGCGATGAACGCGCGCCGCGCCTCCGGGTCCGGCCTGCCATGCGCCAGCAGATTGCGCAGGTTGAACATCGACTGCGCGTCGACCAGCTGCAGCTGCACCGGCAACGGTGCCTGCAGCGCCAACGGGCGTGCCCAGCGCCCGCTGCGCACCGTGGTCAGCTGTTCCTTTACATCCTCACGCAGCTGCTGCGCCGCACGCTCCAGCGTGGCGTCCACCGCCATGCGCACCTGCGCGCGCAACTGGTCGCCACGCAGTGCACGCAGCTGCGCCGACTGCCGGGTCAGCAGCGCGGTGGCAATCACGGCCACCAACGCCACCACCAGCATGGCGACGATCACCGCCATGCCACGCTGGCGGATGCACGAGACCGATCGCCTCCGGGCTGCCATCAGCGCGCCTCACAGCTGCCAGGAGCCGATATCCGCATTCCCGGCGTCGCCACCGGGCTTGCTGTCCGCCCCCAGCGAGAACACGTCGATGTCGCCGTGGGTTCCGGGAACCTGGTACTGGTACGGATGGCCCCATGGGTCATTCGGCAGGCGATCCAGATACGGTGTCACCGGCAAACCACCGCTGCCCTGCGGCGGCTTCACCAGCGCCTGCAGGCCCTGCTCGGCACTGGGATAGCGACCGTTGTCCAGCTTGAACAGTTTCAATGCCTGCATCAATGCGGCGATATCCTGGCGCGCCGCCACCACGCGCGCCTGGTCCGGACGGTCCATCAACCGCGGCACGATCAGCGCGGCAAGAATGCCGATGATCACCACCACCACCATGATCTCGATCAGGCTGAAGCCCTGCTGCCGAGCCCTGCGACCACCCACCTGCCTTGCCATTGTTCCGCCCTCGTCATCCTGGAAGAGACCGCTGCACCATGGTCAGCGGTGCATGTGTCAGTACGATAAACATCCGCCTGCAATTCGCTGCGCGGGCGCCTGTGCAGGCGCACGTGCAGCCGGTACGCGTGCCGCTTCGAACAGGTGCGGCGGCACACTGGCCAGCGTTTCGTCGATGCACTCGCGCAGCAACGGAAGCACGCACGCCTGCAGCAGGCGTACGCACTGCATCGGCGACCACGCAGTACCGTGGTCGAGGCCAATGAACCTCCTGTAGGCCTGGTGGTAGCGCAGGTCGTCGTACACACGCTGCGCGCTGCTGAGATCACGCATGACCACCAGCAGGGCCGCACGTTGCAGCAGCCGCGCATCGCCCGCGTCATGGGGCAGCGCGCCCATGGCCGCGTCGGGCCAGGGCCGCAGATGCAGATCAAGGGCTCTTCGCAGCGCCGCCAGTGGATGTGTACTGCTGTCCAGTGCCGCCCAGCGCGCCGCATCCACCCAGGCATCGCTGGACAGCACCCAGACCCACGAGCGCCCATACCGCTGCACGTTCAGGGGCGTGTGCCGTGCCTGCTCCAGTGACTGGCTCAGGTGGCGATCCAGCTCCAGCATGCTGATCCTGCGACTGTCTGCCATCTGCGTCGCCCGTGCTCCGCGACGCGTGGTGCGTCGTACTCTGGAGAAGACGTCAGCAAGGCAGGTGAAGCGACAACGCGAATGCAACTCTGTGCGCTGCGTGGTGCTTCATCGGCAGCGTCATCCAAGCGTCATCCGCCTGCAGGCTTCGCGCTGCAGTTGCGGCGCGTCGCCACCGCAACGGCGCGCCAGTACCGCCACGTCGCTGCGCGCAGCGAACGCGACCAGGGCATCGGTCATGTCCACGTCATCGCACCATGACGCCATCGCAATGCGCAGCGCCGGCAGCTGCCAGCCGTCCATCACGCCATGAGTGCCTGCCACGAACCAGTGCCACAGCCGATGGTGCAGCACCTGCTCATGCAGCTGCGTGAGATCGTCGATGCCATGCATATCCATCAACAGTAGTGCGCGTGCGAGCGCCGCAGGCGGCAGAGCCCCGGCTTCAGCCAGGGGCAGCACCTGCTGCTGCAGGCGCAGCAGCATCGCCAGCGGGTGCGACTGCGGATCGAAGTCCAGCAGCACTGCCTGCTGCTGCCACTGCGCATCGGAAACCACGCACACCCATGGCGAACCATAGCGGTGCACCATCAGGGGCCGTCGCTGGGTGGTTTCCAGCAATGCAGACAGATTGCGGCGCAGATCCAGCACGCCGATGGTCTCGTTGCGCATCCTTGGCTTCTCCTTGCTTGCAACAGCCCTGCGCGGCGCGCACGGCCAGCGTCTTCATCTATCCAAGGACGGCGATGCCACCCGGAAAGCGACGCAGCTCCAGCGACATTGTCAGTCGCAGCTGCTCCAGCGCCGCCTCCGGATCGTCGATGCGGAAGCGACCGCTGACCGGCGCGCGCGCCAACGCCGATTCACCCAACAGCACCTTGCCACGCCGGTAACGATTGATCTCGTCCACCACCTCGCGCAGCGGTGCGCGGCGGAACACCAGCATGCCTTCGGTCCAGGCACTCACTTCCGAGGCCACGGCCTCGGCCACCACGCCACTGAGGCGCTCGTCGTACCGGGTCTGCTGGCCAGCCTGCAGCTGCAGCCGG
>DQIG01000164.1:4735-5183 GCA_003525885.1 Stenotrophomonas sp.
CCAGCCTGCAGCTGCAGCCGGCCCTGCGGATGCTCGATGCGGGCGCTGCCCTGCAGGCAGGTCGCTCGTACCTGGCCGTGGGTGTTGCGTACATCCAGGCGCACTGCGCCTTCATCGGCAATCACGCAACCCGGGCCCGCGAACAACGCCAGGCGCAGGCCGGCCTGGGTCTCGATCGCGGCCTGGCCCTGCACCAGCTCGAAGCCCTCGCCCTGCGCGTCCGCGCGGCGGCGCAGGCTGCTCTGCGTATCCAGTTCGATCTTCAGCCGCGGCGAGGGCGCGATCTGCAGTCGCTCACCGGTACCGGTATGGAAATCGGCTGCCATGGCGGTCACCGAGGGCCATAGCCCCAGCGGCGGGCGGATCGCCGCCGCCACCACCAGACTGGCTGGCGCGGCAATCGCCGCGCCCAGGAAGGCGCGCCGGCTCCAGCGCTGGGCCGGCGTCG
>DQIG01000049.1:0-448 GCA_003525885.1 Stenotrophomonas sp.
GCACCGCGCCGGCCCCGGCGCCGGTTGGTCCGGTGAAGAGCAACATCGCCTGGCGCTGGCCGGCTGATGGCGCGATCGTTGGCCGCTACGTGGCCGGTGACGCGACCAAGCAGGGCGTCGACATCGCCGGCACCAGCGGCCAGGCAGTCAAGGCCACTGCCAATGGCGTGGTGGTCTACTCCGGTGCCGGCCTGGTCGGCTACGGCGAGCTGATCATCATCAAGCACAGCGACCAGTGGCTGTCGGCCTATGGCCACAACCGCAAGCGCCTGGTGAACGAAGGGCAGAGCGTGAAGGCTGGCGAGCAGATCGCCGAGATGGGCCGCACCGGTGCGAACCGCGACATGGTCCACTTCGAGATCCGCTACAACGGCAAGCCGGTCGACCCGCAGCAGTACCTGCCGGCGCGCTGACGCAGGCAGAGACGGGTAGCGCCGGGCCATGCCCG
>DQIG01000049.1:621-4567 GCA_003525885.1 Stenotrophomonas sp.
TTCCGCGCCGCGATGCGGCACCGCCCGAGCATGGGCTCGGGCGCTACAGAGTTAAGTGTGATCCAGGGTAGCGCCGGGCCATGCCCGGCGGCACCACGTCAGCCTTCGAGAATGAAGGCGGCCGCGACCTTGCGGCCTTCGCCGGCCAGGATGTTGAAGGTGCGTGCGGCGGCTGGATTGTTCATCACTTCCAGGCCGATGCCGCGTGACAGGCAGGCGGCCATCACCACCGCCGGCGGGAACACCTGGCGGTCACCGGTACCGAGCACGATCAGCGCCGGATTCAGCGCCAGGATCGGCTCCAGGTCCGCCAGTTGCAGCGCGGCGGCACTCGCCACCGGCCAGTGCGCGACCAGCTGGTCCGGGGTCAGGAAAAAGCTGCTGCCCAGTACCTGGTCATTGACCTTGGCCGAGCGGCCATCGGCGGCGCGCAGGCTGTAGGCATAGTCAGGCGGTTCGTGGTTCAGCTGCATGGCGGTAGGGCGATCAGCCGCGCGGCAGCACGATCTGGCGCTGTTCCTTGCTCGGGCGGTACAGCACGGCGACGTGGCCGATGCGCTGAACCAGCGCGCTTTCGGTGGCTTCGACGATCTCGCCGATCATCACGTCACGGGCGTCGCGATCCTCGGCAGCGACCTTCACCTTGACCAGTTCGTGGCGCTCCAGCACTTCGTTCAGCTCCGCGATGAAGGCCGGGGTCACGCCCTTGCCGCCGGTCTGCAGCAGGGCCTTCAGGTCGTGGGCTTGGCCGCGCAGGAAACGGGTCTGGGAGGCGGTCAGGGCGATGGACATGCAGGAAAACACGGTTGAATGGGGCGATCAGGGTATCATGAGGACCCCATCAGCCCCTATTTTCAATGGCTACCCGCAGCAAAAGCAGCCAGCGCTGGCTCAAGGAACACTTCTCCGACCCCTTCGTGAAGAAGGCGCAGGCCGAAGGCATGCGCTCGCGCGCCGCCTACAAGCTCGAAGAGCTGCTCGAACGTGACCGGTTGCTGAAGCCGCACATGGTGGTGGTCGACCTCGGCGCGGCTCCGGGTGGCTGGTCTCAGCAGGTTCGGAGACAGATCGGCGACACCGGCCGCGTGCTGGCCCTGGACATCCTGGACATGCCGCCACTGGCCGGCGTGGAGTTCCTTCATGGTGACTTCAGGGAAGAAGCCGTCCTATCGCAGTTTGAAGCCATGCTCGGGGATCAGCCGGTAGACCTTGTGCTGTCGGACATGGCCCCCAATAAGAGTGGTGTAGGCGCGGTCGACCAGCCGCGGATGATGCACCTGGCGGAGCTGGCCCTGGATTTTGCCGACAACCACCTGAAGACCGGTGGGGCGTTCCTGATCAAGCTGTTCCAGGGTGAAGGCTTTGACGACTACGTGCGCGACATGCGCCGCCGGTACGACAAGGTCTCCATCCGCAAGCCGGAAGCGTCGCGCAAGCGCTCTCCCGAGGTGTATGCCTTGGGTCAGGGAAAACGCGCCCACATGAAGTAAGCTCGCAATGTACGCAAGTTCGACCCCAACGCAACGCCAGCACTGAGAGGAACACCGGAGCCAATGAGGATGAACGACTTGACCAAGAACCTCCTGCTATGGGTGGTCGTCGCCGTCGTGCTGATGGTGGTCTTCCAGAGCTTCTCGCCCAAGACCTCCGGGGCTGGGGCGCAGGGGGCGTCGTACTCGCAGTTCCTGGACCAGGTGGACAGCGGCAACGTGCAGAAGGTCGCCTTCGGCGGCGACATGCGCGGCGGCACCAGCCAGCTGACCTACACCACCCGGGGTGGGCAGTCGTCCACCATCACCGCGCCGTTCGATCGTGACCTGATCAACGTGCTGCGCACCAAGAACGTGGAAATCGTGCAGGAGGAGCCGTCCAGTGGCATCTCCCTGGGCGCGATCCTGATGAATTTCCTGCCGGTCATCCTGATCATCGGCTTCTGGTTGTTCATCATGCGCCAGATGCAGGGTGGTGGCGGTGGTGCCAAGGGCGCGATGTCCTTCGGCAAGTCGCGCGCCAAGCTGCAGGGCGAAGACCAGATCAAGGTCACCTTTGCCGACGTCGCCGGTTGCGACGAGGCCAAGGAAGAAGTGGGCGAGCTGGTCGACTTCCTGCGCGACCCGTCCAAGTTCACCAAGCTGGGCGGCAAGATTCCGCGTGGCGTGCTGATGGTGGGCCCGCCGGGTACCGGCAAGACGCTGCTGGCCAAGGCCATCGCCGGCGAAGCCAAGGTGCCGTTCTTCTCGATCTCCGGTTCGGACTTCGTGGAAATGTTCGTCGGCGTTGGTGCCAGCCGCGTGCGCGACATGTTCGAGCAGGCCAAGAAGCACGCCCCGTGCATCATCTTCATCGACGAAATCGACGCCGTCGGTCGCCACCGTGGCGCCGGCCTGGGTGGCGGTCATGACGAGCGCGAGCAGACCCTGAACCAGCTGCTGGTCGAGATGGACGGTTTCGAGGGTGGCGAAGGCGTGATCGTGATCGCCGCGACCAACCGTCCGGACGTGCTGGACCCGGCGCTGCTGCGTCCGGGCCGTTTCGACCGTCAGGTCGTGGTCGGCCTGCCGGACGTGAAGGGCCGCGAGCACATCCTGAAGGTCCACATGCGCAAGCTGCCGCTGGCCGACGATGTCGAGCCGATGGTCATCGCGCGTGGTACCCCGGGCTTCTCCGGTGCTGATCTGGCCAACCTCTGCAACGAGGCGGCCCTGTTCGCCGCGCGTGGCAACGAGAAGGAAGTCCGCATGGACCACTTCGACCGCGCCCGCGACAAGATCCTGATGGGTGCTGAGCGCCGCTCGATGGCCATGAGCGAAGAGGAGAAGACCCTCACCGCCTACCACGAAGCCGGTCACGCCATTGTCGGCCGCCTGGTGCCCGAGCACGACCCGGTCTACAAGGTGACCATCATCCCGCGCGGCCGTGCGCTGGGTGTGACCATGTACCTGCCGGAAGGCGACAAGTACTCGATGAACCGCGTGGCGATCAAGTCGCAGCTGTGCTCGCTGTACGGTGGTCGTGTGGCCGAGGAGCTGATCTTCGGTGCCGACAAGGTCACCACGGGCGCCTCCAACGACATCGAACGCGCCACCAAGATGGCCCGCAACATGGTCACCAAGTGGGGTCTGTCCGACCAGCTCGGCCCGATCGCGTATGGCGAAGAGGACGACGAGGTGTTCCTGGGCCGTTCGGTCACCCAGCACAAGAGCGTGTCCAACGACACCGCGCGTCGCATCGACGAGGAGGTGCGCAACATCCTCGACGAGGCTTACGCACGCACCACCGAGCTGATGACGGCCAACCTGGACAAGCTGCACGCGATGTCCCAGTTGCTGCTGCAGTACGAGACCATCGACGCGCCGCAGATCGACGCCATCATGGAAGGCCGCGATCCGCCGCCGCCGGCCGGCTGGAACAAGTCGAACAAGGATGGTGGCAACGACAAGGGCGGCGACGCCCGTCCGCTGCCGCCGATCGCGGGCCCGGCCGAATCGCACTGACGGCCCGTTGCGCGTGACACCAGACGAGGCCGGGGCAACCCGGCTTCGTCGTTTCCGGGCCATCGGCCTATTTCGAACCGAACTTACGCTGGAGCCCGCATGTCTGCCCCGAAGCCCGAACCGATTTCCCACACCGCCGAAATGGTCATCGCCACCGTGGTTGGCGTGGGCGTGGGCCTGGGAGCAGACAACCTGCTGCTGGGCTGCGTGGTGGGTATCGCCGTTGGCATCGTGCTGAGCATTGCCAAGACTCTGTACGTGGATCGCAAGCGCCGCCGCCGTTGAGGGCGCGGCAGGGCTGCGCCCTGCACCCGTGGTAGTGCCGGCCGCTGGCCGGCAACCTCAACAGCAACAACAGAAGCGGGATTCCGTGGGATGGCGGGGCGGTGTGGGCAGGCAGGACACGCCGTAAACCCATCCTTGGGGGCTCGATGGCGCCATCCATGGCGCCA
>DQIG01000323.1:0-4839 GCA_003525885.1 Stenotrophomonas sp.
GGGCGGCCGCGAAGCGGCGGGGGTCTGGGAGCTGGTAAGTGGGGCCCACGGTTCGCGCAGCGAAGCGTGGGAGCGACAGCGCGCATGCGATGACGCGTACCAGCCCTGCCAGCAAAAAACCCCGCTTGCGCGGGGTTCTCTGTGTGCTGCACGCAGCAGGTGCTTACGGGCGACGGGCCAGGGCCTCGACGTCCTTCGCCTTCGGCAGCAGGTCCTGCTTGCTGACGCGCAGGAAACCGATCGTGAGCATCGGCACCGCCACCAGGATCGAGGACAACACCACGATCACCGCACCGATCATGTGCGTCTCGGCCAGGCCTTCCATCGAGCTGCCGCCGTACATGTACAGGGCAAGTGCCGACAGGAAGAACATCACCGCGGTGATCACCGTACGCGACAGCGTCTGGTTGATCGAACGGTTCAGCACTTCCATCGAGTCCACGCGCAGGCTGCGGAAGTTCTCGCGGACGCGGTCGAACACCACGATGATGTCGTTGATCGCAAAACCCATCACCGACAGCAGGCCGGCCAGCACGGTCAGGTCGAACTCACGGCCCAGCAGGGACACGTAAGCGACCGTCACGATCAGGTCGAACATCGCCACGATGCTGGCGGTGACGGCGAACTTCCACTCGAAGCGCACCGCGATGTAGATCAGGAAGCCGGCCAGCATGAAGATGGTGGCATACAGGCCATTCATCGCCAGGTCCTTGCCGATCTGCGGGCCTACGAACTCGTTGCGGAGCACCGTGGCCTGGTTGTCGGCAGTGGACAACGCCTTCACCACGGCAGCAGCCGTAGCCTTGTCCTCGTGGGCAGCGTCGCCGGTACCCGGAGCATGCTCGCCATGCGGGGCCAGGCGGATCAGCAGGTCGGTGTTGCCACCGACACTCTGCACCTGCGCGCCCTCGAAGCCACTCTGCTCGAGCTTGGTGCGGACCTGCTCGACGTCCACCGCCTTGTCGAAGCGGGCTTCGATCAGGGTACCGCCGGTGAAGTCCAGGGCGTAGTTGAAGCCCTTGACACCGATGATGGCGACAGACGCCAGGAACACGATGATCGTGACCACCATGGCGACATGGCGCCAGCGCATGAAGTCGATCTTGGTGTCGTTCGGGAGGATGTGCAGCGGAAACAGTTTCATTGTGCGTGTCGTCCCGTCAGATGGCCACGTTCTGGAGCTTCTTGCGACGGCCGTAGATCAGCGTCGCCAGCGCACGCGACACGGTGATCGCGGTGAACATGGAGGCGAAAATACCGATGATCATGGTCAGCGCGAAGCCCTTCAGCGGACCGGTACCGAATGCGAACAGCGCCACACCGACGATCAGGCCGGTCAGGTTGGCGTCGAGGATGGTGCCCGAGGCACGCTCGTAACCGGTCACGATCGCGGTCTTGCCCGGCACGCCGGCACGCAGTTCTTCACGGATACGCTCGTTGATCAGCACGTTGGCGTCCACCGACAGGCCGACCGACAACGCCAGGCCGGCGAAGCCCGGCAGGGTCATGGTCGCGCCAAACAGCGACATCACCGCCACCACGATCAGCAGGTTGAACAGCATCGCCGCCGAGGTGATCACGCCGAACATGCGGTAGTACACGCTGAAGAACACCAGGGTGAACAGGAACGCGAACACCACCGCGCGCATACCGTTCTTGACGTTCTCGGCGCCCAGGCTCGGGCCGACCACGCGCTCTTCGACGAAGTCCATCGGCGCGGCCAGCGAGCCCGACTTCAGCAGCTTGGCCAGGTCTTCGGCTTCCTTCTTCTGCAGGCCGGTGGTCTGGAAGTTCTTGCCGAAGACGCCGTTGATGTTGGCCACCGAGATCACTTCCTCGTTGACCTTGAAGCCACGCACTTCCTGGCCGTCAACCACGGTCACGGTCGGCACGCGCTCGGTGTAGACCACCGCCATCGGCTTGTTCACGTTGGCGCTGGTGAAGTCAAACATGCGCTGGCCACCGACGTTGTTCAGCGTCACGCTGACGGCCGGGGAGCCACTGTTCGAATCGGTCACCGCCTGCGCGCCGACCATCTGGTCGCCGGTGACGATCACGCGCTTGTTCAGCAGGATCGGACCACCACCGTCACGGCGCTGGTAGACCTTCGCTTCCGGCGGGATGCGGCCGGAATTGATCGCGTCCTGCGCATTGCCTTCAACCACCGCACGGTATTCCAGCGTGGCGGTGGCGCCGATCATGCGCTTTGCTTCGGCGGTGTCCTGCACGCCCGGCAGCTGCACGACCACGCGGTCGGCACCCTGGCGCTGGATGATCGGCTCGGCCACGCCGAGCTGGTTCACGCGGTTGCGCAGGGTGTTGATGTTCTGCTCGATGGCGCCATTGGAGATCTGCGCGATCTCGGTATCCGGCACGGTCACCGTGATGCGGTTGCCGCTGACGTCGTAGCCGAGGGTCGGCTGCGCCTTGACCAGGGCGGTACGGGCACGCTGCGCGGCGTCATCGCCGGCGGACGGGCTCAGGTTGGCCACGATGCTGTTGTCAGCGCGGCGTTCCACCGACTGGTAGGCGATGCGCGCGTCACGCAGGGTGCTGCGCACGTCTTCGGTGTAGGCATCCAGACGCTTGTCGAGGGCGGCCTTCTGGTCAACCTGAAGCACGAAGTGCACGCCACCCTGCAGGTCCAGGCCCAGCACCATCGGGCGGCCGCCGAGCTTGGCAAGCCAATCCGGCACGGTCGAAGCCAGGTTCAGGGCCACGGTGTACTTCTCGCCGACGGTGTCACGCAGGGCGTCGCTGGCGGCGGACTGCGCCTTCAGGTCCGGCAGGCGGACGATCAGGCTTTCCCCTTCCTTCTCGACACCGATGGTGGTGATACCGGCCGTCTTCAGGTCGGCCAGCACACGGTCGCGCAGCGCATCGTCGATCTGCCCGCCACGGTTGGCGGTGATCTGGAGGGCCGGGTCCTTCTGGTAGATGTTGGGCAGCGCGTACAGCGCACTGAGCGCCAGTACGATCAGGATGACGACGTACTTCCAGCGTGGAAATTCGAGCATTGCTTGGGTCCCGCGCGGCGCCATCCCCGGCGCCGCGGTTGTGCTTCGGAAAGGGAGTGGCTTACTTGGCCGAATCCAGGGTGCCGGTCGGCAGCACGCTGCCAACAGCGCCCTTCTGCACGCGGATGCGCACGTTCTCGGCCACTTCGATGGTGATGAAGTTGTCGCCGATGTCGGTGACCTTGCCGGCGATGCCGCCGTTGGTCAGCACTTCGTCGCCACGCTTGATCTTCTCCAGCATGGACTTGTGCTCCTTCTGCCGCTTCATCTGCGGGCGGATCATCAGGAAGTACATGATGGCGATCAGGATGATCGGGAACAGCAGCGTGGTCAGGCCCATGCCCTGCGGTTGGCCGCCGGCGGCCTGGGCGTGGGCGGCGGGAATCAGGAAGGCAAGCAGGTTCATCGTTGGTCCTTTGGTTGGGCGGCGCTCCGGCCCTTTCACGGGCACGGCGTGTCGACCGCGGATCTGGGTCAGCCTTGAAGTATGCCACGGCCCCGGGCGTTCGTCCTTGGGCCGTTTGGCAGGGGGCGTTCGGGTTACAGCGGCGGGGCCACCGCCCCGCGTGCCGCGTAGAAGGACTCACGGAAGGCCAGGAAGGTTCCCGCCTCGATCGCCGCGCGGATGTCGGCCATCAGCTTCTCGTAGTAGAACAGGTTGTGCAGGGTGCCCAGCATCGGCGCCAGCATCTCGTTGCAGCGGTCCAGGTGGCGCAGGTAGGACCGGGTGTAGCCGCCGGTGCAGGCCACGCAGCCACAGCCCGGCTCGATCGGGTCCATATCGCGCGCGTACTGGGAGTTGCGGATGCGGACGGTACCGAACGAGGTGAAATAGTGGCCGTTGCGGGCGTTGCGGGTCGGCATCACGCAGTCGAACATGTCCACGCCACGTGCGACACCCTCGACCAGGTCCTCCGGCCGGCCCACGCCCATCAGGTAGCGCGGGCGGTCGCCCGGCAGCTCCGGGTCCAGGTGGTCGAGCATGGCGTTGCGCTCGTGCTCCGGCTCGCCCACGGCCAGGCCGCCGATGGCGTAGCCGTCGAAGCCGATCGCCTGCAGGGCATCGGCCGAGCGGCTGCGCAGGTCGGTATGCACGCCGCCCTGGACGATGCCGAACAGGGCCGCGTCGTTGCCCAGCTCGTCATGCGCGTTGCGGCTGCGCTGGGCCCAGCGCAGGCTCAGCTCCATCGAACGGCGGGCAACGTCCTCGGTGGCCGGGTACGGGGTGCATTCGTCGAAGATCATCACCACGTCCGAATCGAGCACTTTCTGGATCTTCATGCTCTCCTCGGGCCCGAGGAACACGCGGGCGCCGTCCGTCGGCGAGGCGAAGGTCACGCCCTGCTCGGTGATCTTGCGGCGATGGGCCAGCGAGAACACCTGGAAGCCGCCGGAGTCGGTCAGGATCGGGCCATCCCAGCGGCAGAAGCCATGCAGGCCGCCATGGTCGGCGATGATGTCCAGGCCCGGCCGCAGGTACAGGTGGAAGGTGTTGCCGAGGATGATCTCGGCGCCCAGCGCACGCACCTGGTCCGGCAGGATGCCCTTGACCGAGCCATAGGTTCCCACCGGCATGAAGGCCGGCGTTTCCACCGTGCCACGCGGGAAGGTCAGGCGGCCACGACGGGCACGGCCATCGCGGGTCTTGAGCTGGAACTGCAGTCGGGACATGGAGCGGTCATTCAGGCAAATAGTCGCCTATTGTCTCCCAAGAAGGCGTGCGCACCAAGGTGCGCACCCACAGGGGCCCCTGCGCTCCCAGGGCGCCCTACTCCGCCTGCGGGAACAACAGCATCGCGTCGCCATAGCTGAAGAAGCGGTA
>DQIG01000323.1:4991-5267 GCA_003525885.1 Stenotrophomonas sp.
GCTGAAGAAGCGGTAGCGCTGCTCGATCGCGTGCTGGTAGGCCTCGAACACGCGGTCCTTGCCGGCAAACGCGGAGATCATCATCAGCAGCGTGCTTTCCGGCAGGTGGAAGTTGGTCACCATCGCGTCGACGCTGCGGATGCGGTAGCCCGGGGTGATGAAGATCTGGGTCTCGCCAGCGAGCGGCAGCAGCTCACCGTCACGCATGGCGCTTTCCAGCGCGCGCACCACGGTGGTGCCGACGCCGATCACCCGGCCGCCGGCGGCGCGCGTGCG
>DQIG01000127.1:0-190 GCA_003525885.1 Stenotrophomonas sp.
CCAGGTTCAGCAGGATCTGCCGCAGGTGCCCGACATCGCCGCGCACGCGGGGCGGCACGCCGTCGGCCACCTTCACCCGGTAATCCAGGCGCTTGGCCTTGGCCTGCGGCAACAGGATCAGCCCGATCGCCTGGATCACATCGGCCACGGCGAAGTCTTCGGCTACCACGCGCAGCTTGCCGGCCTCGAT
>DQIG01000127.1:344-531 GCA_003525885.1 Stenotrophomonas sp.
CTTGCCGGCCTCGATGGCCGAGATGTCCAGCACCTCCTCCACCAGCGCCAACAGGCTGCGTGACGACGCCTGGATCGTGTTGAGGCACTCGCGCTGCTCGTCGTCCAGGCGGGTGGTCGCCAGCACTTCGGTCATGCCATTGAGACCGTTCAACGGCGTGCGGAATTCGTGGCTCATGTTGGCCAGG
>DQIG01000127.1:682-7708 GCA_003525885.1 Stenotrophomonas sp.
TCGTGGCTCATGTTGGCCAGGAATCGACTCTTGGCCTCGCTGGCGCGGCGCGCCTCGGCCATCGCTTCGGTCAGCTGCCTCAGCAGCGTCGAGAAGTACAACGGTACCGCCGCCAGGCCGAGCCAGAGGCCGATGGCCAGGCGGAAATTCTGTTGCCAGTACGGGGTCAGCAGCACGGTGCAACCGAAGCTCACCATCGCCATTGCCACCGCCACGTACAGGTAGTGGTTGCCGAAGCGCATGCCATTACCGACCGTCACCCACATAACCACGATGTAGACCCAGGCCAGTGGCTCGCCCATCTGCACCATGCCGGCGGCAATCAGGCCGTAGTCGGCCAGCATGCCCAGCACGCGGCGTGGATCGGAACGCGCCGGCCGCCACAACAGCCAACCGAACAGCAGCAGCGACAGGCTCAGGCCGGTCAGCACGATCGCCAGCACGCCCACGTACTGCGTGTGCGGCAGGTCGTGGCGCGGTGCCGGCAACAGCACGTAGGCCAGGATCAGGCTGATCAGGACAATGCGGACGATCTGCTGGCCGTGCTCACTGTCCTGGCGCTGGGACAGGCGCAGCCGCAGCTGCGACAACAGCCGTTTCACGCGCCCAGCCCCGGGCGCGCGGACGCCATCGAATGTTCGGCGCAGATCTGGTCAAGCTGTTCGCGGCCGCGCAGCAGCGCATCCACGCATCGGGGATCGAACAGGCGGCCACGCTGGGCGTAGAGATAAGCCAGGGTGGCTTCCATGGTCCATGCTTCCTTGTACGGACGGGGTGATATCAGGGCGTCGAAGACATCGGCGACGGCCACGATGCGCGCTTCCAGCGGAATCGCATCGCCGACCAGCCCATCGGGATAGCCACTGCCGTCGTACCGTTCATGATGACGCAGTGCGATCAACGCGCCAACCTGGATGAAGCGATTCTGGCTACCACTCAGCAGTTCATGGCCAATACGCGGGTGCCGGCGCATGATCGCCAGCTCCTCCTCGTTGAGCTTGCCCTGCTTGAGCAGCACCGCATCGGGGATGGCGATCTTGCCCATGTCGTGCAGCGGCGCGGCCATCTCGATCAGGCGCACCTCCTCTTCAGGCAGCCCGAGCTGGTCGGCGATCAAGCCGGCCACGCGCGCCATGCGTTCCAGGTAGGCGCTGGTGCCGGCATCACGGAACTCGATTGCGCGCGCCAACCGCGACAGCGTCTCGCGCTCCCGCTCTTCAACTTCATGCATGCTGGCCAGCAGGCGCTGCTCCAGCGACAGCGCCCGCTGCTTCACGTTCTCGGTCTGCTGGCGCAGCTGCAACAGGTTGTAGCAGCGCGCACGCAGTTCGCGCGGGCGGATCGGCTTGACCAGGAAGTCGATGACACCTGCTTCCAGCGCGGCCTGCCGGATCGGCTCGTCGCCGACCACGGTGATCAGGATCACCGGAATGTCCCGGTGCTTGGGTAGGCGACGGAAACGACGGGCGAATTCCAGCCCGTCCATCTCCGGCATGCGGTAATCGAGCAGCAGCAGGTCGACCGGATGCGCTTCGCACCACGCCAATGCGGTCAGCGGATCGCCGAAGTCATACACGCTCAGTTCCGGCGCGATGTCCTCGATGACGTGACGCAGCATCGTCCGGGCGGAAGTCTGGTCGTCAACGATGACGATGTTCAACGCGTACTCTGCCTGGTTTTTCGACCATGCTGGATCATCAGCAGGCGAGGATACTCTGCCGCTGCGAACGCTCGCACCCTGCATCGGCCTGACTCCCGTGTCATGCGTCCCGGTTCATGATCGTCATCACATTGTGAAGCGGGCTCTCCACACTGTGCACTCCCCTTGGCGCCGATCAAGCCACAACCGGCGTCAAGGTAGTGCAATAACGATACGCCGAGTGCGGGAGGCGTCAATCGCGCCGTCTCGTTTCGGGACGGCGCGCACAATCAGGAGTCAAAAAGACGACTTACTGCTCCGGACGCATGTACGGGAACAGCAGCACGTCACGGATCGAGCTACTGCCGGTCAGCAGCATCACCAGGCGATCGACGCCGATGCCGAGGCCGCCGGTCGGGGCCATGCCGTACTCCAGCGCACGGATGTAGTCGGCGTCGTAGTGCATGGCCTCGTCGTCGCCACCTTCCTTCGCGGCCACCTGGGCCTGGAAGCGCTGGGCCTGGTCTTCCGGGTCGTTCAGCTCGGAGAAGCCATTGGCCAGCTCCTTGCCGTTGACGAACAGCTCGAAGCGGTCGGTGTAGCCCGGATCATTGTCGTTGGCACGGGCCAGCGGCGAAACCTCCACCGGGTGGTCGGTGATGAAGGTCGGCTGGATCAGGGTGTGCTCCACGGTCGCCTCGAAGATCTCCAGCAGCAGCTTGCCCCAGCCGTAGGACGGCTTGACACGGATCTTCAAGCGCTCGCAATGGCGCAGCAGCGCGTCACGGTCGGTGCAATCCGCCGCGGAGATTTCCGGATTGTGATGGCGCACCGCCTCGTCCATGCGCCAGCGGCGGAACGCCGGGCCCAGGTCGATCTTCGCGCCATCCCATTCCACCTCGGTGCCGCCATTGACCGCCTTGGCCACGTCACGGATCACGCCTTCGGTCAGATCCATGATCTCGTTGTACGTGGCATAGGCCTCGTACAGCTCCATCATGGTGAATTCCGGGTTGTGGCGGGTGCTGACGCCTTCATTGCGGAAGTTGCGGTTGATCTCGTACACGCGCTCCAGGCCACCCACGGTCAGGCGCTTGAGGTACAGCTCCGGCGCCACGCGCAGGTACAGGTCCAGGTCCAGCGCATTGTGGTGGGTGGTGAACGGCTTGGCCGCCGCGCCGCCGGGGATGTAATGCATCATCGGCGTCTCGACTTCGAGGAAGTCGCGGTTGTCCAGCCACGCGCGCATGGCGCGGATGATCTTCGAGCGCTTGATGAAGACCGCGCGCGACTCCGGGGTCACGATCAGGTCGACGTAACGCTGGCGGTAACGCTGCTCGACGTCGGCCAGGCCATGCCACTTGTCCGGCAGCGGGCGCAGCGACTTGGTCAGCAGGCGGATCGATTCGGCCTTGACCGACAGCTCACCGGTCTTGGTACGGGTCAGGCCGCCTTCCACGGCGATGATGTCGCCCACGTCCCAGCCCTTGAAGGCGGTGTAGGCATCGCCCAGCACGGCACCCTGCAGGAACAGCTGGATGCGGCCGGACTCGTCCTGGATCTGCGCGAAGCTGGCCTTGCCCATGATGCGCTTGGCCATCAGGCGGCCCGCCATCTTCACCTGGCGGCCGTTGCCTTCCAGGGCTTCGGCGGTCCACTGCTCGGCATCGGCGAATTCTTCCTGCAGGCGGCCGGCGAAGTCCTCGCGACGGAAGTCGTTCGGGTACGCGATGCCCTGCCCACGCAGCGCTTTGAGTTTCTCACGGCGCTCGGCGATCAACTTGTTCTCGTCGACGGGGGGGGTATCGGTAGCTTCGCTCATGGATCTGCGGGAATCGTGTAGTGAGGGGGGGATGTTGCGCCGGCACAGCCGGTTCAACAGCATACCAAAACCGCCCTGCCCCAGCCGGGAGAGGCGTCAGATCCCTTTGCGCAGCAAAGGGATCTGACCCCATCCGGGACCCTACCTGGACCCTGGATATCTACCTGTTCCCGGGAAACGCCTGCCGCAGCTCGTCCACCAGCACCCGCTGGTTTTCCGAGTAATCGATCGGTACCGACACCAGGTGCACCCCGCCCTCGTTGAAGGCCGCCTCCAAGGTCGGGATGAACTGCTCGATGGCGGTCACCTCATGCCCCTTGCAGCCATACGCCTCGGCGTACTTCACGAAATCGGGGTTGCTGAAGGTCATGCCATAGTCGGTGAAGCCATCCACCGCCTGCTTCCAGCGGATCATGCCGTAGGCGCCGTCGTTGAGGATCAGCACCACCAGGTTCAGGCCCAGCCGGCGCGCCGTCTCCAGTTCCTGGCTGTTCATCATGAAACCGCCGTCGCCACACACCGCCAGCACCCGCCGCTGCGGATACAGGATCGAGGCCATGATCGCCGACGGCAGGCCGGCACCCATCGTCGCCAGCGCGTTGTCCAGCAGCAGCGTATTGGCCACCTGGGTGCGATAGTTCCGGGCGAACCAGATCTTGTACATGCCATTGTCCAGCGCCACGATGCCGTCCGGCGGCATCACCTGGCGCACGTCGTGCACCAGCCGCTGCGGGGTGAACCCGGCCTCTTCGGCACGGTCGGCCAGGTGATCGAGGATGGTCGCGCGCAGCGGCAGCAGCGCCGCGGCATTCGGTACTGCGCCCTCGATGCGGTCGGCCAGCTGGGTCAGCGAACGGCCGATATCGCCGATCACCTCCACCTGCGGGAAGTACACCTGCTCCACCGCCGCCTGTGAGTAGCCGATGTGGATCACGGTCGGCCCACCCGGGCGCATCACGAATGGCGGCTTCTCGGTGACCTCGTGGCCGATGGTCACGATCACGTCGGCCTGGTCGATCGCCATGTGCACATAGTCGCGCTCGGTCAGCGCTGCGGTACCCATGTACAGGCCCGAACCGCCGGCCACCGCGCCCTTGCCCATCTGCGTGGTGAAAAACGGGATGCCGGCACGCAGCACAAAGGCCGACAGCGCTTCACTGGACTGCGGTCGCGATGCCGCCGAGGCGATCATCAGCAGTGGGCGCTTGGCATTGCGGATGATCTCCGCCGCACGATCCAGTGCTTCCGGACTGGCGATTGGCCGATCCACCGCATGTGGCGGAATCAGTGCCACGCCCTCGACCTCATCGGCGGCGATGTCCTCCGGCAGTTCCAGCAGTACCGGGCCAGGGCGTTCTTCCTGGGCAACGCGGAACGCCTCGCGG
The DNA here is from genome assembly GCA_003525885.1 of Stenotrophomonas sp. GTDB lineage: Bacteria > Pseudomonadota > Gammaproteobacteria > Xanthomonadales > Xanthomonadaceae > Stenotrophomonas. Next base: position 5,529 of record DQIG01000127.1, read on the forward strand.
ACGATGGTCGGGATCGTGCGCGCCGAGACGATCTGCCGTGCCTGCTTGGTCAGCGGCTTCATCGTGCCGACGATGTCGACGATCTGGAAGCGCGCCTGCTTGCTGGCGACGATGCCCTTCTGGCCGGTGATCATGATCACCGGCCACGCCCCCAGCAGCGCATAGGCGGCGCCGGTGGTGAAGTTGAGTGCACCCGGACCGAGCGTGGCCAGGCACACGCCGGGCTTGCCGGTCAGGCGCCCATATGTGGCCGCCATGAACACCGCTGCCTGCTCGTGGCGCGTGATGACCAGCTCGATGCTGGAATGGCGCAGCGACTCGACCACGTCGAGGTTTTCTTCGCCGGGAATACCGAAAATGCGCTCGACGCCTTCATTCTCAAGCGCGGCGACAAGCAGATCTGAACCCTTGGACATTGGAATGCCGTCCTTTTCGCTGGACTGATGGTGGATCGTTGCAGGAAGGATGGAAGCTGCGCGTCAACGCTTGTCGAACCACACCGTCTGCGCGTTGACGAACTCGCGGACACCGAAGTGCGAGAGCTCACGGCCGAAGCCGCTCTTCTTCACGCCGCCGATCGGTACCCGCGGGTCCGAAGCGGAGAAGCCGTTGACGAATACGCCGCCGGTCTGCAGCCGGCGCGCCAGCTGCATTGCACGGGCGCGGTCGCCGGTCCACAGGTTGCCACTGAGGCCGAATTCGCTCTGGTTGGCCAGTTCCACCGCATGGTCGGCATCACGGGCGCGGCTGATCGAGGCCACCGGCCCGAAAGTCTCCGTATCGAAGGCCTGCATGCCCGGCTCCACGCCAGCCAGCACAGTGGGGGCATAGAACGCGCCCGGGCGATCCAGCTGGTGACCGCCAACCAGCAACTGCGCTCCGGCCTCCACCGAGGCACGCACCTGCGCATCCAGCTGCTCCAGCAGATCCTGGCGCGCCATCGGTCCAATGCGGTTGCCCGCTTCGCGGCCATCGCCGATGGTCAGCGCCTGCACCTTCTGGCAGAACTGCGCCACGAAGCGGTCGTACACCGCGTCTTCGACGATGATGCGCTTGCCGGCGATGCACACCTGCCCGGTGTTCTGGAAGCGCGAGGCCACCGCCGCATCGACCGCGGCATCCAGGTCGGCATCGGCCAGCACGATGAACGGGTCCGAGCCGCCCAGCTCCAGCACCACCTTCTTCAGCGCCTGCCCGGCCTGGGCAGCGATGCTGCGGCCGGCGGCCACGCTGCCGGTCAGGGTCACCGCCGCGATGCGGTCATCGGCGATCGCGCGGCTGGTACCCTCACGGCTGATGTTGGCAGCGATGAAGGTGCCTTCCGGCAGCCCGGCATCACGCCAGGCCGCGTCGAGCAGCTGCGCGGTACCCACGATGTTCTCGGCCGGCTTCAACAGGAAGCCGTTGCCGCCCATCAGGATCGGCACCGCCGCACGCATCACCTGCCAGTACGGGAAGTTCCACGGCATGATGCCCAGCACCACGCCCAGCGGCAGGTAGGACACATAAGCCTTGTCGTCAGGCACCTGGGTCGGTTCGTCGCGCAGGAACTGCGCGCCATTGTCGGCGTACCAGTCGCACAGCACGGCGCATTTTTCGATCTCGGCCAGCGATTCGGCCTGGACCTTGCCCATTTCGGCAGTGGCCAGCGCGGCCAGTTTGTCGCGATCGCGGCGCAGTACGGCGGCCATCGTGCGCAGCACCTCGGCCCGCTGTTCGAGGCTGCGGGCGCTCCAGGCGGCGAAGCCGACCTGACCACGGTCGAGGATCGCGTCCAGTTCAGCGTCGGTGGCGAAGGGATGGCTTGCGATCTGTTCGCCGGTGGCTGGATCGCGGGAAATGGCGGTAGTGGGGGCAGCGGACATGCAGGGCTCCTGTTGTCTCGACAACGGGCGGTGGCCCGTCTCCTGCAGAGGAATGTGGACCCGATTGGCAGAGGCAACAAGGCGTCTGCTTATCCTGTGACCTGCAGTTACCTGCCTGAATGGGGCTGTTTGCAGGGCTGCGCCCTGCACCCGCAGAGGCTTCAAACCAAGGCAACGGCAACAGCGTGCATTCCGTGGGATGGCGGGGCGGGTCCGGTTGCGGGATTCGATATCTGACGGATGTGTCGACCACGGTCGACACCCACCAACAGCCGCGCGAAATCTGTCTGAGGCGGGGCGGTGTGGGTTGGCAGG
>DQIG01000127.1:7877-31569 GCA_003525885.1 Stenotrophomonas sp.
GACCGTTGGCGCCATGGATGGCGCCATCGAGCCCCATGGATGGGTTTACGGCGTGTCCTGCCAACCCACACCGCCCCGCCACCCCACCGAATGCCCGCTTTTGCTGTTGCCGTTGCTTCGGCCTCTGCGGGTGCAGGGCGCAGCCCTGCCGACCCACCTACCTACGCGGCAGGTAGGTCACCAGTGACAAGTCGTGCCGGCTCTCCGGCACCAACGCCACGTACTGCAGGTCCAGCAACCCGCGCGTGGGATGGTTGAGCTTCTTCGCACCTTCATCGAACCGTCGCACATCGTGCTCTGGCCACCACTGCCGGAACTCCTCGCTGTGCGCGGCGATGTCCTCCACCAGCGCCAGGAACGGCGCCTTGTCCGGCGCCTGCGCCATCGCCGCACGGAAGCCTGCCAGCAGGCCGCGGGTCATCTCTTCCCAGTTGAGGATCAGCGTGCGGTACGGCGGGTACAGGAACATCAACCGCAGCGTATTGCGCTCATGCGGCGCCAGCTGGCTGTAGTCCACGAACAGATCGGCGATGGCCGGGTTCCAGGCCAGGATGTCGAAGCGGGTGTTGCGCACATAGGCCGGGATCGGCTGCATCGCTTCGACCAGCTGGCGCAGGCCGTCGGTCACACTCTCGTCGGGTGATTCCAGCGGCACGCCGTAGCCGGACAGCGCGAATGCATAGGCGCGTTCGTCGTCGCTCATGCGCAGCACCTGTGCGAGCCGCTCCAGCACTTCGGGCGAGGCGCGCACTTCACGGCCCTGCTCGATCCAGGTGTACCAGCTGACGCTGACCCCGATCGCCAGCGCCACTTCCTCGCGCTTCAGGCCCGGGGTCCGCCGGCGCCCGACCGGCAGGCCGAGCGTGGCGGGGTCGACACGGGCGCGGCAGGCCTTGAGGAAGCCGCCCAGTTCCTTGCGTTCACTTTCGCTGCGCATCATCGGCCCGTCCTACCCTTTGTAGCGTCGAGCCATGCTCGACGCATCCGCCAGCTCGCGAAAAGCAGCCGAGCATGGCTCGGCTCTACAAAAAACCGGTTCAACCACCCTCGGCGTTGCGCACGAGGGTGACGATATCCACGCAGTCGCGTCGATCAGGCATCGACGCGCTTGGAGCCCACGGCCAGGCCGGCTTTCAGGCTGGCCTCGACGAACTCGTCCAAGTCGCCGTCCAGCACCTTCTGCGTATCCGAACGTTCGATGCCGGTGCGCAGGTCCTTGATGCGGCTCTGGTCCAGCACGTAGTTGCGGATCTGGCTGCCCCAGCCGATGTCGGACTTGGTGGCTTCCACCGCGTCCTTCTCGGCGTTGCGCTTCTGGATCTCCAGCTCGTACAGCTTGGCGGCCAGCATCTTCATCGCGTTGTCGCGGTTCTGGTGCTGGCTGCGGCCGGTCTGGCAGGCTACAACGATGTTGGTCGGGATGTGGGTGATACGCACCGCCGACTCGGTCTTGTTGACGTGCTGGCCACCGGCACCGGACGAACGGTACACGTCGGTACGCAGGTCGGCCGGGTTGATGGTGATGTCGATGTTGTCATCGATTTCCGGCGACACGAACACCGAGGTGAAGCTGGTGTGGCGGCGGTTGTCCGAGTCGAACGGCGACTTGCGCACCAGGCGGTGCACGCCGGTCTCGGTCTTCAGCCAGCCGTAGGCATAGTCGCCTTCCACGCGCAGCGTGGCCGACTTGATGCCGGCGACGTCGCCACCGGAGACTTCCATCAGCTCGGTCTTCCAGCCGCGCGATTCACACCAGCGCAGGTACATGCGCAGCAGGATCTCGGCCCAGTCCTGGGCTTCGGTACCACCGGCACCGGCCTGGATGTCGACGAACGCGGCCGCATTGTCCATCTCGCCGGAGAACATGCGCTGGAATTCCAGCTTCTCCACGTGTGCCTGGTGCTTGTCGAGGTCGGCGACCACGGCCAATGCGGTGTCCTCGTCCTGCTCGGACTCGGCCAGCTCCAGCAGTTCGGTGGCGTCGCTCAGGCCGTCGAGCACCGAGGCGATGCCGCCCACGGTCTTTTCCAGGCTGGAACGCTCGCGGCCCAGGTTCTGGGCGTACTCGGCGTTGTTCCAGACGTCGGGGCTTTCCAGCTCCCGCGTTACTTCTTCAAGACGCTCTTTCTTGGCGTCGTAGTCAAAGATACCCCCGAAGCGACAGCACGCGATCGGTCAGATCGGTGATGCGCTGGCGGACAGGATTCAGTTCGATCATGTCGGCGGTTATGCGTTCAAAAGATGACTGGTAATGATACCGCAGGCCGGGGGCGCCCGGAATGAGGGCCCGGGCCTGCGCCGGAAAGGCTCGAGCGTGATGCACCGGCGCTGCATTCAGGCAGGCGATGCCCGCCTTGGCGTGGGGAGCCGGCTGGGCTGCAGCCGACCCCACACAGGGCCTCCTTGCCCCAGAGCGGGGTCGACGAGGGTATTCCTGGCCCACCCTCGGACGGCCACTTCGGGCAGTTGACTATTTCACCTCGAACTCGCCCACCAGCACGGTTTCGGCGCGATCCTTCAACCGCATCGTCACCATCTGGTCCTTCTGCTTGGCCGTGCCCCAATGGGTGGTCAGGCGCAGCATCAGGGTCGTCGCACCAGTCACCAGCTGCTGGCGGCTGCCAAAATAGTTCGCCTCGACCTTGTACTTGCCCGGCTTGGCGTTGCGCAGCGAGAACTGCTCGGGACCATAGCCGCCGGTGAAGTCCTGCGACATCCGCCCGCCCTGGTAGGTCTGCCGGTTGCCGTAGTACGCGCGCTCGCCATTCGGGTCAGTCACCCACAGGTCCATGTCGCTGTTGTCCGCATCCCACGACAGCACCACGCGCAGGTCCAGCGGCATCGCCTGCAGCAGGCGCGCGTCGATGCTGGTGGTATCCAGGCGCGGCGTGCTGCGGGCCACCAGGTTGGTCAGCTCATCCAGTGCGATCAGGGCGATGCCATCGAAGCGGCTGTCCCACGGCCGCACCACCACCTGGTACAGCGGCGCCAGCGCCTGCTGCGGCTTGCCGGCCGCTGCAAGTGCCAGACCAAGATCGCGGAAGCTCTGCGGCTCTTCCTGGCCCATCGCCAGCACCTGCTCGAACACCGGCACCGCCAGTGCGGGGGCATCGGCCTGCATCAGCCGGTAGCCGAGCACGCGGAGCAGGTGACGATTGTCCAGGTCCATCTCGGCCAGGTTCGACAGCACACGCAGTGCCAGGTCGCGCTGACCCTGCTCCAGCAGCAGGTCGGCCACGTCGAGAAAGAACGCGCTGCTGTCGGCATGGGCATCGCGCTCGGCCAGGTAGCGGTCATAGAGCTGCGACGGCGGACCCTGGCGCAGGCGCCGGGCGATGGCCGAGTCCGGCTGCCAGGCCGCCAGCTGGATGCCAAGCTGGCCGTCGTTGGCGGCAGCAGGCGTGGCCACAAGGCTGCCGGTGACTGTGATCAGATCCAGCGCCTTGCTGGATGCAGATGCCGAGCGACGTGCACGCGCGCTGCTGGCTTCCATGCGCTGCTCGGCGGCGGCCATCGGTGCCGGGGCGGGCGGTGCCGCAGGGGCCGGCGCGGCGAGCATCGCCACCGGCGCCGATTCCATCGCGTAGTCCGCGGAGGCGACTTCGAGTGCCCCGCCCCTCGCCTGCGGCGGCGCGCCCTTCGGCCAGCTGCGGTTCCACCACTGCTGGCGCTCCTTCCAGCGTGCCGCCACTTCATCCAGGCGCTGGCGATCAGCAGCGGCGCGATCACGGACCTGTACTGCAAACCTGGCGTCGTACTCAGCGCGCAGCGTGCCCGAAGGCCGGATCGCGTAGCGCAGGTAGTCCTCCAACGTCTCCAGCACGATCAGCGAGGTATCCGGCCCGACCAGGCCAAACTGCTGCGACAGGCGCTGCATCGCCTCGCGGTTGCCACGACGGTCGGCGGCCAGCTGCTGCAGGCGCGCCTGCGCCCACAGGCCGGCCAGCAGCTCTCCGTCGTTGCTCTTCTGCGTGGCCGGCAGCGCCTGCCATTCGCCGCCACCCACGCGCACCCGCATCGGCACACCGTCGGCCGCCAGTCGTGCGTGCAACCACAGCCAGCCCTGGGCTTCACTGCGACGATCGATCACCACGTCCTGCACGCCACGACCCGCATCGATCTGCAAATCCAATGGCGTCGCCAGCAGCTCACGTGTGGCCGAATCGACATCCTTGCCCAGCGCGACGAAGCGGCCGCCATGCGCTTCGCTCCAACCACGCAGTCGCACGACATCGGTGCGTGCACCGGCACTGCTGACCGCAAACAGGCGCTGGTCCGGCGCCAGCGTCGGCAGCTGCTCCGAGCCATAGGTCAGCAGGCCATCGCTGACCAGCAGGTATTCCTTCACGCCCGACTGCGGCTGCCACTGGGCCAGCGCGCTGGCACCGTCCGGGCGCACGGTTTGCAGCGCTGCGCGCAGCTCGCTCCAGTTGCCCGCGCGGATACGGAATCGACGCACCGGCTCGGCGCGGTCGCGCAGCACGGTCAAGGCCACGGTGCCGTCACCCATCGCGGCGAAGTAGCGATCGAGCAGCGCGAACTCGCGCGTGCGATCGCGCTGCCCCGCCGAACCGGAGCCATCCCACAGCAGGCCGATCTCGCTGGGCAACGTGCGCGGCGTGCTGCTGGCCGGCATCGGCAGCTGCGCCAGCAGGTAGTGGCCGTCCTGCCAGGGCGCCACCTGCACCTGTGCCTGGCGTGCTGCCGGCAGGCTCCACTGCAGCTGCCTTGGCAACTGCGAGCCCCTGCCCTGCCACTGCAGCTGGCCCGCACTGATACGGAAGGGCGCCGTACCTGCGGTGGCCGCGCCGGGGGCCTGCAGCTTCAGTTCAACCGAGGCCGCACCGGCGGCGAACTGCAGCGGCAGCGTCCACTGCCAGCCTTGGCCGGCGAAGGCCAACGGCTCACGAATCACCAGCTGCACGCGCCGACTGCCACCGGCCGGCAGCGGGTAGATACGCAGCCGGAACTGGTTGCCAGCGGTCTGTTCCAGCAGGCCCGGGTCGACGCCACGACGGGCGATCTCCTCGAACACCTGGCGGCCGCGGTCCTTCGGCACCGGCACCGCGTCATGCATCTCGCCGTTGATATCCAGCGCGAAGCCGCTGATCTGCTGACCGTCGGCCAGGGGGAACTGCAGCTCGCCCTCCAGCACGCGCCGGTTCGGGTTGTGGAATTCCAGGGTGATCCGGGTCTGGGCGATGCCGGCCTGCACTTCGCCCTCGATGCGGGCACGCTGCAGTTGCACCGGTTGTTCGGCAGCGGGCGCGATCAGGAGAGGCGTGGCGGCCAGCGGCCGGGAGATCGGCGGCGACTGCGCGCCAGCCGACCAGGCCGCGAGGGCCAGCAACAACACAGTGCAGCAACGGGCGAAGACCATGGCAGGACTCCAGTGGGATCGTAAACCGTTGAACGCACGAGCTGCCGGAACGGGGTTGGGCAGCGCGCAACTTTTCATCGCCCCCGCCAGCAGGCACCATGCCCCACTTTCCCCACGTGCAAGGATGCCGATGCGATCCCTCCTGCCCACCGCCCTGATGGCCCTGGCCTGCCCACTGAGTGCCATTGCAGCTGTCCCGGCCAAGCGCCTGTATTTCCAGCATCACGACTGGGTCGTGGCCTGCGACAACACACTCGCCTGCCGCGCCGCTGGTTATGCCCCCGACGATGGCAGCACACTGAGTGTGCTGCTCACCCGCAAGGCCGGCCCGGGCCAGGCCATCCAGGGCCGCCTGTCGCTGCAGCCGGAAGAAGGGCAGCCCCAGCCCACGGGTGCATTGCATCTGCACATCCAGCGGCAGGATCTGGGTGTTCTGGCCCCGGCAAAGGGCGAAGGCACGCACCGCTTGAATGCCGCGCAGACCAGCGCACTGTTGTCCGCACTGGTGCGCGACGGCGGGGTCAGCGTGACCGATGGCGCCGGCCATCGCTGGGCGTTGTCGGACAGGGGGGCGGCAGCGGTGCTGTTGAAGATCGACGAGTACCAGGGCCGCCTCGGCACACCCGGCGCCGTGATGCGCAAGGGCAGCACGCCCGAATCCAGCGTTCCCGCCGCACTGCCTGTGCCGGTGGTGCGCAAGGCCGCTACCGTCGACTCGACCCCGGACGACCCGGCGTTTGCGCGGTTGGCCGCCTCACCCGCCCTGCGCGCGGCGCTGCGTGCCACGCTGAAGGACAACAGCTGTGAGGGGCTGCTGGAGACCGACGCCGATGTTCCGCTCAGCAACTCCCCGCTGCAGATCCAGCGCCTGGACGCACAGCATGTGCTGGTCAATGTGCAGTGCTGGCGCGCGGCCTACAACACCGGCGATGGCTACTGGGTCGCCCGCCCGCAGGCCCCGTTCCAGGCGCAGTGGGTCACCAGTGACGCGGTCGACTACGCCGATGGCCAGATCATCGCCGCGCAGAAGGGCCGCGGCCTGGGCGACTGCATCTCGCAGAACACCTGGACCTGGAATGGCACCGCCTTCATCGCCACCTCGGAAGTGGCTGCCGGTCTGTGCCGGGGCGTGCCTGGCGGCACCTGGGAGCTGCCCACGCTGGTAACCGAGATCCGCTGATCCCCCGAAAAAGGGGACGGAGGGGATTAAGTCGCTTGTGCCTTGTTTGCCACTTGCGACTTAATCCCCTCCGTCCCTTTTTTTCATGCGGGGAGGCTGTGTTCGACGATCAGCTGGATGGCGCTGCCGCCGCGATAGTCGTCGCAGACCAGGCGGTAGGCCAGATGCACGTGGCGGCCGGGCGCGTTTCCGTGCCAGCCGCCGAAGTGGATCGCGTTGATCGTGCCGGGTACGCCGGGCAGGCGCAGTTCCAGCTTGAGGTGGCGTTCCTTCAGCACGCGCCAGTTGGCCACCTCGAAGTGGCCGTCGAACAGCGGTTCCGGAAAGCCTTGGCCCCACGGTCCGGCAAGACGCAGCGCATCGGCGTGGCGGTGGTCGAGTTCGTCCGCCGCCAGTTCGCCGTCGCTGAGGACCTGCTGCTGCAGTGCCGCCGGGTCGAGCATTTCCAGCACCACGGCGACGAAGGCGGCCTTGAAGTCATCGACGTGATCGAGGCGCAGGCTGAGGCCGGCCGCCATGGCGTGGCCGCCGAAGCGTTCAATCAGGCCCGGATGGCGCGCATCGACCAACGCCAGTGCGTCACGGATGTGCAGGCCGGGAATCGAGCGGGCCGAGCCACGCAGGGTGTCGGCGCCCGGTTCAGCCGGCGCGAAGGCGATCACCGGGCGATGCAGGCGATCCTTCATCTTCGACGCGACCAGGCCGACCACGCCCGGGTGCCAGTCGGCATCGAACAGGCAGGCTGCGACCGGCCTTTGCCCGGCCATGTCCAGCACTACGCGGGTCAAGGCCTGCTCGGCGTCGTCGGTCATCGACTGCTGCACGGCGCGGCGTTCCGAGTTGATCTGCTCCAGCGTCTGCGCGATCTCGCGCGCCTGGCGCGGGTCCTCGGTCAGCAGCAGGGCAATGCCCAGCGCCATGTCTTCCAGCCGGCCAGCGGCGTTCAGGCGTGGGCCGAGTGCGAAGCCGATGTCGGTGGCGGTCAGTCGCGCGGCATCACGGCCACTGGCTTCGATCAGCGCACGCAGGCCGACACAGCCCTGCCCTGCGCGCAGACGCCGCAGGCCCGCACTGACCAGCGCCCGGTTGTTCGGATCCAGCGCCACCAGGTCGGCAACGGTGCCGACCGCCACCAGGTCGAGCAGCGTGGTCAGGTCCGGCCCCTTGCCATCGGCGAAGACACCGGCCTCGCGCATCTGACGGCGCAATGCCATCAGCACGTAGAAGATCACGCCGACGCCTGCAAGCGACTTGCTGGGGAAGGCGTCGCCGTCAAGATTGGGATCAACGATGACATCGGCCGGCGGCAACTGCGGGCCGGGAAGATGATGGTCGGTGACCAGCACCTGCCAGCCACGCGCCTTGGCCGCGATGACACCGGCGTGGCAGGCAATGCCGTGGTCGACCGTGACCAGCAGGTCCGGCTTCAGCTCGGCCAGCTCTTCCACCAGTGACGGCGACAGGCCGTAGCCGTGCACCATGCGGTTCGGTACCGCGTGGAAGACGTGCTGCGCGCCGAGCATGCGCAGGCCACGCACGCCGACCGCGCAGGCGGTCGCGCCATCGCAATCGAAATCGCCGACCACCAAGATACGCTTGTCGTTGGCGATGGCCTCGACCAGCAGGCCCACCGCATCGTCGATGCCGGTCAGCAACTCGGGGGCGTGCAGATTGCCCAGCTTTGGCTGCGCCAGCTCCGGGGTGCCCGCACCCCGGTTGGCATAGAGACGCGCCAGCAGGGGCAGCGTGCCCTCCGGCCAGCTGCCGGGCGCGACCGCATCGCGGCGGCGGATCATGGGTGTATCAGAGGCGGGCTGCACAGCTTCGGCGGCAAGGGACATCGGCATCGCCGGGTTGCGGAAGACCCGCGCATGATACCCCGCTCCGCTTGCCGGGCTCTTCCCGGGCTTGGCGCGGGCGCGGCCATCGCCCATGCTTGTTCGCTTCTGAAACGGAATTCGCCATGTACCGCCCGCTGTGCGCACTGATTGCCGGCCTGCTGCTGCCGCTCGCCTCCGATGCCGGAAACACGACGGCCACACCCGGTATCGAGTTCGTGCACCATGACTGGTTCCTGGCCTGCGACAACACCGGCACCTGCCGTGCCGCGGGTTATGGCCCGGAGAGCGCCGACAGCCCGCTGGGGCTGATGCTGGAACGTGCCGGCGGCCCCGGCACGCCGGTGAAGGCGCGGCTGCGGGTGGGCGAGGATGGTGAGAGCGCAATGCCTGAAGGAGCGATGCGCCTGCAGGTGAACGGCCATGATCTGGGCCCAGTGCAGGACACCGGCGCCGACGAGGCCGTGACGCTGCGTCCCGCACAGGTTGAAGCACTGCTCGCCGCCCTGCCCGGCCAGGCCCGCATCGAGGTGATCGACAGCAACGGCACGCGCTGGCCGATTTCCGACCGTGGGGCTGCCGCCGTACTGCTGAAAATGGACGAGGCGCAGGGACGGATCGGCACACCCGGCGCTCTGGTGCGGCGTGGCACGCGTACCGAAACCAGTGTGCCGGCTGCGCACGCCAAGCCGGTGATCGTGAGCGCGGCGCTGGCGGCGCCACGTTCCGGAGACAGCGAACTGGGAAGCAGCGAAGCGCTGCGCGATGCCCTCATCGCCACGCTCGGCGACAGTGACGACTGTCCGCGCCTGATCGAGTACACGGGCACCCCGGAAATGGCGATCGAGCGGCTGGACGAGCACCATGTACTGGTGCAGGCGCTGTGCCAGATGGGGGCGTACAACTACAGCAATGGCTTCTGGATCGCGCGCGACCAGCCCCCCTTCGGCCCGCAGACGGTCACGCTGGAGGCGGAAGGCTTCTCGCGCGTCGAACGCACGCTCTACGCACGCTATAAGGGCCGTGGCATCGGCGACTGTGTTTCCGGCTCGGACTGGGTATGGGATGGCCGCAGATTCCAGCCCAGCAGTACGTTCAGTACCGGCCTGTGCCGTGGCATGCCGGGCGGGCACTGGATGCTGCCGACCCTGCTCAGCGAGATTCGTTGAATGCTTGCATCCTCATGGTTGCGCACGCCGCTCCCGTTGGCGTTGCTGACGCTGGCAACGACGGCCACGGCCACCGAGCCGGATGGCATATCGTTCGTGGAAGGTGACGGCGTGATGGCCTGCGACAACACCCGCACCTGCCGGCTGGCAGCCTACGGCCCACTGGCGCCGCTGATGCTGAGTGCGCTGATCGAACGCAGCGGCGGGCCGCGCACGGCGGTCACCGCCCGGCTGTCAATGGCCGAGGGCGGCGAGGACGCGCCTGCTACCCCTGCGCCGGTGGCCCCCGAAGGAACGTTGCGACTGCACGTGGACGGAAGGGACCTCGGTGCCATCGGCCACAGCGAAGCGCTCGACTCTGGCCTGGAGTTACCCACGCACTACGTGACCGCCATGATCGAGGCCCTGCTGAAGGGCAAGCGCGTCGAGATGGGCGACGCCTCGGGCCACGCGTGGCCGCTGTCCGATCGCGGCATCCACACGCTGCTGCTGAAGATGGACGAAGCCCAAGGTCGGCTGGATACGCCCGGCGCACTGGTGCGCAAGGGCTCACAGCCGGAATCGAAGGTGCCGGCCGCAGTCGCCGCGCCGGCGCTCAAGGCACCGCCGCTTCTGGTCGAAGCACAGGAAGGCGATGCGCAGCTGGCCGAGCGGGCGGATCTGCTGCAGCAACTGCAACCGGTGGCCGCCGCGGAAAACGCGTGCGACCGGATGTCGTCGCGCCAACTCCGCATCGAGCGGGTGGATGCCAGCCATGTCCTGGCACTGTTGAACTGCACAACCGACCGCTACATCGTGCCGGCGGGGACCTGGCTGATCCGCGACCGTCCACCGTTCTCGCCCACGCTGATCACCGCAGGCACGCTGTTTCCGCTCTACCCGTACGCCGTGTTTCTTGAAGAAGGTTCTGTGACCGACACCGATCCCTGCGGCACGAACCGGCATTGGGCCTGGGATGGCTCCCGCCTGGTCCTGAGCGCGACGTATCTGGGTGAATACTGCTCAACCCGGAGCCGCAGGCACTGGTCGTTGCCGACCTACGTTACGGAAGTCCAGTAGTGATGAAGCCGAGCATCGGCTCGGCGCTGGAGGGCAATCAGCAGCACCCGTGCCTGTGCGGCAGCGCGCAGCGCCGGCTTCACTCGTGAAGCTGGCGCGGCTTCTTCCAGAACTGCCAGCGCTGTCCGCGATCCAGCTGGAACTGCAGGCCATCCTCGAAATCCAGCACCAGCCGCTGCAGCTCACCACGCTTCAGCGCGGCCAGCAGCGGACGGATCGCATCATTGCCGAGCTGCTGCAGGGAACGCAGCTGGCGCAGATCGACCAGTGCATCCACCGCCTGCTCGCCGTCCACGGCCACACCGGCAGCCAGGGCCAGGCCCTGCAGCAGCGCATCGCGGCTGCGCACCTGTGCGTGCGGCGTGCTGACCGACACCGGCATCACGCCACCGCCCCAGAACCACAGCGAATTGATCGGCTGCTGTCCCTGCGCGGCGCGCTGCTGATTCCAGGAATGGTTGTGCAGCAGCACCTGCGCTTCGGTCATCAGCGCCCGCCAACGGCGGCCGCCCTCGCCTTCCGGCAGATGCGAGAACAGGTCATCGCCCAGCACCTCGTCCGGACTGTCGAAGTCCGGCAGCTCGCTGTCGATCGGAAGCCGCAGGTACCAGCGCGAAGGGTCCGGTGCGTCAAGCACGAACCCGGCATCGGCGAACAACGGCTGCAGCACCGGCAGCAACGCCAGGCTGTCGGCCAGGGTCGGCCGCAGCGTTTCGCCGTAGGCCATCATCCGTGCGCCATGCATGTCCGGCACCATGCAGGCCGGATCCGCACGCAGCCAGCTGGCGCCGGCAGCGTCGCCAACGTCGCGCTGGCGGGTCAATGCGGCCACCGGCCAGTGCGGCGCGGCAACCGTGAAATGGCGCGTCAGCTGCGCGCGTTCGCCCGGCGCAACCTGCACGCTCGTGGCGCGGCCGAGCGCACGCGCCACATCGTCCGGCAGCGCAGCCGCGGCAAAGCGGCTGCGTGCCGGCAACAGCAGGGTCGCCGTTGCCACCGGGTCAGTCCAGGTAGCTGACGCTGACGATCTCGTACTCGCGCTGGCCGGCCGGTGCGTCGATCACGATCGAATCGCCTTCCAGCTTGCCGATCATCGCGCGCGCCACCGGCGAGGAAATCGCGATCAGGCCCAGCTTGATGTCCGCTTCCAGGTCACCAACGATCTGGTACTTCTTCTCTTCGTCGGTTTCCATGTCGGCCAGGGTCACGCTGGCGCCGAACACCACCTTGGAGCCGGCATTGAGCTTGCTCACGTCGATGATCTCGGCGTGCGACAGCTCACCTTCCAGCTGCTTGATGCGGCCTTCGATGAAGCCCTGCTCCTCGCGCGCGGCGTGGTACTCGGCATTCTCCTTCAGGTCGCCATGCTCACGCGCTTCGGCGATCGCGGCGATCACCTTCGGGCGCTTGACCGACTTCAGGTGATCCAGTTCGTCGCGCAGCTTCTGCGCGCCCTTCATCGTGATGGGGGCTCTCATGCATTCAACTCCTTGTGCAGCTCCTGCAGCGACCAGACGGGGCCGGTGCCGCGGAATTCCAGTGAATCCACCAGCGCCTTGGCGCCGGCAATGGTGGTCGAGTAGGTAACGCGATGCTGCAGCGCTTCACGACGGATCGAGAACGAGTCGTTGATCGCCGAACGACCTTCGGTCGTGTTGACGATGTAGACGATCTCGCCGTTCTTGATCGAGTCGACGATGTGCGGACGGCCTTCGACCACCTTGTTGATGATCTCGCAGTCCATGCCGTGCTGCTGCAGCCACGCGGCGGTGCCACGGGTGGCGACCAGGCTGTAGCCACGCGCCAGCAGGGCCTTGGCCACCGGCAGCACGCGCTTCTTGTCCGGATCGCGCACCGAAACGAAGGCCTTGCCAACCGGCGGCGCCTTGATGCCACCGGCTTCCTGCGCACGCGCAAAGGCGGCGTTGAAGGTGCGGCCGACGCCCATCACCTCACCGGTGGAGCGCATCTCCGGCCCGAGGATCGGGTCGACGCCCTGGAACTTGGCGAACGGGAAGATCGCTTCCTTCACCGAGTAGTAGTCCGGCACGATTTCCTTGGTCGCGCCCTGCTCGGCCAGGCTCTTGCCAGCCATGCAGCGGGCGGCGATCTTGGCCAGCGGCATGCCGGTGGCCTTGGACACGAACGGCACGGTGCGCGAGGCACGCGGGTTCACTTCCAGCAGGTAGATGGTGTCGGCACCTTCGTCGCTGGTCTGGATCGCGAACTGGGTGTTCATCAGGCCGACCACGTTCAGGGCCTTGGCCAGCTCCACCACCTGGCGGCGCAGTTCGGCCTGGGTTTCAGCCGACAGCGAGTACGGCGGCAGCGAGCAGGAGGAATCGCCCGAGTGCACGCCGGCTTCTTCGATGTGCTCCATCACGCCACCGATCAGGACGTTGCCATCCTTGTCGGCGATGATGTCGACGTCGCACTCGACGGCGTTGTCGAGGAAGCGGTCCAGCAGCACCGGCGAATCGTTGGACACCTTCACCGCGTCGCGCACGTAGCGGGCCAGATCGGCTTCGCCGTAGACGATTTCCATCGCGCGGCCGCCCAGCACGTAGCTCGGGCGCACCACCAGCGGGTAGCCGATCTCGCGGGCCAGCAACAAGGCTTCCTGGTCGTTGCGGGCAATGCGGTTCGGCGGCTGCTTCAAGCCCAGCTTGTCGACCAGCTGCTGGAAACGCTCGCGGTCTTCGGCCAGATCGATCGAGTCCGGGCTGGTGCCGATCACCGGCACGCCGTTGGCTTCCAGCGCGCGCGCAAGCTTCAGCGGGGTCTGGCCGCCGTACTGCACGATCACGCCCTTCGGCTGTTCCAGCTCGACGATTTCCAGCACGTCTTCCAGGGTCAGCGGTTCGAAGTACAGGCGGTCGGAGGTGTCGTAGTCGGTCGACACGGTTTCCGGGTTGCAGTTGACCATGATGGTTTCATAGCCATCCTCGCGCAGCGCCAGTGCCGCGTGCACGCAGCAGTAGTCGAACTCGATGCCCTGGCCGATGCGGTTCGGGCCACCGCCCAGGATCATGATCTTGTCGCGGTTGCTCGGCGCAGCCTCGCACTCGTCCTCGTAGGTCGAGTACAGGTAGGCGGTACCGGTGGAGAATTCACCGGCACAGGAGTCCACGCGCTTGTAGACCGGGCGCACCTTGTGCGCACGACGCAGCGCGCGGATGGCGGCTTCGTTGGTACCGGTCAGCTGCGCCAGGCGCGCATCGGAGAAACCGGCGCGCTTCAGCTTGCGCAGGCGCGCGGCGTCCAGCGCGTCGATGCCACAGGCGGCGACGTCAGCTTCGGCAGCGATGATTTCCTCGATCTGGTCCAGGAACCAGTGATCGATGAACGACAGTGCATAGATCTCTTCCACGCTCATGCCGGCGCGGAACGCATCGGCGACGAAGAACAGGCGCTCCGGGCCCGGCGCCTTCAGCTCGCGACGCAGGGTCTGCAGGTCTTCTTCGTTGCCCAGGTCCAGGCCGGTCGGGTCGAAGCCGACCTTGCCGGTTTCCAGGCCACGCAGCGCCTTCTGCACCGACTCCTGGAAGGTGCGACCCATCGCCATCACCTCGCCCACCGACTTCATCTGGGTGGTCAGGCGGGCGTCGGCGGCCGGGAACTTCTCGAAGGCGAAGCGCGGGATCTTGGTGACGACGTAGTCGATGGACGGTTCGAACGACGCCGGGGTCAGGCCACCGGTGATCTCGTTCTTCAACTCGTCCAGGGTGTAGCCCACGGCCAGCTTGGCGGCGACCTTGGCGATCGGGAAGCCGGTGGCCTTGGAAGCCAGCGCCGAGGAACGCGACACGCGCGGATTCATCTCGATGACGACCACGCGGCCGGTCTTCGGGTTGATGCCGAACTGCACGTTCGAGCCACCGGTATCGACGCCGATCTTGCGCAGCACGGCGATGGAGGCATCGCGCAGGCGCTGGTATTCCTTGTCGGTCAGGGTCTGCGCCGGGGCCACGGTGATCGAGTCACCGGTGTGCACGCCCATCGGGTCCAGGTTCTCGATCGAGCAGACGATGATGCAGTTGTCCGCGGTATCGCGGACCACTTCCATCTCGAACTCCTTCCAGCCCAGCACCGACTCTTCCACCAGCACTTCGGTGGTCGGCGACAGTTCCAGGCCGCGGCTGACGATCTCGACCAGCTCTTCGCGGTTGTAAGCGATGCCGCCACCGCTGCCACCCAGGGTGAAGCTGGGGCGGATGATGGTCGGGTAGCCGACGCGGGTCTGGATCTCCAGCGCTTCGTCCAGGGTGTGGGCGACAGCGGCGGTCGGGCATTCCAGGCCGATTTCACCCATGGCGACGCGGAACAGCTCGCGGTCTTCGGCCATGCGGATGGCTTCGCGCTTGGCGCCGATCAGCTCGACGTTGTACTTCTCCAGCACGCCGTGGTCGGCTAGGTCCAGTGCGCAGTTCAGTGCGGTCTGGCCACCCATGGTCGGCAGCAGCGCATCGGGCTTTTCCTTGGCGATGATCTTCTCGACCGTCTGCCAGTTGATCGGCTCGATGTAGACGGCGTCGGCCATCTCCGGGTCGGTCATGATCGTGGCCGGGTTGCTGTTGACCAGCACCACGCGGTAACCCTCGTCACGCAGGGCCTTGCAGGCCTGGGCGCCGGAGTAGTCGAACTCGCAGGCCTGGCCGATGACGATCGGGCCAGCACCGATGATGAGGATGGTCTTGAGGTCAGTGCGCTTGGGCATTTTCTTCTCTAAGTCAGTACAGCGTGACAAGGGGGAGTGATCGCACGCTGTCGATCAGGAATCTTGATCCGCATCGCCGCGCCAGGGGCTGCAGCGATGCGGGGTGTACGGTCCATCGCGACGCCACCGGGGGGCCGGTGGCGTACTGATCACGCCTTGGCCTGCTCCATCAGCACCACGAAGCGGTCGAACAGCGGACCGACATCGGTCGGGCCCGGCGACGCTTCCGGGTGGCCCTGGAACGAGAACGCCGGCACGTCGGTGCGGGCCACGCCCTGGTTGGTGCCGTCGAACAGCGAGCGGTGGGTCACCCGCAGGGTGGGCGGCAGGGTCGCTTCATCGATCGCGAAACCGTGGTTCTGCGAGGTGATCATCACCCGGCCGTTGTCCAGGTCCTGCACCGGGTGATTGGCACCGTGATGGCCGTGGCCCATCTTCATGGTCTGCGCGCCCGAGGCCAGGCCCAGCAGCTGGTGGCCCAGGCAGATGCCGAAGGTCGGGATCTTCACATCGATGAAGGTCTTGATCGCTTCGATGGCGTAGTCGCACGGCTCCGGGTCACCCGGGCCGTTGGACAGGAACACGCCGTCCGGCTTCAGTGCCAGCACTTCGGCGGCCGGGGTCTGCGCCGGTACCACGGTCACTTCGCAGCCACGCTCGGCCAGCATGCGCAGGATGTTGGTCTTCACGCCGAAGTCGTAGGCCACGACCTTGAACCGGGCCGGCACGCTGACGAAAGCGTTGGCATCCAGGTCCAGCTGGCCCTCGGTCCAGGTGTAGGTCTTCTCGGTAGTGACGACCTTGGCCAGATCCATGCCCTTCAGCCCCGGGAACTTGCGGGCGGCTTCCAGTGCCTTTTCCACGTCGATGTCGCCGGCCATCAGCGCACCGTTCTGCGCGCCCTTCTCGCGCAGGATGCGGGTCAGCTTGCGGGTGTCGATGCCGGCGATGGCGACTACGCCGCGCTGGATCAGCCAGTCCTGCAGCGACACCTGGCTGCGCCAGTTGCTGGGACGGCGGGGAACGTCGCGCACGATCAGGCCGGCCGACCACACCTTGGACGCTTCATTGTCCTGGTCGGTCATGCCGGTGTTACCGATATGCGGATAGGTCAGCGTGACCATCTGCCGGGCGTAGGACGGGTCGGTCAGCACTTCCTGGTAGCCGGTCATGGCGGTGTTGAACACCACCTCACCGACGGACAGGCCGGGCGCGCCTACGGATTCGCCCTCGAATACGGTGCCGTCTTCGAGGACGAGGATTGCGGCTTGGGTCACGGGAATCTCACTTTGGCTACCGAGGGGGCTGCCGAAGTCACGCCTGCGCTTCACGGAAATCCGGTTGCAAAAAAGCGCGGACGTACGGTCTGGGACCGGTCCGGCTTTCGTGATTCGGCGAGTGCGAATTGTAGCGCTGCCGGGGCGCTCGCGCCAGCGGTTATCGCGCTTCATGAACAGGCGATTGCGCATTCATTTCAATACGCCCGCGTGTGCAAAGCGCGATGGCCGGGGTCGGATCCCTTTTCCTGCGGGAAAAGGGCTCTGACCCCCAATCGCGGAGAGGGGTCAGAGCCCTTTCCGTGGGAAAGGGATCCGACCCCGGGGATCAGCCCCGCGGACCGTCCAGCAGATCGCGTACGCGGTAGCTGCCGGGTGCCCGCCCCTGGAGTTGGCGGGCGGCGAACAGCGCGCCGCGGGCGAAGATGTCGCGGTTGGTGGCCCGGTGCACCAGTTCGATGCGCTCGCCCAGCCCGGCGAACTGCACCAGGTGCTCACCCACGATGTCGCCGGCGCGCAGGCTGGCGTAATGCGGCTCCGCCCCGCCCCGCTGCGCGGCCGCGCCCAGGGTCAGTGCAGTGCCCGATGGCGCGTCCTTCTTCTGGGTGTGGTGCGACTCGACGATGTCGCAGTCCCAGCCAGCCAACGCCTGCGCGGCACGCTCCACCAGCTCGTCCAGTACCGCCACGCCCAGGCTGAAGTTCGAGGCCCAGACCAGCGGGATCTTCGCCGCCGCCGCCTCCAGCGCCTGGCGCTGCGTGCTGGAGATCCCGGTCGTGCCCGAGACCAGGCCCGCGCCACGCTCCACGCACAGCGCCAGCATCGGGTCGAAACCTTCCGGCAGGCTGAAGTCGATCGCCACGTCGAACACCGGCGCGCCGGGCAGTTCGCTGGCACCGAAGAACGGCACGCCGTCGACAACGCGCTGCGCCGGCGCACGGCCGGTCACTGCGGCCACGATCTGCAGGGTTTCGGGATGTTCGGCGGCCAGCCGCAGCAGGGCCTGGCCCATGCGCCCGGAGGCACCGTGAATGAGCAATCGCAGGGGAGTCTGGTTCATGCCTGCAGGCTAGCGGCAGCACGCCCGCTCGGGCAAGCGCCATCGCTGCTACGCTGCATGCCCTTTCATGCAATGGATGGCAGCTCCCTCATGCAGATCAGCGAACAGCTGGTGCTGGTCACCGGTGCCGGCCGCGACCTTGGCCAGCACATCGCCCGTGCGTTCGCTGCACAGGGTGCGCGCGTCATCGTCAACTACCACCGCAGCGAAGGCACCGCTCGGGCGCTGGTCGCCGAACTGGGCGGACAGGCAATCGCACTGCCGGCCGACGTCACTGATCGCAGCCAGGTCGATGCGATGCTGCAGCATGCCCTGGCCCACTTCGGCCAAGGCGTCACCACCGTGGTCAACAACGCACTCGCAGCGTTCTCGTTCAATGGGGATGCCCGCGACAGTGCCGCCACCATCGGTTGGCCCGCGTTCCAGGCGCAGTTCGAGGGCAGCGTGCGCGGCGCGCTGAACACCGTGCAGGCGGCCCTGCCCGGCATGCAGGCCCGCCGCTTCGGCCGCGTGATCAACATCGGCACCAACCTGTTCCAGAACCCGGTGGTGCCCTATCACGACTACACCGCCGCCAAGGCCGCACTGCTGTCACTCACCCGCACCCTGGCCGGCGACCTCGGCCCGCATGGCATCACCGTGAACATGCTGTCCGGCGGCCTGCTGCGCACCACCGATGCCAGTGCTGCCACGCCCGAGGCCGTGTTCGACCACATCGCCGCCAACACCCCGCTGCGCAGCGTCACCACCCCGGTCGAGTTCGCCGATGCCGCGCTGTTCTTCGCCAGCCCGTGGTCGCGCGCGGTGACCGGCCAGAATCTGGTGGTCGACGGCGGACTGGTGCGGGACTGAGCCGATGCGCATCTCCGAGGTCAGCCGCCTGACCGGCGCCAGCGCCAAGGCCATCCGCCTGTACGAGGCGCGCGGCCTGTTGCCGCCCGTGCCGCGGCTGAACCGCTACCGCGACTACAGCGAACAGGACGTAGCCTGGGTGCAGCTGATCCGCCAGGCACTGGGGCTGGGCATCACGCTGGCGGCGATCTCGCACCTGCAGGGTCGCGACGGACGGCTCGACTGGCCTGCGGTGCTGGCCTTGCTGGAACAGCAGCGCACGCGCATTGCCAGCGAACGGGCGCGGCTGGCGCAGGTCGAGCGCGCCCTGCAACAGGTCAGCGACGAACTGCAGCAGTGGCTGCGCTCCGGCAGCAGTGACTGCGTGCTGGAGCCCAAGGGCTGCACGACGCAGGCTTGACTCTGCCCCTGGGGCAGACCGCAGCCTCGCGCACTTTCCATTGCCCGAGGTTGCCGTGTCCCGTTCCATCCTGATCCTGCTCGGCCATCCCGACCGCGGCAGCCTGTGCGGCGCGATCGCCCAGCGCTATGCCACGGCCGCCGAGAACGCCGGCCACCGGGTGCGCCTGATCGCATTGGGCGACCTTGAATTCGACCCGGTGCTGCGCCACGGTTACCGCCAGATCCAGCCGCTGGAAGCCGATCTACAGGACGCCGCCGATGCGATCGAAGCCTGCGATCACCTGGTCCTGGTCTACCCCACCTGGTGGGGCGCGATGCCGGCCCTGCTGAAGGGCTTCTTCGATCGCGTGCTGTTGCCGGGGTACGCCTTCCGCTACCGGCGCAATTCGGTGTGGTGGGACCGGCTGCTGGCCGGGCGCAGCGCGCGGGTGATCACCACCCTGGATACGCCGCCCTGGTATTACCGCTGGATCTATCGCGACCCGGGCATCACCCAGATCCGCGCCACGATCCTTGAGTTCTGCGGCATCCGCCCGGTGCGGGTCAGCCGCGTGGGCGCGGTACGCAGCAGTTCGCCGGAGCAACGCAACCGGTGGCTGGCGCTGGCAGCGGAGCTGGGAGCGCGGGCTGGCTAGAAGAGCGTGCGAACCAAGGTTCGCACCCACTTGGGGCGCTCGCTGCGGGTGTCGCGTTTGCCAATTGACCGTCAGGCACTGCGCCTCAAGGCTGTGGGCCCTTGTTACGGCCCAGGCAAAGCCCATGAAATCCTCGACCGTCTTCAGCAAGTGCGCCAGGAAGACCGGTTTTGCCTGGACGTCGACGACCCGCTATCGCTTTCTGGATGCCGCCCTGCTTGTCGTGAATCACCAACGCGCCAGCGAAAGCCGGGGCTTCTATGTAAATGCCGGACTCTACTTTCCAGAGCTGCTCGAGTATCCCCTCGCGCCTGACGATCTTGAAACGGCTTTCAGGTACCGCTCCAGCATTCCCACGCCCCATGTCGATTGGCGGATCGAAGAAACGCCGGGCCTGCGCCGGACCTTCATCCAGCAGGATCTTGAAGATCTGCTGGAGGCCGGCAACCGCGACGGGCTGAAAGGCCTGCTGCTCGATGCCCTGGCCGACGTGGCAGGCTTCGCGGCAGCCCATGGGAACAGGGAATCGGTGCGGCGATTGAATCAGGATGGAAGCTTCCGGGCGATCATCCGCAGAGAGGTCTGAATCCGGAGAGCGTGCGAACCAAGGTTCGCACCCACAGGGCGAAGGCCCGCACCCACCGGCCGAAGGTTCGCATCCACCGGACGGCCACAGTCGAGCATGGCTCGATGCTACTTCTTGGTCGGCCCGCAGCTGTCGCAACCGCCACAGGCGCCACCCCCTCCGTTCGCCGGCGGCGCGATCTTGCGCCCCAACGCCTGCACCCAGGCAGCACGGCCCGGCTTCAACAGCGCCAGCGCCAACGACCCGCGCAGCCTGCGCACGGTGCCCGGGAACTGCTTCTTCAGCACCACCCAGGCACTGACCAGCACGGCCACCGCGATGATCAGGTACTGGATCAGCAGGCCGGTATCCATCAGCCGCCTCCCAGTGCCCTGGTCACCTGGTAAGTGATCAGCGCCGCCACGTAAGCCGCGGCAAACAGGTAGAACGCGGCGAAGCCCATCTGCTTCCAGGAATTGGTTTCACGCTTGATGGTGGCCAGCGTCGAGATGCACATCGGGGCGTAGATGTACCAGACCAGCAGCGACAGCGCGGTGGCCAGCGACCAGCCGTCGCTGATCAGCGGGGTCAGCGCCTGGCTGGCGGCATCGTCATCGGCCGCGGACAGCGCGTACACGGTCGCCAGCGAAGCCACCGCCACTTCACGCGCGGCCAGGCCCGGGATCAGCGCGATGCAGATCTGCCAGTTGAAGCCCAGCGGCGCGAAGAACACGGCCATCGCATGGCCGATCTGGCCCGCATAGCTGTAGTCGATGGCCGGCATCGTGGCGCCGGCCGGGGCCGCCGGGAACGAAAGCAGCACCCACAGCAGGATGGTCAGCGCCAGGATGATGCCGCCGACGCGCTTGAGGAAGATCATGCCGCGCTCGTACAGGCCGACCGCCAGGTCACGCGCATGTGGCAGGCGGTACGACGGCAGTTCCAGCATCAGCGGGTGCTCGCTCTTGTCGCGGCGCCACTTCTTCATGATCCACGACATTGCCAGCGCACTGAGGATGCCGGCCGCGTAAAGGCCGAACAGCACCAGGCCCTGCTGGTTGAACACGCCCCACACCGTCTTCTGCGGGATGAACGCACCGATCAGCAGTGCGTACACCGGCAGGCGCGCCGAGCAGGTCATCAGCGGCGCCACCAGGATCGTGGCCAGCCGGTCACGCGGGTCCTGGATGCTGCGCGTGGACATGATGCCCGGCACCGCGCAGGCGAAGCTGGACAGCAGCGGGATGAACGAACGGCCGGACAGCCCGGCGGCGGCCATCATGCGGTCGAGCAGGAACGCGGCACGCGGCAGGTAGCCGGATTCCTCCAGCACCAGGATGAAGAAGAACAGGATCAGGATCTGGGGCAGGAACACCACCACGCCACCGACACCGGCGATGATGCCGTCGGTCAGCAGGCTGGCCAGCGGGCCTTCCGGCAGCACGCTGCCGACGAAAGTACCCAGCCAGGCGAAGCCGGCCTCGATGGCGTCCATCAGCGGCGTCGCCCAGGCGTACACCGCCTGGAAGATCAGGAACATCACCACCGCCAGGCTGACCAGGCCGAACACCGGATGCAGCAGCCAGCGGTCGAGCGCGTCGTCGATCTTCGCGGTACGCGCCGGCATTCGCACGGCGACCGACAGGATCTCACGCACCTTGGCGTGGTAGTCGATGCCACCTTCCGGGCCCGGCACCGGCGCATCCAGGTGCGGCACCATCGCATCGAGGCGCTCGACCAGGGCCTTGGCGCCCTGCTTGCGCACCGCCACGGTCTCCACCACCGGCACGCCCAGCTCGCGCTCCAGCGCGGCCACATCCACCTGGATGCCACGGCGCTGGGCGGCATCGACCATGTTCAGCGCCACCACCATCGGCTTGCCCAGCTCGCGCAGTTCCAGCGCGAAACGCAGGTGCAGGCGCAGATTGGTGGCATCGATCACGCACAGCAGCACGTCCGGCGCGGCTTCGCCCGGGTAGAAGCCGCGGCACAGGTCACGGGTGATCGCTTCGTCCAGGCTGGCCGGATGCAGGCTGTAAGCGCCCGGCAGGTCGAGCACGGCGAATTCACGGCCGGACGGGGCGCGCAGGCGGCCTTCCTTGCGTTCAACGGTGACGCCGGTGTAGTTGGCGACCTTCTGCCGGCTGCCGGTCAGCTGGTTGAACAGCGCGGTCTTGCCGCTGTTGGGGTTACCGACCAGCGCGATGCGCAAGGGTGCGGTGGAGGCAGTAGCGGTCATGCACGTCGTTCCTGGCTGGCGGCGTCGACCACGACGCGCTTGGCTTCACTGATCCGCAGCGCGAACCGGGTGAACCCGACCTGCACCAGCAGCGGCTCCCCACCCACCGGGCCCTTGGCCACCAGGCGCACTTCCTCGCCCTTCACGAAACCCAGCTCGCGCAGGCGACGGGCAATGGCATCGTTGGCATGCAGGTCCTGCACGGACTCGACCACGGCCGAGGTGTGCAGCGGCAGTTCGGACAGCGTCATCTAGCGTGTTCTCTGCTGGATGTAAATGGTTCTCGATTCTAACATTCCCGCGTCGCGTCATGGCCCATGACCAATGGCCCGCTATGATCCATACAGGTATGGAGTGACCCTGGAATCCCATGAACGATGCTTTGCAGGTCGAGCGCAGCGGCGCCACCCTCACTCTCTGGCTGAACCGGCCGGAGCTGCACAATGCCTTTGACGCCAGCCTGATCGCCCGGCTGACGGCGGCGCTGGAGGCCGCCGGCCACGATGACTCGGTGCGCGCGGTGGTAGTGGCCGGCCACGGCGCCTCCTTCTCCGCCGGCGCCGACATGCAGTGGATGCGTGGCATGGCCGCCGCCAGCGAGGCCGACAACCGCGAGGATTCCCTGGCCCTGGCCCGGCTGATGCGCACCCTGGACGAGCTGCCGAAGCCGACCCTGGCCCGGGTCCATGGCGCCGCCTTCGGGGGCGGCGTCGGCCTGGTCGCCTGCTGCGACATCGCCATCGCCAGCACCTCGGCCCGCTTCGGCCTGACCGAGAGCCGCCTGGGCCTGCTGCCGGCGGTGATCTCGCCCTACGTGATCGAGGCCATCGGCCCGCGCCAGGCCCGCCGCTGGTTCGCCACCGGCGAGCACTTCGATGCCGAAACGGCCCTGCGCATCGGCCTGGTCCACCAGCTGGTCGAGCCCGAGCGCCTGGACGAAGCCCTGGAACGCCAGCTCGCCCTGCTCGACAAGGCCGGCCCGATCGCCTCGTCCACCGCCAAGCAGCTGGTGCGGCAGGTGCGCGACAGTCATGACCGCGACGCCCTGGATCGCGATAATGCCGCTCTGATCGCGCGCCTGCGGGTGTCCGCCGAGGGCCAGGAAGGCCTGGGTGCCTTCCTCGACAAGCGCGCGCCCCACTGGGTCACGGAAGCCTGAACATGCTCGATCATCTTGGTTTGACCAGCGCCGACCTGGCGCGCAGCAAGACCTTCTTCCTGCAGGCACTGGCGCCGCTGCAGATCGGCGTGGTGATGGAAGTGACCGCCGAACAGACCGGCGCGCACGACCACATCGGCTTCGGCAGCGACGGCAAGCC
>DQIG01000129.1:0-467 GCA_003525885.1 Stenotrophomonas sp.
ACACCGATAAGCAGCAAGACCAAACTACCCAAAAAACACAAATCTCTAGCCGAACTTACGTGCGGCATCGATTGCCAAGCCGCTGCCAATGCTACCAAACAGGTCACCTTCGACATGTTTAGCATCCGGCACCAGCGCACCAATACGCTGACGCAGCAGGTTCACACCGGAAGAACCGCCGGTGAAAAACACGCTGTCGATATCAGATGGACGCAAGCCAGCCTGTCGCAACAAGCCCGAGACTGTCTGTTCGACCGACTGCACCAAATGCTCGACGGCGGTATCGAAATCAGCGCGGTTCAATTCCAGCGTTTGCGCCGGACGCAGGCGCTGCAGATCCAGCGTGGCCGACTCTTGCGAGGACAGGTCGATCTTGCCGCCTTCCACCTGCAGCGCCAGCCAGTGGCCGCAGCGCTGATCCACTACGTCAAGCAGACGCGCGAAACGGTCACGGTCGACCGCCTCGC
>DQIG01000129.1:635-10147 GCA_003525885.1 Stenotrophomonas sp.
CTCGCGCGCCACGTCCTGCAATTGCTGCCAGGTCTTGCGCGTGTAGAGCTGGTTGATGGTGTGCCAGGTGGCGAGGTTGAAATAATAGCTGGAGGGCACTTCAGCGTTGCCGGCCAGGCGACCGCCCAGGCCCAGCAGCGGCATCACGCAGGACAGGCTGAAATACTTGTCGAAGTCGGTGCCGCCGATGTGCACGCCGCCATTGGCCAGGATGTCGTCACGCCGCTCCTGGTGCGCCGCGCGCTGCGGCGACAGGCGCACCAGCGAAAAGTCCGACGTGCCGCCGCCGATGTCGGCGATCAGCACCAGCTCTTCGCCGCTGATGCGCGACTCGTAATCGAAGGCCGCGGCGATGGGCTCGAACTGGAATTCGATATCGGTGAAGCCGACGCTGCGCGCGATGTCTTCCAGCGTATCCTGCGCCAATTGGTCGGCGGCCAGGTCGTCGTCGACGAAATGCACCGGACGCCCCATCACCACGCGCGAGAAGGATTGGCCGGCAGCGCGTTCGGCGCGCGTCTTGAGCTCGCCGATGAATTGCGCCAGCAAGCCGCGGTAAGGCAAGGCCCGGCCGCCGACTTCGGTCTGGCCGTCGATGGCGCCGGAACCGAGCAGGCTCTTCAGCGAACGCATCAGGCGGCCTTCATAGCCGGACAAGTATTCATTAAGCCCGCTGCGGCCGTAGCTGAATTCATTTTCGTCGGCGTTGAAGAACACCACCGATGGCAGCGTCGCCTTGCCTTCTTCCAACGGCAGCAGCAGGGATTCGCCCGCATCGGGACGCTGCCAGCCGACCGTGGAATTGGAGGTGCCGAAATCCACCCCGCATGCGTTCGCCATCGATTACTCCTTCATTTTTGGGCCGGCAATCATATAGAAAAGGGCCGTGCTTGTCTGCACGGCGCTGCCGCCGTGTTCAAAGCAAGCAACATGCCGCCGGGCAGCATTGCCTTACCGGCAACACCGCACGCCCCCTCCAAATGACAATGCCGGAGCGGCACGCCTGCCGCTCCGGCATCATTGGCTTCCTCCGGTTATCGCCTTACCAGCGGCAATCGTGGTCCATCAGCACCTCGGCACTGCCTCTTTCCTGCAGATCGACATTGACCGGCATGTTCACCAGGAAGAAACCGATGCTGCCATCTTCCAAGCGAGCACCGGTCAGCAGCAGCGATTGCGCGGCCATGGCGGAGGCGGCAAAGGCGTCGCGCGCGGCGGCCAGCTTGAACGGGTCGTCGGATTGCAGGGCATCGCCCGGCAGACGCATCACCCAATAGCGGTGCCCCTCGAATTGCCAGGGCATCCAGCGCCGCAGCGGATCGCCGCGATGGGCCGCCAGGCTCTCGGCGACATCGCGCCGCATGCAGTCGATATGGATATGCAGATGCAACTGGGAACGCGCGGCGGCTGAATTGACTTCCAGGCCGAGCTGCTCGTCAGCCAGCGGGCGTCCCAGCGCCTGCCCCACGCGGAAGCGCTGCTGCCAGGCATAGCCCCAGTAGTTCGGCGCGTCTGCCTCCAGCAATTCCGGGCTTTCGATGCCGGGCAAGCGGCGCGTTGGCATCAGCAGGTATTGGGCCGGACCGACGATGTCCTTGAGCACGACGAAACCGCGCTCCAGATCCACCGCCGCGCACGGCAAGGGGCTGCTGGTGGCGCGCATGTTGGGTACGCATTGCTCGCTGACGATTTCCCATAGCTTGTGCGGATCGGCGGCATGGGCCGATGGTCCGGCAATGGCGCCGGCCAGCAGGGAAAACAGGAAAGGCAGGAGAGTCGTCAGGCGCATGATCACAAGCGGTCAGGTTCACCCCGGAGCGGGAGATGAGCAGCTTAGCGACCAGGTGTTTCGCCCGTGTGACGGCGCCGGGATGCCACGCAAAAAACTCAGTCGTCGGTATTGCGCGTTGCCTGCACCAGGCATTTGGAGAGCTTGTCGAAATGCAGCCAGGCGGCCTGGCTCAGTTCGACCTGTTTGCGGCGCGGGTCTTCGGTGTCGGCCAGCACGATCCAGCCTTTTTCCCGCATCGACTTGAGGCGGGTGTGCAGCATCGCCGGCGAACCGAATTCGCTTTGCGCCATCAGGTCGCGCACCGACAGGCGCTGCTGCTCCTGGCCGGCACGGGCGATATACGCCAGGATCCGGTCTTCCAGCGGATCCAGCGTTGCCAACGAAGGCAATCCCCGTAGTGCATCGGCCAGTTGCAGAAAGCGCAGATAGATATCCGCAGGCCTCTTGTTTTTACCCATAGCTACGCTGTTGGCGTTGTTGTGTTTCGCGTTGTTGTGTTTCGCGTTGTTGGTTTCGTTATGTCGCTGTTCGCAGCTGCTTTTACATCGTTACAGATTCGATAGCGGATAATACGCCTAGCCCCGCCATAGCGCAATATCCCCACTTTTTCAGCGGGCAGTGCGGGCGATTTAGCCACAACATGAGATTGCCTGCTGCAGGGCAGCATAGAAATCGGTAACATACGCGCCGTCATGGATGCCTCGCCCAATACCCAGTCGACCTTGCGCACGCACGTTGCCGCCGCGGCAGGCACCGCCATTTGTTATTTCCTTTTCTACAGCCTGAACGAATGGCTGTTCCGCCAGACCGAATTCACCGAAGGCATCGCCTGGGTCTACCTGCCCGCCGGCGTGCGGCTGATCTGCACGCTGCTGTTTGCCGAAGCCGGCTGCGTCGGCTTGCTGCTGGGCTCGCTGGCCACCACCGCCACTTACCGACTGTTCCCCCATGACCCCATTACGGCGGCCGGCTACTGCCTGATCTCGGCCTTGGCGCCTTATATCGCCTACCGTTTCACCTTGTCGGGCATGGACTTGCGGCGCTCGCTGGCGAACCTGACCACCACCCGGCTGATGGCCTGTATCCTGCTGTATGCGCTGACCAATCCGCTGTTCCAGTTGCTCTGGTTCGTCATGCGCGGCGCCTCCCCGCATTTCTGGAGCGGGCTGATCGTGATGTCGATCGGCGACCTGTTCGGCTCCATCATTGTTGCCTATCTGTTCAAATTCCTGCTGTCCTTCATTCGCTTGCCGCGCGGATAATCCTGCCCCTGACCCTCTCCTGCTGCGCCGCCACTTTCCTTCCCAACAAATCTTTACGCAAACCCGGTTGATGTAATACGCACGACATAATTTCTCGTTACGCTGCGCATCGCTATAAAACTTATAGCGTTATGAATCGTATAACAATGCTTCCGAGGAGTTGCAGCATGCGTAGCTGGGATGAACCCAAGAAACGAAAAGCCCGCGTCGAGATCATTCCGATGATCGACGTGATGATGTTCCTGCTGGTGTTTTTCGTGCTCATCAGCATGAATGTGATCCCCGCGCTCGGCCTGAAGACCCAGCTCCCCAGCTCCAGCAGCGCGCAAGACCTCAAGCCCCAGGCCAAGGCCATCATCACCATCACCAAGGATGCGGTGCAGGTCGATGGCGAGAACACGCCTGTCGAAGGCCTGGTCGCCCGCCTCAAACAGATCCCCAAGGAAGGCGAGAAGCTCAACCTGATCATCAACAGCGACCGCGGCGTGGAAGTGCAGAAGCTGGTCGATGTGATGGACCAGCTCAAGCACGGCGGTTTCGATTCGATTTCGATTGCCACCCGCAAGCAGTGACCATGCGCGCGCCTTTCCTTTTCCGTTTCCGCGAATCGCTGGCAGGCCTGCCATCGCTGCTGGTGCTGCTGGCGCTGGTGATCACCACACTGCCGATGGCGCAGGCGACCGGCCTCCTGGCGTTCCAGCAGCGCACCTCGTGCCCGCCGTGGCCGGCGTCCTCGCCCCAGCCGATCAACCTGCGCATCGACGCAGCGGGGGCTGTGTTCTGGAATGGCCAGCCGGCGGACGCTGTCGCGTTGGAGCAGTATCTGGTGCAGGCGCAACAGATGCCGCTGCAGCATCGCCCCTGGGTGCATCTGGCGACCGCCGCCGACACCGACTACGGAGACATGGCACGCGTGCTGCTGGCCGTCAGCCAGCATGGGCTGCGTGTCGACGCGCCCGGACTCTAGTGCCTGCACCGACAAGTCCCCTTGATGAGCTTTGGCGGATTTCGGCGCGCGCTGTCGCAGCCAGCACCAAAGCGGAGGGCGGTGAACAGTACCGTCCGGTTCTAAATGGCCCTCAGTTGTCGCAAATGGCCGTCAATTGCGTCAATTCCGCGTGAAATAGTGTCGATCATCACGCCGTGATTTTTACCGCTTGTTTACAAAGGAGACGCTGCCGCCATGCAGGGGGGAGCGCGGCAGCCCATGTCCCGACATTCCTTTGGAGAGAGAGCGAATGAATCACCTGCACCACCGCCCGTTGGCGGTTGGCGTCACGCTGTGCGTGATGGCCCTGGCACCCTTGGGTGCCGCTGCACAATCCACCACCAACCTCGACGCGGTGGAAGTCACCGGTACCCGCATCAAGCGCGCTGAAGTCGAAGGCCAGGTCCCGATCCAGACCCTGACCCGCGGCGATATTGAACGCACCGGCCTGAACTCGATCAGCGAGGTGCTGCAGCAGCTGACCGGCTCCGGTTCGGCGCTCAATGCCAAGTTCAATTCGTCCGGCAACTTCGGCTTCCCGCCGGATGGCAGCGGCGTGGGTGCCGGTTCGGCGCAGGTTGATCTGCGTCACCTCGGTGCCAAGCGCGTGCTGGTGCTGGTCGACGGCATCCGTTGGGTCAACGAGTCGTCCGCATCGGGCGTCGGTGCGGCCACCGACCTCAACACCATCCCGCTGGCCATCGTCGAACGCATCGAGGTGCTGGAAGACGGTGCATCGTCGCTGTACGGCTCCGATGCCATCGCCGGCGTGGTCAACATCATCACCCGCCGCGACTTCGATGGCGGCCAGGTAACGCTGAACTACGGTGAGTACAGCAAGGGCGACGGCACGCAGAAGGGCGTGGACCTGGCGTGGGGCAAGAGTGGTGATCGCTACAGCCTGTTCCTCGGTGCCAGCTGGACCAAGCAGGACCCGGTGTTCGCCCGCGACCGCGAACAGTCGCGCTTCCCGATCCCGGGCACCGGCCTGGCCTTCGGCAGCGGTGGCATCCCGCAGGGCCGCTTCGCCTTCGTCGACCCCAACACCGGCGCCGAGCAGGACATCGTGCCCAACACCGGCGTGAGCAGCCCGCGCTACGACGGCAGCGCCGGTTGCAACCGCACCGACGATTACCACTGCTTCACCAGCGCCGACCGCTTCAACTTCGCCGAGTACAACATGGTGCTGACCCCGTCCGAGCGTAAAGGCCTGTTCGGCCAGTTCCGCTTCGACATCACCGACAACGTGCAGTGGTACATCAAGGCATTGGGCAACCGCCGTGAGTCGACCAACCAGGCCGGCCCCGAGCCGCTGTTCTTCGGCCCTGACGGTGCTACCGGCAACCCGCTGGCGGACAATATCGTGGTCTCGCGCCTGAACCCGTACAACCCGTTCGGCTTCGACCTGGTGTCATCGGGCAACATGAGCCTGATCGGCCGCCGCCCTGTCGAAGGTGGCGCGCGCGTGTTCAAGCAGGAGGTCAACACGACCTACGTGGCCACCGGCCTGGTCGGCAACTTCCATGCCGCCGACCGCAGCTGGTACTGGGACGTCAACGGCATGTACAGCAAGAACAAGGCCGAGCAGACCAACTACGGCAGCTACAACATCTACAACGTCAACATGGCGCTGGGTGATCCGGCGGTGTGCGCGGCAACGCCGGGCTGCGTGCCGCTGAACATCTTCGGCGGCGTCGGCTCGATCACCCCGGACATGCTGAAGTGGATCCAGCCGGTGGTGCGTGATCGCAGCCAGAACGAGCTGAGCCTGTTCACCGCCAACCTGTCCAGCGACCTGTTCACCCTGCCGGCCGGTCCGGTGTCGTTCGCCAGCGGCTACGAGTACCGCAAGTACAAGGGCTGGTACCAGCCTGATCCGCTGACGGTGATCGGCCACTACAACGGTGTACCGTCGCAGCCGACGTCCGGTTCGTATGACGTCAACGAAGCGTACCTGGAGTTGAGCGTTCCGATCTTCGCCGACTCGCCGCTGGGCAAGAAGCTGGAGCTGAGCCTGGCCGGCCGCTACTCGGACTACTCCACCTTTGGTGGCGAGTTCACCCCCAAGTACGGCCTGCGCTGGCAGGTGACCGACGACTTCGTGTTGCGCACCACCTACGCCGAGGGCTTCCGTGCGCCGTCGATCGGTGAGTTGTACGGCTCGGCTGCGCGCGCCGACCTGCAGCTGTTCGATCCGTGCTCGGTGGGCCTGGGCGGTACGCCGCCACGAGGCAGCGCCGGCAACTGTGCCGCGCTGGGCGTGCCGGCTGGCTTCCAGCAGGCCAATTCGCAGATCTCGGTGACCACCGGCGGCAACCGCGAGCTGGAACCGGAGCGCTCGCGCAGCTTCAGCACCGGCTTCGTGTGGAGTCCGTGGTTCGGCAACAACGCATCGTGGTCGGAGCGCTTCGACGTGGAAGTGACCTTCTACCGCCATGCCATCGATGGTGCGATCCAGGCCATCAACGCGCAGACCCAGCTGGACCTGTGCGTGGACACGCTCGACCCGGTGTACTGCAACGGCATCACCCGCGCCAGCACCGGTGCGGTCAGCAGCTTCAACAACCGCCTGACCAACCTGGGCTCGATCAAGACCGACGGCTGGGACGTGGACCTGTTCTGGACGTTGCCGCAGAGCTCCATCGGCCAGTTCAAGCTGGCCTGGAAGAACACCTTCGTCGGCCGTTACGAAGCCACCGGCGCGGCGGGGCAGAAGCAGCCGCAGAAGCCGGGCGTGGAAGTGGCCGACAGCTCCATCCCGGAGTGGACCAGCAACGCCAGCATCGCCTGGACGATGGACCGCTGGAGTGCGAACTGGACGGTGCGGCACATCTCCGAGCTGACCGAGAACTGCGGCGATGCCGTTGCATTCCCGGTGTGCAGCAACCAGACCGCCGGCACCAACACGCTCTCGGCCACCACCTTCCACGACATGCAGGTGGGCTACAAGATCGACTGGATGAAGGGGCTGCAGCTGACCGCGGGCCTGAACAACGTGTTCGACAAGGATCCGCCGATCTGCCTGTCGTGCTCGTTGAACGGGTATGACGCCTCGACCTACGACATCCCGCGTGGCCGTTACTGGTACCTGCGCGCGGATCTGCGGTTCTGATATGACGGTGGCAGCGCCGGTCAGTTCCGGCGCTGCCTTGCTGGTGTAGAGCCGAGCCCACGCTCGGCTGATTCTCTGAGCCGAGCATGGGCTCGGCTCTACAAGTGCGGGGCGATCGTGCCCCGCGCCTGCTCAGAACGACCAGGTGAACGTCAGCGAGCCATTGCGGCCATCGCCGTACGCACCGTAGCCGGTGATCTGCGAGTAGTACTTCTTGTCCAGCAGGTTGTTGAGGTTGGCCTGCACGCTGAACTCCGGCGAGATGCGGTAGCGCACGAAGGCGCTGACCAGTGCGTAGCCTTCCTGCTCGAAGCGGCCGACCACCGGCGCGGCGTAATAGATGCGGTTCTGCCAGTTGGCACCGCCACCGATGGTCAGTTCCTGCAGCGACTGCGGGGTGTAGCTGGTGAACAGCTTCAATGCGGTCTGCGGCAGGTTGGTGTTGATGTCGGCGCCGTTGATGTCCTTGGCCACATAGCGCGAAGCACCGAAGGTCGCGTTCCAGCCGGGTGCAAGTTCGCCGTTCACTTCGAACTCGAAGCCACGGCTGACGGTGCCGCGTGCAGCGATCGAGGCGAATTCACCCGGGCGGCCGATGATCGGCTCGCTGGTGACCTGGGCGACGTTGTCCTGCTCGATGCGGAACACCGCCAGCGAGGCGTTCAGTCGGTTGTCGAACCAGGCACCCTTGACGCCCACCTCGTAGCTCTTGCCGTCGACCGGATCGAGATAACGGTCGTTGCGGTCGCGGGCGGTCTGCGGCTGGAAGATCTCGGTGTAGCTGGCGTACGCGGAGTAGGCGTCGTTGATGTCATACACCAGGCCGGCGTACGGGGTGGTCACCTTGTGTTCGCGGTCGTCGTTCTCGCCTTCGCTCTTCCAGTTGGTGTAGCGCGCGCCGAGGATCAGCTTCAGCGGATCAGCCAGCGACAGACGGGTGGCGGCATAGCCGGCCTTCTGGGTGATGATGCCCTGGCTGGCCAGCGCCAGCGGATTCCAGTTCGGCTGGGCAATGTTGCCGGTCCAGTCGAGATAGGAGCTGAAGGGGTTCCAGCCGGTGCCGGGGCCGCCCATCTGGAAGTCACCGTAGTTGGCGAATTCGCGCTTGTTGTAGCTCAGGCCGGCCATGAACTGGTGCTCGCGGCCGAACAGCTGGAACGGGCCGTCGACGTAGCCATCGATGCCATCGACCTTGCGTTCGGTGTTGTAGAAGCCGGCCATCGGCGTGACGCCGGTGCCGGTGGCCTTGTCGAACGCGGTGTAGGACGGATAGAACAGCTTGTCATCGGCGTTGGTGCGGTCGTGGGTGGCGCCGATCCTGAACTTCCAGCCGTTGCTGAAGGCGTGCTGCAGGGTGGCGAACGCGCGCTTGCTGGTGGTGTCCCAGTAGGTCCAGTCCGGCGAGGGATTGAACGAGGTCGGGTAATTCGTGGGGCTGCCATCGGCGTACCACATCGGGAAGCCACCCCAGGTCGCGCCGTTGGCACGCTTCTGCTGGTAGTCGTAGCCCACGCTCAGCTGGGTGTCAGGGGTGAGGTCGGCATCGATGACGGCGTAGCCCAGCGTCTTGCGCTGGTTGTAGCGGTCCATCTGGCCGTCGGTATCCAGGTAGCTGCCGATCACGCGGCCACGCACGCTGCCGCTGGCGTTCAGCGCGCTGCCCACATCCACCGTGGTGCGGGTGCGGCCCCAGCTGCCGACGTTCACCGAGACGCTGCCGGTCAGCTCGGCGCTGTCGGCATGCTTGCGCACCAGGTTCACCGACGCCGACGGATTGCCGGCGCCGCTGAGCAGGCCGGTGGCGCCGCGCACCACTTCCACGCGGTCGTACAGCGCCAGGTCCAGGCCGGAATCGCCGTAGCTCCAGTTCTGCACCATCTGCGTGGGCAGGCCATCGAACTGGTAGGCATCGATGTAGAAGCCACGCGCATAGAACTCGGTCCGCTCGCTGTCGGACTGGGTGCTGGTCACGCCGGTGGTGTTGGCCAGCACGTCGATGATGTCGTCCAGCTTCTGATCTTCGATGCGCTGGTGGCTGATGATGCTGACCGACTGCGGAATCTCGCGCGGTGCCAGGTCGAAGCGGGTACCGGCCGAGGTGCGGCGTACCGAATAGCCTTCGGCGCGCTCGCCCTTGACCAAGACCTTGTCCAGCGTGGTCGGGTCGGCGGCGGTGTCGGCGAAGGCGGCCGGGGCCAGGGCACAGAGTGCAACGAGCACGGCAACGGACAACCGCTGCGGCTGCGGGATACGGAAGGCGGAACGGGTCATGGGGGTCCTGGACGAGCACGCGCACTCGGCCGGCATCCAGAAGGCGAGGCGCTACGGGTGGGAAACGGGCGGGCAGGCCGTCCTGGC
>DQIG01000129.1:10293-11288 GCA_003525885.1 Stenotrophomonas sp.
CGGGCGGGCAGGCCGTCCTGGCACCACCGGAAACGAAAGAAATGGTAATACGAACTATTCCTATTTACAAACCATGAACGAGGAAGGCGCTCACGCGGGGCTCGACGCAGCAGATGGGGTTCAGCGCAGCAGCGGCAGCGGATCGCGGGCGCCGTCGGCGCCGTAGATGCTCCAATGCAGGTGCGGCGGCGTGCCCTTGGCATTGCCGCTGTCGCCGACGTGGCCGAGAAGGTCACCGGCCTGGACCACCTGGCCACGCGCCAGGCCCTCGGCCCAGTCGTCCAGATGGGCGTAGTAGTAGCGCTCGCGCCCGGGCCCGATCACCCACACCTGGCGGCCACCGAGCCCGCGCTCGCTGACATCCGCGATGACGCCAGCGGTGGCACTGCGTACCGGGGTACCGCGCTTGACGAAGATGTCGATGCCGGCGTGGGAGCGGTCACGACCGCGCGGAGCGCCGAACGTATCGGCGATCTGCCGCGGGCGGACGCCCTCCACCGGCACCGGAAGTTCGGTGGCCGGAGGCATCCGCGCGAGTGTCCACAGCAGTTTTGGCGCAGCGGCCCATGGGCTGTTCCACAGCACCAACGCGGCAATGAGGGCAATGGCCAGCCATAGGCCGCGCAGCAACCAGCGGCGCAGGCGAGGGGCGGGGGAGGGCGGTGTGTTCATGATCTCCGACGCTACGGAACCGGTAGCAGCGGCACTTCGAAACTGCGCTTCAACGTCCCCAGCGCGACGGACGTACGGAAGCGCTCGATGTTGTCATCACCGCCGAACAACCGCTCGGTGATGGCCTCGTACTCCTCCATCGACGCCGCCGAAAGCAGCAGCAGGAAATCGCCGTCGCCAGTGATCGAGTAGCACTGCTGCACCGCCGGGTCGTCCTGCACGCGGCGCTTGAACGGCGCCACGCGTTCACGCTGCTCGCTGACCACGCGCACCTCGACGATGATGGTCAGCGGCCGCCCGACCTTGGCCGCGGCGACCACCGC
>DQIG01000129.1:11439-11962 GCA_003525885.1 Stenotrophomonas sp.
CGCGGCGACCACCGCCACATTGGCGGCGATCACGCCGCTGTCCTGCAGGCGCTTGATGCGGCGCTGCACGGCCGGGGTGGACAGGTGCACGGCCTCGGCGATTTCGCGCTGCGGCAGGGTGTTGTCCCGCTGCAGCAGGTCGAGGATGGCGCGGTCGAAGCTGTCGAGCACGGGGGCGGTGGCCATGGCGAGCAGAAGTTGCACGAACAGGCTGTCAATTGAGCCAAGTGCTCGGCGCCGGCGCAATAGACTTTGCCCATGCAGACCTCCCGACTCGCGCCGATGTTGCCGGCGCTGGCGGTGCTTGGCTCGGTCACCTCGCTGGCCATCGGCACCTCCTACGCAAAACACCTGTTCCCGCTGATCGGCGCCCAGGGCACCAGCGCGCTGCGCGTGGGCTTCTCGGCGTTGTTGCTGCTGCTGTTCTGGCGGCCGTGGCGCTGGAAGACCAGTCGCGTGGATGCGATCACCATCCTGCGCTACGGGCTCACCCTGGGCCTGATGAACCTGCTGTTCTACATGG